>NZ_JBFAOY010000046.1:0-38532 GCF_040675505.1 Streptomyces sp. NPDC049597
CGGCGACGTCGACCACGACGGCAAGGCCGACCTCTTCGCCCACCAGCGCAGCACCAACACGGTCTACCTCTACTCCGGTACCGGCGACCGCCACCGCCCGTTCAGATCCCGCGCGATCTCGGACGCCCACACCGGGGACACGTACAACCACATGAGCTGAACCAGGAGCCTGCCCGGGCGTGGCACCTGCCACGCCCGGGCAACGCCACGCCCAGAGCTCGGGGCGCGGCGGTGGCCGCGTGGGGCGTGGCGGTCGCGCTGCTGCTCGGCTGGATCGGCCACCTGGACTTCGCCCGGACCCCGTGGCCCTGCGCCCTGGCGTGCGCGTGCTCCGAGGCTCCGCCCCCGGGCTCCCGCGCCTCAAAGCCCCGGTTACGAAAGAGCGCGGGGTGGGGAAGGGTCACAGCTCCACGCAAAGTTCCCGCAGGCCCCTGATCACGAAGCCCGTTTTCCACTCCGGCTCCGACACCAGCCTCAGGCCCGGCGCCTGGCGCAGCAGCTCCCCGAACGACGCCGACAGTTCCAGACGGGCCAGTGGCGCGCCCAGGCAGTAGTGGATGCCCGCCCCGAAGCTCACGTGCGGATTGTCGGCGCGCGACAGGTCCAGGGTGTCCGGGTGGGGGAAGCGCGCTTCGTCGCGGTTCGCGGAGCCGAACAGCAGCGCCAGTTCCGAGCCGCGCGGGATCACCGTCCCGTCGATCTCGATGTCGTCCAGCACCCAGCGCTCGAAGAGCTGGAGCGGGGTGTCGTACCGCATCAGTTCTTCCACAGCTGTGGACAGCATCGAGTGGTCCGCCCGCAGCGCGGCCAGCTGCTCGGGGTGGCGGAAGAGCGTCCACCACCCGCCCGCCGTGGTGTTCACCGTCGCCTCGTGGCCCGCGTTGAGCAGCAGCACGCACGTGGAGATCATCTCCTGCTCGCTGAGCCGGTCGCCCTCCTCCTGCGCCGAGATCAGCTCGGAGATCAGGTCGTCGCCCGGATCCGCCCGTCGCAGGGCGATCAACTCCCGCAGGTACGCGCTGAATTCGAGCGACGCGCGCACCGCCCGCGCCGCCGTCTCCTCGGACGGGTTCAGCTCGTACATCCCGCAGATGTCCGCCGACCACGGCCGCAGCAGGCCCCGGTCCGACGCGGGGATGCCCAGCATCTCCGCGATCACCGCGACCGGCAGCGGTTCCGCGACCTCGGCCAGCAGGTCCCCGCCGCCCGCGCGAGCGAGGTCCGCCACCAGGTCCGCCGCGAGCCGGCGCACCACCGGCTCCAGCGCCTGCACGGTCCGGGGCGTGAACGCCTTCGTCACCAGACGCCTGATCCGCGTGTGGTCCGGGGCCTCCAGGTCCAGCAGCCCGTGGTCGTTCAGCGTGTGGAACGGCTCGTGCGCGGCGGGCGGCGGCGTACGCCCGAACTCCTCGTGCGTGAAGCGGTGCAGATACGTGCGCCCCAGCCGCCGGTCCCGCAGCAGCGCCGACACGTCGGCGTGGTGCGGGACGAGGAACTGCCGCGTCGGCTCGAACCAGTGCACCCGCCCTCGTGCCCGCAGCTCGGCGAGAGCCGGGTACGGGTCGGCGGCGAAGGCGGGGGACCAGGGCTCGAACGGTGCGTCCATGACGGGACGCTAACCCCGCCTACGACGGCGTGACCAGCCTCGCCTCGTACGCGAACACCGCCGCCTGGGTGCGGTCGCGCAGGCCGAGCTTCACCAGGACCCTGCTCACGTGCGTCTTGATCGTGGACTCGGCGACGACCAGGTGCGAGGCGATCTCCGCGTTCGACAGCCCCTGCGCGATCAGCACCAGCACCTCCGTCTCCCGTTCGGTGAGGTCCCCGACCTGCGTCATCGCGGCCGGGCGCGGATTCTCGGCGAGCCGGGAGAACTCGGTGATCAGCCGTCGCGTGACCGTCGGGGCGAGCAGCGCCTCACCCGCGGCGACCACGCGGACGCCGTCGGCGAGCTGCCGGGCGGAGGCGTCCTTCAGCAGGAAGCCGGACGCCCCGGCGCGCAGCGCCTGGTACACGTACTCGTCGAGGTCGAACGTGGTCAGCACCAGCACCTTCGCCCCGCTGTCGGCGGCGACGATCTCGCGCGTGGCCTCGATGCCGTTCAGCTCCGGCATGCGGATGTCCATCAGGACGACGTCGGGCGCCAGCTCGGCGACCCGGCGCACGGCCTCGCGGCCGTTGACCGCCTCGCCGACGACCTCGATGTCGGGCATGGCGTTCAGCAGGACGGAGAAGCCCTCCCGGACCATGGCCTGGTCGTCGACGATGAGCACGCGGATCGTCATGACATCTCCTGGGAGGTGGTCGCGGCGACGGGGATGAAGGCGGTCACCTCGTAGCCGCCCTCCTCGGTCGGCTCGGCGGTCATCTCGCCGTTGAGCATCGTCACACGTTCCCGCATCCCCGTGATGCCGTGGCCCGCGCCCGGCGAGGGCTTCACAAGGCCCTGCGGCGCGGTGTTCACCACCCGCAGGCCAAGGCCGCCCAGTACGTACGAGATCTCGATCCTGGCGGTGGAACCGGGCGCGTGCCGCAGGGCGTTGCTGAGCGCCTCCTGGATGATCCGGTACGCCGACAGCTCGACGCCCTGAGGCAGCTCGCGCACCGCTCCGGTGACCGTCTTCTCCGTCTCCAGTCCGGCGTCGCGGACGTTGGCGACCAGGTTGTCGAGGTCGCTGAGCACGGGCTGCGGCGCGTCCGGCGCCTCGTAGTCCTCCGCCCGTACGACGCCGAGGATGCGGCGCAGCTCGGTCAGCGCGGCCACCGCGTTCTCACGGATCGTGGCGAACGCCCGCTCCAGTTCCTCCGGCGGGTTCTCCACCCGGTAGGGCGCGGCCTCGGCCTGGATCGCGACGACCGACATGTGGTGCGCGACGACGTCGTGCAGCTCGCGGGCGATGGTCGTGCGCTCCTCCAGGAGCGTGCGCCGGTCGCGCTCGACAGCGGTCACGGTCTGCTGCGCGGCGACCTCCTGCTTCGCCTCACGCCGGGTCAGGATCATGCTCACGGCCAGCAGGGCCACGGCGGAGCCGAAGAGCATCGCGGCTGCGTTGCTGCTGTAGCCGCGGCTGAGGACGGTGTCCGAGAACGCCGTGTACCCGGCGGTGATCACCCACATCCAGCCGGCCGTCCGGGGCCGGGTCCGCAGCGCCACCAGGACCATCACCGCGAAGTGGGAGACGAAGCCCGCGGGGGTCCAGGGCCAGTCGTCCCCGAACCCGCCCAGCACCCCCACGAACGGGGTGCTCGCCAGCGACACCCACCAGGCGCCCACCGGCCTGATCAGCGTCATGGCCACCGCGCCGGCCGGCACGAGCCCGAACAGGAGGGAGCCGAAGTCGCCGGCCCCGGACCCGCCCGCGACGAGCAGCGTGCAGAACGCGGTGAACAGCACCACGCCGTGCGGCAGCCACACGGCGAGCGTGCGTATCCGCTCGCCGGGGAGCCGCCGCACCAGCGGCCCGTCACCGCGCAGCGGCGCCAGCGGACGGTAGGCGAACGCGTCGTGGAAGAGGTCCTGGCGGAGGCCGCTGAGCGCCCCTTGGGCCAGGCGGTACTCGGGGCTGCGGGTCTTCTCGGTCACGTGAGAAAGGTAAGCGGAGCGCCGGGCGCGGTCGTCAGCATCGTTACGGATCCTGCGGCATCCGTCGTGAGGACTACCCGCGGCAGCGCGCTCAGCAGCAGGCCGGACGCACCAGCCCCGTCTCGTACGCGAAGACCGCCGCCTGGGTACGGTCGCGCAGGCCGAGCTTCACCAGTACCCGGCTCACGTGGAGGGCGAGGTCGGTGACCGCCGCGGTCTCGGGGCGGTGGGCGGCGCGGGCGCAGACGACGGAGCCGTAGGAGTGGCACAGGAACGACACGGGGGCCGCGCCCTGGGCGGCGCGCAGGGCAGGGGCGCCGGTCAGGCCCGGAAGGCGTCCGCGTGCTCGGCGGCCCACTCGGTGAACGTCCGGGCGGGCCGGCCCGTCACCTTCTCGACCGTGGGGACGACGGTGCGTCCCACCGGCGGGGTGTTCCCGTACGCCTCCAGCAGGAACCCGATCACGTCGTCGGTCAGACCGGAGGCGCGCCACTGGCCGACGGCCTCCTCCTCGGTCAGCTCGACGAGCCGGATCGCGCGTCCGCGCGCGGCGGCCAGTGTCTCCGTCTTGTCCCGAAGGGTCAGCACGTCGGGCCCGGTGATCACGTACTCCTGTCCGCCGTGGCCGTCCTCGGTCAGGGCGACGGCCGCGACCGCGCCGATGTCGGCCTCGTGGACCATGGCGCTGAGCCGGTCGGTGAACGGCTCGCGCACCTCGTCGGCCGTGCGCACGCCGTCCGCCCACGCCAGGGCGTTGCCCATGAACTCCACCGGCATCAGCACGGTCCACGGGATCTCCCCCGCCCGCACCGCGTCCTCCAGCAGGCTGGGGCCGCCGCCGTGCAGCACGGTGATCCGCCGTACGCCGGCCTCGCGTGCGAGCTCGAGAACGCGCGGGCCGGTCTCCAACGGGGCGAAGTACGGGCCGCCGAAGGTGATCAGGTGCAGGCCGGTCACGCCCTGGAGCGCGGCGGTGAGCGTACCGGGGTCGGTCAGATCGCCCCGGACGACCTCCACCCCGGCGGGGAAGTCGGCCTTGCCCGGGTCGCGGGTCAGGGCACGGACGGAGTGTCCGCGGCGCAGCAGTTCGGCGACCACCTGGCGGCCGACGGTTCCGGTTGCTCCGGTCACGAGATTCGTCATGGGAAGACCGTAGGAAGACTTGCGGTCAGCTCCTGTCCGCAAGAACGCCCTTTCCTACCAGGCGAGTTGGGCGATCTCCTCGGCCACGACGGCACAGGCGTCCGCGGCCGGGTCGATGAGCGGGAAGTGCCCGACCTCCTCCAGCAGGGTCAGTCCGACGGTCTCGCCGGCCTTCGCCGCGGCGTCGACGAACGCCTCGCTCACCGCCTGCGGCACGACGATGTCGGTACGGCCCTGGACGACGACCGTCGCGATGCCCGTGGGCAGCAGGACGGCCGGGTCGGCGTGGGCGGCCCGCTGCTCGTACTCGCCCTCCGCGCCCAGCAGTTGGCGTACCGCGCCGCCGCACAGGTCGAGCCCGACGGCGTGCGCGAAGTCGGCGATCGGGGCGAGCGCGACGACGCCGCGCAGGGCGGGCGGCGCGGGCAGCCGCCACGGCGACCCGGCCGGCAGGACGTGCCGGGCCGCGGCCCACAGCGCGAGGTGCCCGCCCGCCGAGTGCCCCGTGACGACGGTGCGCCGCGGGTCCGCCTGCGGCAGGGCGCGCCGCGCGAGGTCCGGCAGCGCGTCGAGTGCGGCGGCGACGTCGTCGAACGTCTCCGGCCACCGTCCCGCGACGGGCCCGGTCCCGCGCTGCTGCGGGATCTCACGCCCGCGCCTGTACTCGACGTTGGCGACGGCGAGTCCGCGGCGGGCGAGGAAGTCCGCGAACGGGGTGACGTGCCACCGGTCGTACGGCGCCCGCCACGCCCCGCCGTGCAGCAGCACGACGAGCGGGGCACCGGCGCGGCCGTCGCGCGGCGCGTAGAAGTCGACGACCTGATCGGGATGGTCCCCGTAGGCGAGGGAGGCGTCCGGCGCGACGGCAGGATGCGAGAGCGCCGACGCTTCCTCGGCGGCGTCACGGGCGACGGGGTCCGGCATGTGCTGCTCCAACAGTCCCGCAGGTGTGGCGTATTCAACCTGACCAGCGCGGACGCTATCAGTTCCGCTGGGGCGGGGCGGGTGCGCTTCCCGCTCCCCGCCCTTTCCCGTAACCGGGGGCTCCGCCCCCGGACCCCGGCACCGCGAACCGGGGCTTCGCCCCCGACGCCCGTACCGCGCTGCGTGCGGTGCCCGCGAGCTCCCCTACGGCCCGGCGGCCGCGGGCGCCCCACCCCGAAACCAGGCCGCACCGCCCGCCACACGGCGACCCGAGGGCTCGGCCCCCGAACCTCCGCGCAACGGACACGCCATCCCGAAACCGGGCCCCGCCCCGCCCGGACCCACGCATCGCCCGCCACACGGGACCTGAGGGCTCCGGCCCCGAACCTCCGCGCAATGGAGACCCCATCCCGAAACCAGGCCCCGCCCGGACCCGCACCGCCCGCAACACGGCGTCCCGATGGCTCCGCCCCCGAAACCCGCGCACCTCAAACTTCACCCACGGCCTGGCGGCCGTACGAGGGACCCGCAACGGGGGCTGGATTTCCCCAAGCGAAATCCAGCCCGTCCGGCGATTGAGGACACCGCGCGAAGCGCGGTACGGGGTCCGGGGTCCGGGGCGAAGCACCGGTTCGGGAGGGGGCGGGGTGGGGGGAAACGGCTCCGCGCAGCGGCGATCCAGCCCGGTGCGGGGGCGCGGCGCACCCCCACACCGGGCCGGGGGGCCGCGCCCGTGGGCGTCAGGCCCCGAGTACCTCCGACAGCACCCGCGCCGCCCGCTCCACGTCACCGAAGCCCACGTACAGCGGCGTGAAGCCGAACCGCAGGACGTCCGGGCGGCGCAGGTCCCCGATCACACCGCGGTCGATCAGCTCCCGCATCACCCGCGGCGCGTCCTCGCAGCACAACGCCACCTGACTGCCCCGTTCCGCGTGCGCGGAAGGGGTCAGCGAGGTCACCGACCCGGCCGGGACGTACGCCTCGACGCACTCCAGGAAGAAGTCCGTCAGCGCCAGGCTCTTGGCCCGTACCGCGTCGATCGAGATCCCGTCCCAGACGTCGAGCGACGCCTCCAGCGCCAGCATGGACAGGATGTCGGGGGTGCCGACCCGGCCCCGGACCGCGCCGGGCGCGGCCTCGTAGCCGAGGGTCATCCCGAACGGGTCCGTGTGCGAGTTCCACCCCGGCAGCGGGGAGTCGAAGCCGGCCTGATGGCGCTCGGCGACGTACAGGTACGCCGGCGAACCCGGACCGCCGTTCAGGTACTTGTACGTGCAGCCGACCGCGAGGTCCACGCCGTGCTCGTCCAGCCCCACCGGCAGCGCGCCCGCGCTGTGGCACAGGTCCCAGACCGCGAGCGCGCCCGCTTCGTGGACCGCCGCCGTCAGGCCGGGCAGGTCGTGGAGCCGGCCCGAGCGGTAGTCGACGTGATTGACGAGCGCGACCGCCGTCGTCGGCCCGAGGGCCGCGGGCAGGTCCGCGGGGTCCACGAACACGGCCTGCTTCCCGGTCATCCGGGCGGCGGACTCGGCGATGTACCCGTCCGTGGGGAAGGTGCTCGCGTCCACCAGGACGTCCGTACGCGCCGGGTCGTCGACGAGCCGCACCGCGCCCACAACCGCCTTGAAGACGTTGACGCTCGTCGAGTCACCGACCACGACCTGCCCCGGCGCGGCGCCCACCAGCGGCGCGATCCGGTCGCCGATCCGCTCGGGCGCCGTCCACCAGCCGCTCTCGTCCCACGAACGGATGCGCAGCTCGCCCCACTGACGCGTCACCACATCGGCGACGCGGGCCGGCACGTGCGCGGGCAGCGCGCCCAGCGAGTTGCCGTCCAGGTACACGGCGTCGTCCAGGGCGAACAGCTTGCGCGCACCGGCGAGTTCGTCTGCGGCGTCCAGCGCCGCGGCCTTCTGGGCCAGGGACTCAGACATGGCTGCGCGCCGTCCACAGCTCGGGGAAGACGTTCTTGCGGGCCCGCTTCTCCAGCCAGGAGACGCCCGCCGAACCACCCGTACCGACCTTCGAGCCCATCGCCCGTCGCGTCGCCACGAGATGGTCGTTGCGCCATCGCCACACCAGCTCGCCGACGTCGGTGAGCGCCTCGCCGAGGCGCACCAGCTCGGAGTCCTGGTCCTCGGCGGCGTACAGCTCGGCCCACGCCCGCTCGACCTGTTCGGACGGCTCGTACTTCTGCGACAGGTCCCGCTCCAGCACGTCGGCCGGTATCGCGTGGCCCCGGCGCGCCAGCAGCCTCAGCACCTCGTCGTAAAGACTCGGCTCGTGCAGGGCCTTCTCCAGCTCCGCGTGCACCCGCGGCGCGCCGCGGTGCGGCACCAGCATCGACGCGGACTTCTCGCCGAGCAGGAACTCCATGCGCCGGTACATGGCCGACTGGAAGCCGGATCCCTCGCCGAGCGCGTCGCGGTAGGCGTTGAACTGGGCCGGGGTCAGGTTGGCGATCGGCCGCCAGGAGGCGTTCAGCGCCTCCAGCTCCCGTACGGAGCGCCTGAGCGCGTCCATCGCCACGGGGACGCGGTCCTCCCGCAGCGCACGGGCCGCGGTCTCCCATTCGTGGACGATCACCGTGAACCACAGCTCCATGACCTGGGTCGTGACCAGGAAGACCATCTCGCCCGGGTCGTCCGAGCGGGGGTGCTGGAGGTGGGTGAGGACGTCCGCCTGGACGTAGTCCTCGTAGGGAGTCGTGCCCGCGAAGTCCAGATTCGGGGCGGCGTCATGTGACATCGCTGTCTCCTCGACGAATCCGGGTAGCGGTCCGCCCCTTCCTGATCGGTGTGGGCCCCGGTCCCCACCGGCATCATAGGACGAGGTTCACACCGGTGGTCCGGTGAGATACGTCCCGTCCTCGTCGTAGGGCCAGGCGTTGGAGACGCAGCCGTTCAGGCCCTTGATCTGCTGCATCATCACCGGAGCGGGGCGGCCCGGGCCGGGGCAGCCCAGGTGCTGCCGGATGCCGATCTCGTGCCCCACCTCGTGGTTGATGATCAGGTGCCGGTACTCGGCGGGCGTCCCGGCGAACGTGGGCGACCCCAGCATCCACCGCTTCAGATTGACGACGACGCCCTCGACGGTCTCGCAGTTCAGCTCGCCGCGGGTGTTGAGCCCCTGAGCGAGGCAGAGCCGGTCGGCGGTGGCCGGGGTGGCGATCCTGATGACGAAGTCGGCGTCCGACGAGACGAGCTGGAACCGGCCGCGGCCGTGGGCGGCCCACCCCTGTGGATGGGCGAGGATGACCTCGATCTCGGCCGCCGCCTGCCGTGCGGACAGGTCGATTCCGTCCTCGACCTCGACCTTGTAACGGCGCAGGGTGCCGGTGCCGGCCGCCGCACCCGTGGCCTGCGCGGCGGTGAACGTCCCCTTTCCGGACGCAGGCACCTTCGGCGGCCCGCTCGCCTGCGAGGACGCCTTGGGCGACACGATCGTGCCGGGTCGAGGGGAGGCGGACGCGGACGGCTTCGGGTCGGCCTCGGCAGAGGTACTGGGCGCATTCTCGGGAGAGCTCTCGGGGGAGGTCAGCGGTTCGGCGCGGGGCGTCGCCGCCGGGGCCGCGGACACGGCGCCGGTGCCACCGCTGCGCCAGTGCGCGAGGGCGGCGCCCCCGCCGATGGACAGGACACCGACGAGCAGGCCGAGCACGAGGAGCGGACCGAGCGGGCGGCGACGTGCCCGGTCCCGGCGGGACGGGGCCCGGCGGCCACGTCCACGCCCTCGTCGGGTGGCGGCGCGCTTGCCCAAGACAGGACTCTCCCCTGGTTCGGCCGGCCTTTCTGGGGGAGAGGGTGGGGCCTCCGGTCCGGCGGTGTACATCAGCTGCGTACGGGTAAATCGACCGCGCGTGCGATCGTACCCAGGAGGACGTGGCCCACGAGGCAGCGGTTCCCTGGCCCGGCGGGGTGCGATGCGCCGATGGCAGACTTCAGCCATGAACCTTCACGAGAACCTTCTCGGCGGTCCGCCCCCGACCCACCTGCCGGAGAACGAAGAGGCCTACCGGATGCTCGCCGAGCAGTCCGCGACGCCTGCCGAGGTCGCCGCCGCGCACCCGACCTTCTCCCTGGCGTGGGCGATGCTGGCCGACGACGCCTTCGAGGCCGGGCGCCTGGTGGAGTCCTACGCCTACGCCCGCACCGGGTACCACCGAGGGCTCGACGCCCTGCGCCGCGCGGGCTGGAAGGGCCACGGCCCGATCCCCTTCAGCCACCGCGCCAACCGCGGCTTCCTGCGCTGCCTGGCGGCACTCGCGCGTGCCGCCGGCGCGATCGGGGAGACGGAGGAGGCGGACCGCTGCTGGCAGTTCCTGAAGGACAGCAGCGACGAGGCCTACGCGGAACTGAAGCGCTGACCCCGGTCTCCCGGGACTTCGGCCCCGGGAGACCGGGGTCAACGGGGGGCACTCGGCCCTCGGGGCGCTGGCCCCCGGCCCACGCGGGCCAGCGCCCCGACGGGCGCGTGGGGGCATCCTGGCCCCACGGGCGACCAGCCACGGCATCCAGGGCCTCCAGCCCCGAAACCCAGCCCCGTATCGGGCCTTGAGGCGAAGGGACGGGCACGGGGGATCCTGCCCCACGGGCAACCAGCCACAGGAGCCGTGGCCGCCAGCCCCGAAACCCAGCCCCCGTATCGGCGCTTGAGGCGTAGCGACGGGCACAGGGCACCTTGGGCCCCGGGCGGCGAGCCACGGGGTCCGGGGGCTCCAGCCCCGAGAACCCAGCCCCGCCGGCGCTCGAGGCGCGGGGCTCGGGGCAGAGCCCCGACGAGTGCGTGTGGCAAGCCGAGCCCCACAGCCGACCAGCCATGGGGCCGTCGGGGCCGCCAGCCCGCAAACCAGTGCCGTCGGCACATCACGCGCAGGGCCCGAGGCAGCGCCCCGACGGGCGCGTGGGGGCACGCTGACCCCCGGGCGACCAGCCACAGGGGCCGTACAGGGGCCGGGGCCTCCAGCCCCGAGAACCCAGCCCCGCCGGCGCTTGAGGCGCGGGGCTCGGGGCAGAGCCCCGACGAGTGCGCCAGGCAGCCCCGACGGAGGCGCGGGCGTCCCCGAGGGCCGACCCCGCGCGTCACGCGTCATGCCGCCCCGCACTCGCCGGCGGCTCCAGCGGCGGCGCCGACACCCCGCAGTTCATCCGGCACTCCGGCTGCGTGTGCTCCTCCGTCGGCGCCGGCGCCCTGACCGTCGCCCAGGCGATCACCGCACCCGCCACCAGCACCCCCGCGCACATCGGAATCGCCCGCCGGAACGTCTCCCCGAACTCCGCCGCCGAGCGGTACGCCTCCGGCCCCATCCCCGCCAGCAGCGGCAGCGCCGCCACCGCGATGAGGCCCGCCGCGCGGGCCGCCGCGTTGTTGATGCCGCTCGCGATCCCGGCCCGCGCGGTGTCCACGGACGCCAGGACGGTCGCGGTCAGCGGGGCCACCAACGTCACCATCCCCATGCCCATCACCACCAGAGCGGGCAGCACGTCCACGAGGTAGGAGGCGCCCTCGCCGACCCGGAGCATCAGCATCGTCCCGGCCGCGCACAGCAGCGGACCGACGGTCAGCGGGATGCGCGGTCCGATCCGTTCCCCCAGTTCCCCGGACTGCGCCGACAGCAGGAGCATCAGCACGGTGGTCGGCAGCAGCGCCGTACCGGCGCCGAGCGCCGAATAGCCCGCGACGACCTGCAGCTGCAGCGCGACGAGGAAGAAGAACCCGCCGAACGCCGCGTACACGCACAGCGTCACCAGGTTGACCGCGGTGAACTGCCTGATCGCGAAGACGGACAGCGGCAGCATCGGCTCGGGCCGACGCCGCTCGACCAGGACGAAGGCCGCTCCCACCAGCACGCCCACGAACCCGGGCCACACCGTCGCGTCGATGAGCGCGTACGTCACCAGGCCCAGCGCCGCCGCACCGAGCACCGCGCCCAGGACGTCGAAACGGCCCGCCGCCCGAAGGTCGCGCGACTCGGGAACGTGCCGCAGCGCCACGGGCACGCACAGCGCGGCCAGCGGCACGTTGAGCAGAAAGACCCAGCGCCAGCCGGGCCCGTCCACGAGCCAGCCGCCGACGAACGGTCCGACCGCCGCGCCGACGCCGCCGAGCCCCGACCACATCCCGACCGCGCGCGCCCGGTCGTCGGGATGGAAACTCGCCTGGATCAGCGCGAGCGACCCAGGGGTGAGCAACGCACCGCCGACGCCCTGCAAGGCCCGGGCGGCGACCAGGACGCCGCCGTTCGGAGCCAGTCCGCACAGCAGCGAGCCGATGGCGAACCAGACGACGCCGAGGACGAAGATCCGGCGACGGCCGTAGCGGTCGCCGAGCGCTCCCCCGAGGAGGATGAGACCGGCGAGCGTGAGCATGTACGCGTTGACGGTCCACTGCAGAACGGCCAGGTCGACGTCGAGGTCCCGGCCGATCCGGGGAAGGGCGACGTTGACGACGGTGGAGTCGAGCAGCGCCATCCCGGAACCGAGGACGGTCGTCAGGAGCACCCAGCGCCCCTGGGCCGAGGACAGCCTGATGTCCATACGGGCATCCTCCCGGCCCCCGCGGCCGCGGGCTAGTCGAGACGGCCCGCTTTCCGGGGACGACAGCAGGAGGGCCCGGCACCGAGTCTCGGTGCCGGGCCCTCCGTGCGGGATTACTTGATCTTGGTGCCAGTGGAGCGCAGGGCCGCGCAGGCCTCGACCACACGGGCGGCCATGCCGGCCTCGGCCAGCTTGCCCCAGGTGCGCGGGTCGTAGGTCTTCTTGTTGCCGACCTCGCCGTCGACCTTCAGGACGCCGTCGTAGTTCTGGAACATGTGGCCCGCGACCGGACGCGTGAAGGCGTACTGGGTGTCCGTGTCGAGGTTCATCTTCACGACGCCGTTCTCCAGCGCGGTGCTGATCTCCTCGGCCGTCGAGCCGGAGCCGCCGTGGAAGACGAAGTCGAACGGCGCGGTCTTGCCGTACTTCTCGCCGACGCCCTGCTGGAGGTCCTTGAGCAGCTCGGGACGGAGGACGACGTTGCCCGGCTTGTAGACGCCGTGCACGTTGCCGAACGAGGCGGCCAGCAGGTAGCGGCCCTTCTCACCCAGGCCGAGGGCCTCGGCGGTGCGCAGCGCGTCCTCGACGGTGGTGTACAGCTCGTCGTTGATCTCGTGCGAGACGCCGTCCTCCTCGCCACCGGTCGGGGTGATCTCGACCTCGAGGATGATCTTGGCGGCGGCGGCCTGCGCCAGCAGCTCCTGGCCGATGGCCAGGTTGTCGGCCAGGGTCTCGGCCGAGCCGTCCCACATGTGGGACTGGAACAGCGGGTTGCGGCCGGCCTTCACGCGCTCGGCGGAGATGTCGAGGAGCGGACGTACGTAGCCGTCCAGCTTGTCCTTCGGGCAGTGGTCCGTGTGCAGCGCGACGGTGATGTCGTACTTCGCGGCGACGATGTGCGCGAACTCGGCCAGGGCGACAGCGCCGGTGACCATGTCCTTGTTGTGCTGGCCGCCCAGGAACTCGGCGCCACCGGTCGAAATCTGGATGATGCCGTCGCTCTCGGCCTCGGCGAAGCCACGCAGGGCGGCGTGCAGGGTCTGCGACGAAGTCACGTTGATGGCCGGGTAGGCGAACTTGCCTGCCTTCGCCCGGTCGAGCATCTCGTTGTAGACCTCGGGAGTCGCGATGGGCATGTGTCCGCTCCTTGGGATGTGCGGGTATGTGGTGCTGGGCCCTGACCTGGGGGCGACGTCATCGTCGCGGCCTATCTTTCCAGACTCTCTGCCCGGCTCCACAGAGCCCGTCACGCCAGGATGCGCCAAGGGCGTCCTGTTTCACGTGAAACAGGACGCCCGTCGGTATCAGAGCAGGTCAGGCGCGCCTCAGGCGAGACCGAGCTCCTCGAGCGAGTACGCGTTGACGTAGGGCAGGCCCGCCTCGGCGATCTTCGGGGCGGCACCGCGCTCGACGATCACGGCGACGCCGACGACCTCGCCGCCCGCCTCCCGGACCGCCTCGACGGCGGTCAGCGGGGAGCCGCCGGTGGTGGAGACGTCCTCGACGACCAGGCAGCGACGGCCCTTCACGTCCGTGCCCTCGATCCGGCGCTGCATGCCGTGCGCCTTGCCCGCCTTACGGACGACATAGGCGTCGAGCCGCCCGCCGCGGGCGGCCGAGGCGTGCAGCATCGACGTCGCCACCGGGTCGGCGCCCAGGGTCAGACCGCCGACGCAGTCGTAGTCGAGGTGGGCGGTGGCGTCGAGCATGACCTGGCCGACCATGGGCGCGGCCTCGCCGTCGAGCGTGATCCGGCGCAGATCGATGTACCAGTCGGCCTCGATGCCCGAGGAGAGGGTCACCTTGCCGTGCACCACGGCCTTGTCCTTGATCTGCTGGAGCAGCTCAGCACGTACGTCAGTCATGCCCATGAGCTTATGCGGTGTCCGGCGAATCTTGACCGGGGCCACTATCCACCGGACGCACCCTGGAGCCGCCGCCAGGTCCAGGTCGTCGTGACCTCCAGTGGCTCGATGGGGGTCACGAGTTCGGGGTGGGTGTTCAGACCGTTCGGCGGGCCGGACTGCGGCTCCACACAGACGGCCTCGGCCTGCTCGTCGTAGATCACCACCCACTCGGCGCGGCTGGCGACGGTCAGCTCCAGCTGCTCCGGCCACGTCAGGGTGACCGACAGGCCGTCGGGCATGCCGAAGCAGTCGTCCCACGGTCCGGGCAGCGGGTCGATGCGCCGTCCCGTCGGCAGGTGGTCCTCGCCACGCTCCTCCTGCCACGCCGGGGCGAAGTCGATCCGTACGTCCTCGCCGCTACCGAGGTTGCGCAGGAACCAGGGGTGCCAGCCGGCCTGGGCGGGGAACGACGTCCCGTACGTCTCCACACCCATCGCGAGGGTCAGCGACTCAGCCGTCAGCTCGAAGGTCTGCGTGACCCTGCCGGTGTACGGCCAGGGCTCCGCGAGGTCGTAGGTGAACGCCGCCTCGCTCTTGCCCGCCGTCGCGGTGCGCCAGGCGGTTTCGCGGCCGGTGCCGTGGATGGCGTGCGGAGCCGCGTTGAGCGGGAGCCGGTGGACGACGTCCCCGTTGCGGAACTGCCCGTCCCTGGTGCGGCCGCACCAGGGGACCATGGGGAACGAGCCGTACCGCTCCCCCTGGCGGAGTACCTCCGTGCCGCCGATGCGCAGGCTTCCGATGCGGCAGCCGTTCTGCGGATGCACGGTCAACTCGACGTCGCCGGCACCCAGCCGGACGCTCTCTTCACTACTCACACGACGACACTAGCCCGCACTACTTGCGGCGGCGCAGCACACGGCTGACAACGACCGCGGAAGCGAGCGCGAGCGCCGCGGCGGGCGCGATCCACCGCAGGGTGGCGCCGGAGCCCGACGCGTCCGGACCGGGGGTCGGGGCGTAACGCCCGCGCGGGGGCGCGTGATCGACCTCCTCGGCGCTCCGGCCGATCATGGTGCGCCGCGCGTGGGCCGCCTCGGCGGCGGGCTCCGCGGGCACGCCCGACAGCTCCTCCAGGTCGTCGAGTTCGTCCAGGTCGTCGAGTTCGTCGAGTTCGTCGACGTCGCCCACGTCGTCCACGTCATCGGCGGAGGCCGCCGGGGCGTCGGAGGCGTCGAGGTCGTCGGCCGGGACATCGAGGTCGGTGAACTCGTCGTCGGCATCCTCTCCGAGCGACGGCGGGGGTACCGGTGCCTCGAAGACGGAGGAAGCACCGGTCCGGGTCGAGTCCGGCTCGGCCGGCTGCTCCAACGACGCCTCGGCGTCGGAGGCATCGCCGGACGCGTCCTCGGGCGACGCGCTCGCGCCGTCGGAGGCCGCGACGGCGAGCGCCTCGGCGCACCGGTCCAGAAGGCGGTGGGCGGCCGCCGTCCGCGCGGACGCCCCGAGCTCCGCGAGCCGGCCGTCGGCCGTCGACGATCCGCTGAACGTCAGCGTCGTACCCCCGTCGGTCGGCTCCGGGCGTACGGTCAGCACGATCTTCACCGAGCCGCTGCCGCGCGCCTCCGCACCGTCGCCCTCGACCACGAAGGCGCCCTTCTGCTCCACGAGGTGCAGGGCGCCGCGGTAGGTGATGGTGTGGCTGCCGATCCGGACCTTGAGCCTGCCGGTGAGCGGCCCCGCCGCCCGGTCGGCGTCCTGTTGGAGCCCCGGAACGCAGCGGGCGACCCGGGCGGGGTCCCGCAGCACCTGTCGGAGGATCTCAGCCGGAACGGGTACGAACACCTCATGCTCCATGGAAGCCGAGCCTACTCAGCCGGGCCCGCCGCGTCTGCCTTCGCGCGCCGGTTCCTCGGGCGGCACGGCGTACCGGGCCTCACCGGGCGCCGTCCACAGGTGCGCCCGGCCGGTGTCATCAGCGGATGTATCGGGGGCGTACCAGCGTCGACGGTTCGAGGCCCGGCACACGGGTGCGCTCGGCCGCCCGCCCGTAGGCGGCGAGTTCGGCGGCGAGCGGCGAGCGCAGCGGCGGGACGCCGCGGTCCAGCACGAGCGGCGGGGCGCCGCCCGCCGAGGCGAGCAGGAAGCCCCTTGTGGGCGCGGCCGCGGTGCTGGTCCGCAACCGGTCGGGGCCCGTGTCCCCGGGGCCGCCCCGACCCACGGAGCCGTTCAGGTACGCGGCGGTGGAGAAGCCGGCCGCCCGCAGCGTCGCCTCGACCGTCCAGTACGTGTGCGGCCGGGCGGCGGGCCCCGCGTGGACGGCCAGGCGCCCGCCCGGTGCGAGGGCCCGGCGGGCGAGACCGTAGAACTCCAGCGAGTACAGCCTGGTGCCGGCGGTGACGGCGGGGTCGGGCAGGTCCGAGACGATCACGTCGTACTGCCCCCGCCCCGCGCCGCGCAGCCAGGAGAAGGCGTCCGCGGTGACCACACGCAGCCTCGGGTCGTCGTAGACATGGCGGTTGAGCGCGGCAAGTGCGTGATCCGTGCGGGCGAGGCGTACGAGCCCGGCGTCCAGTTCGACGAGGGTCACCGAGCCGACGTCCCCGTAGCCGAGCGCCTCGCGCGCGGCGAGGCCGTCGCCGCCGCCGAGGATCAGCACACGCTCGTGCCGCCCGTTCATGGCGGGGTGGACGAGCGCTTCGTGGTAGCGGTGCTCGTCGCGGCCGCGCACCTTCAGCCGCCCGTCGAGGAACAGGTCGGGCGCCTGGGACGGCCGGCCGGTGAGGACGACCTCCTGCACGCCGGTGTGCACCGCGACCCGCACCTGGTCGCCGTAGACCGCGCGGCGCGCGGCACGTTCGAAGTCGCCGACGAGGGCGGTCGCCAGGGCGAGCAGTGCGAGCACCACCCCGTTCAGCACGAGCAGCCGCAGCCGCCAGCGCGCCGACATCTCCCCCCGGAACAGCCACAGCACGAGCACCGCGCCCGCCACGGCGTTGACCGCGCCGGTCGCCAGCGCGCCCGTCAGTTCGCCGAGCCAGGGCAGCAGCAGGAACGGGAAGGCGAGGCCGCCCGCCAGCGCGCCCACGTAGTCGGCGGCGAACAGGTCGGCGACGGTGCCCTCCGCGTCCCGTCGCGAGACACGCTGGATGAGCGTCATCAGCAGCGGTATCTCGGCGCCGATGAGCACCCCGATGGCCAGGGAGAACGCCACGAGCGCGGCGCGGGACCCACCCGCCCAGGCGAAGATCGCGTACAGCACCATCGCGGAGGCGCCGCCGACGAGCGCGAGCACCGCCTCCAGCACTCCGAAGCCGACCGCGGCCCGGCAGCGCAGCCGTTTGGCGAGCAGCGAGCCCACACCCATCGCGAAGACCATGACGGACAGCACGACGGACGCCTGGGTGACCGAGTCGCCGATCAAGTACGAGGCGAGCGCGACGAGTTCGAGCTCGTACACCAGCCCGCACGCCGCGCAGACGAAGGCCGCCGCCAGCACGAGACCGCGCCCGGCGGCGGGGCTCACGGGCCTCACCACCGCGTCAGGCGCGGGGAGATGGGCTGCCGGTCGGTCATCCCCGCACGCTACGTCACGTTCCGCGTCGGTCCTGTCACCCACAGGGGTCGACTACAGGGCCGCGCGGTCCGGGCGGCGCTCCGGGCGCTGGTTCCGGGGCCCGTGGGGCTGCAGCAGGCCGACGCGTGTGCGCGTGACCACCAGGCGGCCCTCCTGCGGGTAGGCGTGCCAGGTGCGCCAGCGCACCTGGCCCTCGCCGCGCTGGGCCACCATGGCGGTGAAGGCGTGGGGGGAGCCGGGAAACGTGCCCGCGAGGCCGTGGGGATGGTCGGCCACCAGCGCGAGCAGTTCCTGGGCCCGGCCCGCGAACGACTGCTCCGACAGCGTCTCGACCCGGGCGGCGAACTCGTACTCCCAGTCGCCGAGCCGCTTGGCCACACCGAGGGGCAGCGGCGTGCTGCTGCCCGGGATGCAGGCGACGGTCTCCGAGCACGAGCCGCCCTCCTGGTCCAGCAGCACCTGGTGGGACGCGCCAAGGAGTCTCAATTGAAGCCGGGCGCCCGATAGTTCGAGATCAAGGACGGCGAGGGCGGGCAGCGGCTCCCGGCCGAGCGCCCAGGCGAGGTCGTCGGCACGGGTGTCGGTGTAGGCGGTATCGATGGTCGTGAGCATGGGGTCGGCTCCGCATACGCGCTTCGGCGGGTGGACACGTGGACCTGACGCCCCGAGACGGGGCGCACGACATGGGGGGTGGCCTGCTCGGGTCCACAGAAGGTCCGAGGGCTGGATGGTTCCAACAGGTTCCACAGTGAGGGAATCACGAATTACGCGACAACCGCAGGCTTTTTACCCAACTTGGCATGGTTTCCATCCCGTAGGGGGCCGGACGGTTCAGGTGTTCAACGAATTGCGGGGCGTGTGGGGTACGTGAAGTACCGCACAGCTCGCGGCACTTGCGCGCAAGAGGACCAACAGGAAGGAACCCGGCGGGAGTTCACCCGCCGGGCACCTTCACCGGTCGCGGACCAGCTGCCCCGTGTCAGCTGCCTCCGCCACATCCACCCCCGCCGCACGAGGACGAGGAGCTGCTGCACGAGGAGGAGCCGCCACAGGAGGACGAGCCGCCGCCGTCACCGGACAACCAGCTGCTCGACCCGCCGCCGCTGCGGCCCCGGCGGCGGCCGCCGGTCCTCGCCGCGCTCCGGCCGGCGGACACTGCCAGCACGAGGGCCACCACCACCAGCCCGAAGACCACAGCACCGAAAATCACCATCACACCCACCGTCCTTCTCGTTCCCCCGAGGGGAGGTGCCTCCCAGGCCGAAGGCCTGGGAGAGAACCCCCGCGACGCTGCGCGACCGCTTTCTCCCGGTCGTGTTCCTGTGACGCCCACCTGCGTGACAGGGGGATGCCCTCGGCCTCCCGGACCCAAAGCGGACTTGAGCAACTCCAGAGGTTCGGCCCAGGATGGCGCCCATGACAGGACACGCACCCGGATCACGGCCGCTGCTGAACCGCAGGCTGGCGGAGTTCGGCACCACGATCTTCGCCGAGATGTCCGCGCTGGCGACCCGGACCGGGTCGATCAACCTCGGACAGGGCTTCCCCGACACCGACGGCCCCGAGGAGGTCAGGGAGGCGGCGGTCCGGGCGCTGCGCGACGGACGCGGCAACCAGTACCCGCCCGGCCCCGGCATCCCCGAGCTGCGCAGCGCGGTCGCCGACCACCAGCTCCGCCGCTACGGGCTCGTCCACGACCCCGACACCGAGGTCCTGGTCACCGCGGGCGCCACCGAGGCGATCGCGGCCGCGCTGCTCGCCCTCGTGGAGCCGGGCGACGAGGTGATCGCGCTGGAGCCGTACTACGACTCGTACGCCGCGTGCATCGCCATGGCGGGCGGCACGCGGGTGCCGGTGACCCTGCGCCCGCAGGACGGGGCCTACCGGCTCGACCTCGACGAACTGCGTGACGCGGTCACCCCCCGCACCCGGCTGATCCTGCTCAACACACCGCACAACCCCACCGGCACGGTCCTGACCCGCGACGAGCTCGCGGCGATCGCGGCCCTCGCCGTGGAACGGGACCTGCTGGTGGTGACCGACGAGGTGTACGAGCACCTCGTCTTCGACGGCGAGCACGTGCCGCTCGCGTCCTTCCCCGGGATGCGCGGGCGCACGGTCACGATCTCCAGCGCCGGCAAGACGTTCTCGTTCACCGGCTGGAAGGTCGGCTGGGTGACGGCGGCACCCGAGCTGGTGAGCGCGGTCCGCTCGGCGAAGCAGTACCTGACGTACGTGTCGGCGGGGCCCTTCCAGTACGCGGTCGCGGAGGCGCTGCGGCTTCCGGACGAGTACTTCGACGGTCTGCGGGCCGATCTGCACGCCAAGCGCGATCTGCTGAGCGCGGGGCTCGCGGCCGCCGGTTTCACGGTGTACCGCCCGGCCGGGACGTACTTCGTGACGACCGACATCCGCCCGCTCGGCGAGGCGGACGGCTTCGCGTTCTGCCGGTCGCTGCCCGAGCGGTGCGGGGTCGTGGCCATCCCGAACGCGGTCTTCTACGACCACCGCGAGCAGGGCGCCCCGTTCGTGCGGTTCGCCTTCTGCAAGCGCACGGAGGTCCTCGAGGACGCGGTCGCGCGGCTGAAGTCCCTGGCCGTCTGAGTACGCCGGTACGGGCCGGCTCCTCCGCCCACTCGCCGGCGTGGTTGCGGGCGTGCGGTGCACTGGTGGAGACGGTGGTCACGGTCGTGACCGGTCCGCCCTCTCCACCGGACAACGTCGGCCTTCAAGGCCGCACTCCGCACCTCAGGCGGCCGGGAGCCGGGGCAGTTCCTTCGGAAGGGCCCGCGCCTCCTGGCAGTCGACGGCCTTGTACGTGTGCCGAGCGAGCTCGTAGGCGAAGTCGGCCAGCACCTGTCGCAGCTCGTCCCCGTGCACCCGGGTTTCCCCGATGGTCCGGGCGTCGACGGTCAGCGCGTAGCGCTCCCGCGCCTCGCCGGGCTTCTTGCCGGGAGGAGTGCAGGGGACGTACACATACGCCTGGTCCGGGTGCACCACGGCTCTGATGTCGCCGGACGACACATCGACCGGGTCCACGGCATACCCGCTCTTCGCGTAGTAGTCGCGCCACGGGCCGGGAGCCGAGTCACGGGAGTCCACCTCTCCCGAGATGACGGAGCCGCCGCTGGTACGCACGTAGCAGGCGAAGAGGAAATCCCCATCGGACAACAGACGGAGCTTCCCCCGCTCCTCGGCCGAGCGCGCCGAGGGCAGGGCACGCGCCGCCGTCTCCCGGTCCACCGCACCGTCGCACGGCCGGGTCGGCAGCCGGTCGATCCCCTTGGTGAAGATCTCCACGTATCCGAATACCGCCGCGATTGCCAGCAGGCAGCCCACTGCTGCCCTCATGACGGTCTTCTTTCGACTTGCCTGCATGAGACTGCCCACATCCACTCAGAAATTACGCGGCCGGCCGGGCGTGGGAGTCCTCCAGCATGGTGTCGCTCTCGCTCCGGCCCGACTGAATCGCCCCGCAGATCCCCGGCTCACCGATACATCGGACGCCCGCACCCGAGAAACGCAGCCCTGGCAGCGCTTCGCCCCGCCGCACAGCGACGGGGCGAAGCATCATGCCCGCATGGACGCCGGGCCCTCGGACACGCGTGGCGTCAGGCGTCGTCGGCCGGCTTGTCCTCGCCGGCGTCCTCGGCCTTCTCCAGGCCAAACTGGTCGACGATGAACCGGTCGAACTCGATCGACGCACGCACCCAGCTGACCGTGGACGACACGAAGTGCTCCAGGCTGACGCCGGTGCCGATGAGCATCTGCGCCTCACCGATGAGGCGCAGCGACTGCTCCTTCGTCTCCTCGTCCTCGTGCAGGTGCGTGTAGACCTTCGGCCACAGGGTGCGGCGGTTCCAGTCGTCGATGGTGTCGAGGAGCCTCGCCCGGTCCTCGACCGCGTGCGCACGGTCGTAGAACGTCCGCACCGAGAAGACCTGCTGTTCGTTCTCGCCGCGGAACATGAAGTACGTGCGGAAATCCTCCCACGGCGCCGCGAGGTCGCCCTCGTCGTCGACGACGTACTTCAGCTCCATCTGCTCGAGCAGCTGCTTGACCAGGTCCTGGTCGGGAACGACGGGGCCCGCCGGTCCTGCGGCCTGGGGCTGGGGCTGGCCCCCGAAATTCGGAATCGAGGACGGATCGATGGTCACCGTGAATTTCCCTTCGTACGGATGCCGCCATCCTCTCCCATCCCCGCCCGTGCGTGGCAAGCCCCGCCGCGCCCGATCCGCTGCGAGCTGATCGCTTCGGTGCTCGCCGCCACGGCGGGCCCGGCCGGGCTCACCGCTCCGCGCCGTCCCCGGCCGTCGCCGCCCCCACGATCAGCTCGTCGCCGAAGCGGTCCACCCGCACCGTGTCGCCGTCCTTGACCTCCCCCGCCAGGATCTCCTTCGCGAGGCGGTCGCCGATCGACGTCTGGACCAGCCGGCGCAGCGGGCGGGCGCCGTACGCCGGGTCGTTGCCCTCGTCCGCGAGCCATTCCAGCGCCGCCGGGGTGACCTCGAGGCTGAGCCTGCGCTCGGCGAGGCGGCGGGCCAGCCGGTCGATCTGGAGCCGCGCGATGCAGACCAGCTCGTCCTTCGACAGGGCCGAGAAGACCACCAGGTCGTCGAGGCGGTTGAGGAACTCCGGCTTGAAGGTGGCCCGCACCACCTCAAGGACCTGCTGCTTCTTCTGCTCGGCGCCGGTCAGCGGGTCGACCAGGAACTGGCTCCCCAGGTTGGAGGTCAGGATCAGGATGGTGTTGCGGAAGTCCACCGTCCGGCCCTGCCCGTCCGTCAGCCGTCCGTCGTCGAGGACCTGCAGCAGGACGTCGAAGACCTCGGGGTGGGCCTTCTCCACCTCGTCCAGCAGCACCACGCTGTACGGGCGGCGCCGCACGGCCTCGGTGAGCTGGCCGCCCTCCTCGTAGCCGACGTAGCCGGGCGGCGCGCCGACGAGGCGGGCGACGGTGTGCTTCTCGCCGTACTCCGACATGTCGATGCGGACCATCGCCCGCTCGTCGTCGAAGAGGAAGTCGGCGAGCGCCTTCGCCAGCTCGGTCTTGCCCACACCGGTGGGGCCGAGGAAGAGGAACGAGCCCGTGGGCCGGTCCGGGTCGGCGATGCCCGCGCGCGTACGCCGGACCGCGTCGGACACGGCCCGCACCGCCTCACCCTGGCCGATCAGCCGCCGCCCCAGCTCCTCCTCCATGCGCAGCAGCTTCTGCGTCTCGCCCTCCAGGAGGCGGCCCGCCGGGATGCCGGTCCAGGAGCCGACCACGTCCGCGATGTCGTCCGGGCCGACCTCCTCCTTGACCATCGTGTCCTTGGACGCCTCCTCCTCGGCCTCGGACGCGGCCTCCAGGTCGCGCTCCAGGGCCGGGATCTCCCCGTAGAGCAGCTTGGACGCGGTGTCGAAGTCGCCGTCGCGCTGGGCACGCTCGGCCTGGCCGCGCAGGTCGTCCAGCCGCTCCTTGAGCTCACCGACGCGGTTGAGGCCCTGCTTCTCCTTCTCCCAGCGTGCGGTCAGCCCGCGCAGCTCCTCCTCCCGGTCGGCGAGGTCGCGGCGCAGCTTCTCCAGGCGCTGCTTGGAGGCGGGGTCCGACTCGTTCCGCAGTGCCAGCTCCTCCATGCGCAACCGGTCGACGGCGCGCTGCAGTTCGTCGATCTCGACGGGCGAGGAGTCGATCTCCATGCGCAGCCGGGAGGCGGCCTCGTCGACGAGGTCGATGGCCTTGTCGGGCAGGAAGCGGGAGGTGATGTACCGGTCGGAGAGCGTCGCGGCGGCCACCAGCGCGGAGTCGTTGATCTGCACCTTGTGGTGGGCCTCGTAACGGCCCTTGAGGCCGCGCAGGATCGCGACGGTGTCCTCGACCGTCGGCTCGGCGACCAGCACCTGCTGGAAGCGCCGCTCCAGCGCCGGGTCCTTCTCGATCCGCTCGCGGTACTCGTCGAGGGTGGTGGCGCCGACCATGCGCAGCTCGCCGCGGGCGAGCATGGGCTTGAGCATGTTGCCGGCGTCCATCGCGGAGTCGCCGCCCGCGCCGGCGCCGACGACGGTGTGCAGCTCGTCGATGAAGGTGATGATCTGCCCGTCGCTGTCCTTGATCTCGGACAGCACGGTCTTCAGCCGCTCCTCGAACTCACCGCGGTACTTCGCGCCCGCGACCATCGCGCCGAGGTCGAGCGCGACGAGCCGCTTGTCGCGCAGCGACTCGGGCACGTCGCCCTTGACGATGCGCTGGGCCAGGCCCTCGACGACGGCGGTCTTGCCGACGCCGGGCTCGCCGATGAGCACGGGGTTGTTCTTGGTGCGCCGCGACAGCACCTGCACGACGCGGCGGATCTCCTGGTCCCGGCCGATGACCGGGTCGAGCTTGCCCTCACGGGCGGCCGCGGTGAAGTCCGTGCCGAACTTCTCCAGCGCCTTGTACTGACCCTCGGGGTCGGGCGTGGTCACCCGGCGCCCTCCTCTTGCCTTCTCGAACGCGTCCAGCAGCCTCCTGTCCGTGGCACCCTGCCCGGACAGCACTTCTCCGGCCTGCCCGCCCTTGGCGGCGATGCCGATGAGAAGGTGCTCGGTGGAGACATAGTCGTCGCCCAGCTCCTTGGCGCGCTGCCCGGCGTCGGCGATGACGGCGAGCAGCTCCCGGTTGGGCTGCGGCGGCGCGACGGTGGAGCCCGTGACGCTGGGCAGCGACGCGAGGAGGCGCTCGGCCCCGGACCGGACGGCGGCCTGGTCGGCGTCGACGGCGGCCAGCAGGTCGGTGATGTTCTCGTTTGCTTGATGGCCTTGCCCCGCCAGGAGGGCGAGCAGCAGGTGCGCCGCGGTCAGGTCGGCGTGCCCGTCCTGTACGGCCCGGTTGCTCGCCGCGTTGATCGCGTCACGGCTCTTGTTGGTCAGCTCGGCGTCCACGTGCCCTCTCTCCTCCTTGCTGATGGGCTCTCCCCAACTATGACTCAGTCAACGTGCACAAAGTTGAGTCTATTCCACTCAGGGTGCTGACGGACAGCCCCGCGGAGGTAGGTTCCGGCCCATGGCCATCGATCCCCGCAACCCCGGCGCGTCGTACCTCGGCTTCTGGCGCGAGTACCACATGTGCACCCTCACCACCCCTCGCCCGGACGGCACGCCGCACGTCGTGGCGGTGGGGGTGACGTACGACCCCGAGGGCGGGACACGCGGGCTGGCGCGGGTGATCACCAACAAGCACAGCCGCAAGGTCGCCAACGTGCTGGCCGCCGGCCCCGAGGGCGCGCGGGTCGCGGTGTGCCAGGTGGACAAGGGCCGCTGGGCGACGCTGGAGGGCGTCGCGAGGATCCGCACGGAGCCGGAGACCGTCGCCGACGCGGTGAGCCGCTACGCCGAGCGGTACGGGCGTACGCCGACGCCCAACCCGGACCGGGTCGTCATCGAGATCGCGCTGACCCGCGCGATGGGCCGGGCGTAGCCGGCCGCGCACCGGAGAGCCCCGCGGAAGGGCCTCCGGGCAGCACAACGGCGCCATCGTGTTTCAGGTCCACGATGGCGCCGCTGTGTGGGGGAAGCACCTGAGCGATTTGAAACGACGGGGGAACCGCTCAGGCACTGCGGGGGGTGGCGGTGGTGTCTGGTTCGACGAGCTGGTGGTCACGCGCGTCGAGATTGACGAAGATCATGCCGTACCGGATGGCGCAGCGGACGGGCTGCGGGGCTCCCCGCGGCCGCCGCAGGCACCGGTAGGCGCGGACGTCCTCGTCCTCTTCGCGGGCGACGACGATGGGCTCTCCGAACAGGGTGACCATCAACGAGTCGCCACGGTGGGGGATAGCCGTGACGAGGTCGATGAAGTGCCACCCGGAGCGATATGCCGTCGCCATCTCCCGTCGGAAGACCCTGTCGTCCGGGGGTATGGTCATGCGTCCGCCTTCGCGGGAGGCGCGTCCCAGCCGCTGTCCGGCGGTCCGGCGAGGGCCTGCACACTGTCCCAGCCGCTGTCCGCCGGTCCGGCGAGGGCCTCCACGGTGTCCCAGCCGCTGTCCGCCGGGAAGTCGGCCAGGTCGAACCCCGTGACGCCGAACGCCACGGTCGCAGAGAAGACAGCGGCAAGTACCGAGCGAAGCATTCTTTCGCGCATAGTCGGCTTCGTCCTCACTTGATGGTTTCTTCTCCCCCGCATCACAAGACGATGGCTCATTCAGGCATGTCAATGCCACAGGGGCGATGCATCATGTTCCTGTACGTTCAAGACCCTGGGGGGTGGAGATTTGCCGCAGGACGCCACAAAACCGACACATCCCCATGCGGTCACCGATCTCTGCGAAGAAGGAGCGCGACTCTATGTCAGCGCTCTCACCACAGGCCGGATCAGCAGATCCGAGGCGGAAGCGGCACCCTGCCTCCTCGAGTTCGCCCTCCTGCACCCGGACCCCGACGACGCGACCTGGCTTCGTCCCGTCCCGCCGTCCGTGGCCTTGGCGCAAAGGCTGCACCCCATCGAGCGGGAGATCGTGGACCGCCGCCGGCTGTCCATCCAACTGACCGACGCTTTCGAACCGTTCATGGCCATCAGCGCCCAGAGTCCGGCGAACACCCACGCCATCACCGTGCTGGAGGGCTTCGACCGGATCAACGCCGCGCTCAATCTCGCCACGGCGGAGTGCCGCACGGAGATGCTGACGATCCAGCCCGGCGGCGGGCGCAGCGCGCACGTCCTGACCCAGGCGCTGGAGCGTGACCGTCCACTGATCGACCGCGGCGTCAGCATCCGCACGTTGTACCAGCACACGGCCAGGTACAGCCAGGGCACGCTCGCCTACGTCGAGCGCATATCCGCCGGCAAGGTGGAGATCCGCACCCTCGAGGAACTCATCGAGCGCCTCATCGTGTTCGACCGCACGGTGGCGTTCATTCCCGCACGGGACGACCGCCGTGTGGCCCTGGAGCTGAGGCACCCGGGGCTGGTCGAGTACCTCATCAAGGTGTTCGAGCAACTGTGGCGGCGCGCCGTGCCGTTGGTGGAGGAGGTGCCGTACGACCCCACGCCGGAGGGCATTTCGGGCGTCCAGCGGTCCATCGCCAGACTCCTGGTCGAGGGCCACGTCGACGAAGCGATCGCCCGCCGTCTGGGGATGAACGTCCGCACCTGCCGGGCCCACATCGCCAAACTCGCCGCCGCGCTCGGCAGCGGCAGCCGTGCCCAACTCGGCTTCCTCATCGCGAAGTCGGGCATCCTGGAAGAGGAGTGCCTGTCGAGCGGCGCGAGCAACTGATCATCCCCCGATGCCGGACGGTGCCCCTCCACTGTGCCCGCGGCGGCGCACCGGCACTCCCGTCGTCATGCTGCGGATCAGCAGCGGACAGCCCGTACGGCGGCCCCCCGAGCGGCGGGACGGACGGCGAACCCCCTTGCGGTACAGCCGGGTTAGACTCCAGGTCATCAGCCGGAACGGCCTCGTGCCAGGGCGGGACCGACCATCCTGCCCGGCGCGCGCGTGGCCGCTCGGGGCGGCGGATGACCGGGGGCGACGCAATGGGATCAGACATGTCCGGGCTGGGGCTCTCCGCCCCTGAAGAGGCCGTGTACCGGCACTTCCTGAGGAATCCGGACACCTCCGACGACGAGATCCACACGCTGCTGGGCCTGGACCGGGACGAGGTGCGCGCGGGCGTGCACCGCCTGTGCGCGCTGGGCGTGCTGAACCGCACCGGACCGGGCACGCTGGCGTCGGCGGACCCGGAGACCACCGTGGAGCGCCTCACCGACCTGCGTCTGCGCGAACTCCACCGGGAGCTGGCGCGGGTCACCCAGGCCCGGCACCTCGTCGCCGAGCTGCGGCAGGAGCAGCCCAGGGACGACGTCTGCGCACCGCGTGTGGAGCGGCTCGCGGACGTCGAGCGGATCCGCGCCCGGATCGACGACCTCGCCTTCTTCGCCCGCGAGGAGATCCTCTCGGTCGAGCCCTACGCGGAGCTGACGCCCGAGAACATCGCGCACGCCCGCCCCCTCGACCAGCGCTGCCTGCGACGCGGCGTCCGGATCCGCAGCGTCGTGCCGCGTACGGCGCTGGACCACCCGCCCACCGCCGGCTACCTGCGCGAACTGGCGGCGCAGGGTGCTCAGATCCGGGTCGCGCAGACCGTCACCGAGCGCATCCTCGTCTACGACCGCAGCACCGCCCTGGTGCCCGCGGACCCGGACGACACCACGCGCGGCGCCCTGCTCGCCCGGGAGGACGGTCTCGTCGCCAACGTGCTCGCCCTGTTCGAGAAGATCTGGAGCCAGGCGGAGCGCCTCCCGCCGCACGACGCGGACGGCGACGGCCCCGACCACCCGACCCCGCTGGAACAACGCGTCCTGGAATCGATGTGCCGGGTCAGCAAGGACGAGATCGGCGCCCGCGAGCTGGGCATCTCCGTCCGCACCTACCGGCGCCATGTGGCCGACCTGATGCAGCTGCTCGGCGCGGCGGGCCGGCCGCAGGCCGCCCTGCTGGCCCGTGAGCGCGGCTGGATCTGACCCTCACGCGTGCTGGTCCGGCAGCGACCATCCGCGCAGTGCGCGGTCCCGCAGCGCCCCGGCCACCGCCGCGCGCGCCGCGTCCGGACCGGCCCCGACCCACAGCGTGATCCGGTCCGCGGACACACGCGTGGCGCAGGGCCAGTCCGGCGGCAGCAGGGCCAGCAGGCGGATCACCGTCAGGGGCGCGGCGGGCGCGTCAGCGGCCCGGCGCACGACAAGGATCTCCGCCTCGTGGCCGCCGTCCCCGCCGCTCATGAGTCGGGGCCGAGAACCGGAGCCGTACGGATGCCGAACTCGCGCCGCAGGGCCGAACGCGCCGCCCAGTAGCCCGACATGCCGTGCACACTGGGCCCCGGCGGCGTGGACGCCGAGCACAGGTACACCCCGCGCAGCGGTGTCCGGTAGGGGTCGAGCCGGGGCACGGGACGCAGCAGTGACTGCGTCAGGCTGATGGCCCCCGACAGGATGTCGCCGCCCACGTAGTTCGGGTTGTACGCCTCGAACCCGGCGGCGGTGACGGACCGTTCGGCCAGGACCGTGTCCGTGAAGCCGGGGGCGTGCCGCTCGACCGCGGCCCGGATCATCGGCAGCGGATCACGCGTGTCGCCGTTGGGCACGTGGGCGTACGCCCAGACCGGCCGCCTGCCCCGCACCTCACGCCCCGGGTCGGTGACGGCGGGATCGACCAGCATGACGAACGGTTCGGCGGTCGGCACCCCGCGCGCCGCGAGCGTCTCCTGCCGCAGCATCGCCGCGCGGCTGCCGCCCAGGTGGACCGTTCCCGCGCGGCCGATGTCCGGGTCTCGCCAGGGGATCGGCGCGGAGACCAGGAAGTCCGCCTTCGCCGCGCCGGGGCCGTACCGGAAGCGCGCCAGGGCCCGCGCGTAGCGGTCCGGCAGCCTCCCCGCGGCGAGCGCGAGGAACCCCTTCGGCGCCACGTCCAGCAGGACGGTCCGTGCGCCCTTCAGCTCCCTGAGGTCGCTGACGGGCGCTCCGGTGCGGATGCGGCCGCCGTGCGCCACGAGGTCGTCGGCGAGTGCGCGGGCGATGGCGGCGCTGCCTCCCCTCGGCAGCGGCCAGCCCGTGCCGTGGGCGAGGTGCCCGAGCAGCAGGGCTGTCGCACCGGAGGCGAGGCTGGGCAGCCGCCCGACCGCGTGCGCGGCCACGCCGGTGAGCAGCGCGGCCGCCTCCTCGGTCGCGAACCCGTGGAAGGGGCTGCCGTGGCGCAGCACACGCGGCGCCAGCAGGGCGGGGGCGGCGAGGCCGTCGGGCCGGGACCGCTGCCCGGACAGCATGAAGTCCACGACGCCTGTGCTGTGCGCGACCAGGGGTTCCATGAGCCTGCGCCACCGTGCGCCGTCGGCGCCGAGTCCGGCACAGGTGGTCGCGAGGTCGCGGTGCGCGAGCGCGGCGGGCCGCCCGTCGAGGGGATGGGCGTAGCTGATCGCGGGGTGGAGGAGGTCCACCCCGCGGGCGGCGAGGCCGAACTCTCGGAAGAACCGTGAGGCGGCGGCCATGGGGTGCACCGCGGAGCAGATGTCGTGCACCACCTCGCTGTCGAAGAGCGAGGCGGTGCGCAGTCCGCCGCCGATGTCGTCGGCGCGTTCGCGGAGTTCGACGCGCAGACCGGCGCGGGCCATGGTGACCGCGGCGGCGAGTCCGTTGGGGCCGCTGCCGACGACAGCGACGTCGACGTCCGTCATCCGGCCGCCGGCCTCTCGGGGGTTCCCGGGCCCTGCGAGGCCTTCTTCGCCTCCGCGAGCAGCTTCAGACCCGCCCGGTCCGTCCCGGTGGGCCGGCCGCCGAGCCGGTGCACGACCGCCCAGGTGGTGGTGCCGGGGAAAGCTCCCGCGAAGACGGAGGCGTCCCGCGTCGCCCCGTTGTGCCAGCGCAGCTCGCCCGCGCTCTGCCAGGACAGGGCGGGCTCGCCCAGCGCCCGGTCCACCAGCAGGCCCTTCACGAGGCGCGCCACGGCCCGCGGGGTGGCCCACAGGCCGCCGGCGGGCAGGATCGGCCCGGTCATGGTCCAGGGGGTGCGGGGCCGCCCGAACAGGCCGCGGGCGGTCAGCGTCCGGTCGGCGGGCGGCCGGGCGGTGACGTCGTCGACGCCGAGCGGCGTGAGCACGTGGGCGCGCAGCAGCTCCTCGTACGTGCTCCCGCCGGCCGCCTCCAGGGCGGCGCCGAGGACGGCGTAGCCGAGGTTGGAGTACTCCTCGCCCTCGCCCGGCTTCCGCGCGGCGATCGCGTCGAGCCGCCGCAGGACCCGGTCGAACTCCTCGGCGTCGAGGGTCGCGTACGGGTCGCGGGGGTCGGTCGACGCCGGCAGCGGATGCAGGCGCGGCAGGCCCGAGGTGTGGTCCGCCAGCTGCCGCAGCGTGATCTCGGATCCGGCGGGAACGGCCGGAAGCCATGCGGTCAGCCGGTCGTCGGGGCCGAGCCGGCCGGCGGCGGCGAGCCGGGCCAGCAGGGTTCCGGTGAGCGCCTTGGTGAGGGAGCCGATCTCCACGTACGCGTCCGGGTCGTGGCCGTGCTCGGCCCGTACGGGGCCTGTTCCGGTGATCGCGCACACCGGCGCCGGGCGCAGCAGCCGCCTCATGCGCCGGTCCACTTCCGCAGCAGCGCCAGGCGCTCGGGCGGCTTGGGGGTCGCGCCGCCGGCGACCCTGCCCCACGCCGTGAGCGTCCGGGGGGACGCCGTGCCGTCGACGAACCGGGCGAGCAGGTCCTGGGAGAGGGCGAACTCCTCCTCGGCGTACGCACCGGCGGCAGCCGAGTGGACGGCCAACTCCTCTGTGGTGTCGGCGGTTTCGAGCCGCAGCAGCATCTCCGGCGGCTGACCGGCGCCGCCCAGCGCCGCCGTGAGGACCGTCTCCACGGCCAGCGCCAGCCGTCGGCGGGAAGCGCTGCGCACCGGGGCGCCCTCGACCGTCGCCGAGCGCAGCTCCGCCCATGTCCAGGCCCGGTGGCCGCCGTCCGCCGCGGCCTCCACGCCCTGCTCCGTCAGCCGGACGCCGCGGCCCTCGCTGCCCGGCGGGGCTCCCACGTGCACCGCGTCCGCGGTGATCCAGAACAGTCCGACCATCGCCACAGTTGACTCCCGTTCGTGTTGTACGCCGCGTCCGGGCGGGCGGCACGGCCGCCTGCGCCCGGACGGTCAGCCTGCATTCTCGGCAGAGGCCGTCCGCGCCGCCGTCACGGCGGACTGTTCCGGCCATCCGGCCCGTTCCCGTACCCACGCCCCGACGCGGGCGCGGACGTGCTCCGCCAGGCTGATCCCCGCGGCGAGCGGCCGGCTCAGGAAGATCAGGTCGCAGGCCACCATCGTGAGGGCGAACCCGGTGAGCCCCATGAAGAAGGCGATCGACAGGTGGAAGCCGATCGACGCCACGGCCGCCCAGGGACGCAGTCCCGGCACGAGCACGCCCAGCGGGAAGTAGACCAGGAACAGGGTGGTGGCGTAGGTGCCGCCGATCACCAGCAGGTCGCTCTCGTACACCAGCCGTGAGAACCCCGGGAGTTCGAACTCGGGGATGCGCATGATGTAGAAGAGCGCCGTGCCGTCCTGCCACAGCTTGCCCTGCACCTTGTAGAGGCCGCTGGTGACGTACACGAGGCAGATCTGCGCCGCGACGGCGAGCACGCCCAGGTTGTGCAGCGGGTTCTGCGCGGCGCGCAGGCCGGCGGGCAGCCGGTCCTTGACGCGCCCGGCCAGGCCGCTCGCCAGGGAGAGCCGGTCGTAGCAGCGGGTGAGCATCAGCATGGGAATGACGAGGTAGGCGAGGTTGTCGCCGCCGTCGAGCAGGAACTGGTCCCGCTGGTACACCGACCACAGGAACACCCAGTGCAGGGCGAGCACCGGCCGTCCGCCGACGCCCAGCGTGACGGCGAGCGCCAGCAGCATGCCGAGGTGGAAGACCAGCTCGAACCAGGCCGTCGAGGTGCTGAGCGCGTAGAGGCTGAAGGTGCCCGTCTCGTCCAGGACGGTCAGGAAACGGCTCCAGGACTCGACGCCCGCGGGGCCGAAGAGATAGTGCCGGTCGGCGTACTGCGAGGCGTAGAACATGAAGCCCACGAAGCCGAGCAGGGCCCGCGTGCCGGAGACGCCCAGCACGGCGAACGGCGTCGAGCCGAGCCGGTCGAGCGAGGTCAGGGCGCGGCTCGCCGAGGCGCCGAGCCGCGCGCGAAGTGAGGTGATCACCGCAGTTCGTCCGCCTTCAGCCAGTCGAAGTCCTGTACCTGCACCGTGTCCTTGCCGGCCTTCGCCGGGGCGTTGCGCTTCGACCAGGGCGGCAGTTCGCGTACGTACATGCGCACCTGGATCCGCTGGGGGTCACCGCCGCAGGCGTCGGGCATCTGGGTCAGGGAGTAACGGGAGAGGAAGCGGACGGCGTTGTCCTGTGCCTTCTGTTCGTCCGGCATCAGGCGGACCTTTCCGTCGGCGCCCTTCCGGTCCTTCGCGATGTCGTCCTTGTGCTTCTCCCGCAGCCGGTCGAGCAGCGGGTCGGTCGCGTTGATGGACTGCATGGGCGCGGAGACCAGCCGCGACATGCGGGAGGGGAAGAACCTGCTCTCCTGTGCCGCGCGCACGTAGGGAGTGGTGACGTCGTGGTAGTCGGTGACGCTCCCGTCCCGGCACTGGGCCCGGGCCAGCACACCCCGGTCGTCGGCCAGCGGGTCGGGCGCGAAGAGCATCCAGTTCTGCAGGAAGTAGGGGTTCAGATAGCCCTTCACCTTGTCGAAGTGCCGGACCTTCAACGGGGTCGCGGGGGCCTGGGAGAAGGAGGCGAGAGCGAAGTGAAGGCCCAGGAGGGCGGCGCCGCCGAGCAGCACCACCCTCCTGATCACGAGATGACTCGTCACTTGTCGAAGACCTCTTCGACGGACGGCGCGCCCGTGCTGGTGGTGTCCGCCGGGGCGGAGCCGAGGCTCGCGATCCGGACCACGTTGCCGACCTGGCTGCGGATGGCCTGCGTGCCGGCCAGCGCCTTGCCGTGGACGACCGCGGCCTTGGCGACGGAGCCGATCCACATCGGCTTCATGTCGGCCTTCGGCTCGGCGCTCTGGGTGGCCGTGGCGGTCACCGACGGCGCCGCGGCCTGGGCCGGGGCCTGCATGGCGAGCAGGGCGGCGACGCCGCCGAGAACCACACCGGCACCGGCAATTGCCTTCTTCACTGTTTCTCCCGTTTGTCTTTCTTCTCGGTCCGTCAGTCACTGCCAGCCGTTGACCGGCTTGCACAGCCGGTCGGCGGGCGGCGGCAGCCTGCGGTCGCCCGCGTGCTTCTCGCAGAATTTCTCGAGCGCCCGCCCCACCAGGCCGTGCGAAGCGTTCCCGCGCTCGGACGCCGACAGCACGGGCCGCTGCTCCGCGGTGGCACCGGCCGTACCTGTCGAACCCCAGACGATGGCCGCGGACACGGCCAGGACGACGATCGGCCTGACGCGAACCGGATGCCGCCTGGACTGCGCGTTCACTTGCTTCCCCCTTGACCTGACGGGTCGTTCTGACGAGGAAAACAATGCCACCGGAACAGCAGTGTCGGACCGATTGCTCATGTCAGCTTCCTGCACAGGGCCCGGCACGTTCCTGCCGCGCCGCCCTGCGCCCGGGCACGCGACAAGGGCCCTTCGCCGATCGGCTCCGGGGGGCCCGCTCGATCGCCCGGATCTCGGAAGGCCCCGCTCCGAACCCCCTCGCGCCCCGCCGAGGCCCCCGGCTCCCCCACCCCCGGCCACGAGAGCCGGAAAAAAAATCGGACGGCGATGTCGAGAACCCGTGGCCGGCTCCGTCCCCGGGGTGAACGCGACCACAATGGGTCGCACCAGCTCCGAGGAGAAACGCGATGGCCAAGTACCTGTTGCTCAAGCACTACCGCGGCGCTCCGGCAGCGGTCAACGACGTGCCGATGGACCAGTGGACGCCGGAGGAGATCTCGGCGCACCTGCAGTACATGAACGACTTCGCCGCCCGGCTCGAGAAGTCCGGCGAGTTCGTCGACGGCCAGGCGCTGGCCCCCGAAGGGGCGTGGGTCCGGTACGACGGAGAGGGGCGCCCGCCGGTCACCGACGGCCCGTTCGCCGAGACCAAGGACCTCATCGCCGGCTGGATGGTGATCGACGTCGACAGCTACGAGCGCGCCGTCGAGCTGGCCGGGGAACTGTCGGCCGCCCCGGGGGCGGGCGGGAAGCCGATCCACGAGTGGCTCGAGGTGCGCCCGTTCCTGACCGCCCCGCCCACCGTCACGGAGTGCCCTCATCGATGAACGAGGCCCTGCTCCGGAGCCTCACGCCGAGCGTGCTCGCCGTCCTCGTCCGCCGCGGAGCCGACTTCGCGGCGGCCGAGGACGCCGTGCAGGACGCGCTGGTCGAGGCGGTCCGCGTCTGGCCCGCCGACCCGCCACGGGACCCGAAGGCCTGGCTGGTCACCGTGGCCTGGCGCAGGTTCCTCGACCATGCCCGGGCGGACGCCGCCCGCCGTCGGCGTGAGGATCTCGTCGACGAGGAGCCGGCGCCCGGCCCCGCCCCTGCGGTGGACGACACGCTCCAGCTCTACTTCCTGTGCGCCCACCCGTCGCTGACGCCGTCGTCCGCGGTCGCGCTCACGCTGCGCGCCGTCGGCGGACTGACCACCCGCCAGATCGCCCAGGCCTACCTGGTGCCCGAGGCGACGATGGCGCAGCGCATCAGCCGGGCCAAGCGCACCGTCTCCGGTGTGCGGTTCGACCAGCCCGGCGACATCGCCACCGTGCTGCGCGTCCTCTACCTGGTCTTCAACGAGGGCTACTCGGGCGACGTCGACCTCGCCGCCGAGGCCATCCGGCTCACCCGGCAGCTCGCGTCCCGGGTCGACCACCCCGAGGTGGCGGGGCTGCTCGCCCTCATGCTGCTCCACCACGCCCGGCGCGCCGCCCGGACCGCGCCCGACGGCAGCCTGGTGCCGCTCGCCGAGCAGGACCGCGGCCGGTGGGACACCGAGTCGATCGCCGAGGGCGTCGAGATCCTGCAGGCGGCCCTCGCCCGCGACCGGCTGGGCGAGTTCCAGGCCCAGGCCGCCATCGCGGCACTCCACGCCGACGCACCCACCGCCGAGGAGACCGACTGGGTGCAGATCCTCGAGTGGTACGACGAGCTCGCGCGCCTGACCGACAGCCCGGTCGTCCTGCTCAACCGCGCGGTGGCCGTCGGCGAGGCCGACGGACCGCGCGCCGGCCTGGCGGCGCTCGCGGCCCTGGACGACTCCTTGCCGGCCTCTTCGGGCAGGGGGCATCCCCTTCCCCGCCGTACCGCGGTGGCGGCGTACCTCCACGAGCGCGCCGGCGACCTGGCGACGGCGGCACGGCTGTACGCCGAGGCGGCCCGACAGGCGCCCAACCTCGCCGAGCGCGACCACCTGACGCGCCAGGCCGCCCGGCTCAACGCCCGCCTGCGCCGCTGACGGGTCGCGCTCGGGTCTTTCCGCGGCACCGGCGCGCCCGTCACCGGAGCGGTGAGCAGGCGGGTCAAGACCGACCGCGCGGCACGCAGAGCCCGAAAAGGGCCGCAGAGCTTGCGCTCTCCGGCCCTTTCGGCACTACTGCTCAGGAGGATCTGCCGCCCTGATCGGGCCGCTTGGGACGCCACACCACCAGCGCGCTCGTCTGCTGGACGTCCTGGTAGGGAACGAGGTCGCGCCGGTAGGAGGCATGGACCTGCGCCTCACGCTGCTGCATCGCCGCCGCCGCGCCCTCCAGGGCCGCCGACAGCTCGGCGACGCGGGCCTGGAGCGCCGCGACCTGGTTCTCCAGTTCGATGATGCGCTTGATCCCGGCGAGATTGATGCCCTCGTCCTGCGACAACTGCTGGACGGTGCGCAGCAGTTCGATGTCACGGGCCGAGTAGCGCCGGCCCCTTCCGGCCGTGCGGTCGGGGGAGACGAGACCCAGGCGGTCGTACTGCCGAAGCGTCTGCGGATGCAGGCCCGACAGCTGCGCCGCCACCGAGATGACGTACACCGGCGACTCGTCGGTCAGTTCGTAGGGGCTGCGACTGCGTCCCGGACGTCCCTCCATGTCATGCTCCCTTCGCGGCCTGGAACAGCTCGGCCCGCGGGTCCTCGTCCGCGGTGGCTTCGCGGTAGGCCTCCAGCGCTTCCTTCGCCTTGTCGCTGAGCTCGGTCGGCACGGCCACCTCGATGGTGACCAGCAGGTCCCCGCGCGTGCCGTCCTTGCGGACGGCGCCCTTGCCGCGGGCGCGCATCGTCCGGCCGTTGGGCGTGCCCGCGGGAAGCTTCAGCGTGACCGCGGGTCCGCCGAGGGTGGGCACCTTCACCTCGCCGCCGAGCGCCGCCTCCGCGTAGGTGACGGGAACGGTGACGGTCAGGTTGTCGTCCTTGCGGCCGAAGACGGGGTGGGCGTCGACGTGGACCACCACGTACAGGTCGCCGGCCGGTCCGCCGCGCTCGCCCGGCGCGCCCTTGCCGCGCAGCCGGATGCGCTGCCCGTCGGACACACCCGCCGGGATGCGCACCTGCATGGTGCGCGAGGAGCGGGCACGTCCGCTGCCCTTGCAGACATCGCAGGGTGTCTCGGCGATCAGGCCCCGGCCCTTGCAGTCCACGCACGGGTCGGTCAGCGAGAAGGAGCCGCTGCCGCCGCGCGAGACCTGGCCGGTGCCGACACACGTCGGGCACACGCGGGGCGTGCCGTTCTTGTCACCGGTGCCGGAGCAGGCCTTGCAGGGCGCCTGGCTGGACATCCTCAGCGGGACCGTGGCCCCGTCGACGGCCTCGGTGAAGCTGAGCGTCACCTCGGACTCGACGTCCTGGCCGCGGCGCGGCTGCGTGCGCGCACCCGCGCCGGCGCCCCGGTTGAACAGGCCGCCGAACACGTCGCCCAGGCCGCCGCCGAAACCGCCGGCGCCCTGACCTCCGCCCGGGGCGCCCCCGAAGAGGTCGCCCAGGTCGAAGTTGAACGTGCCCCCGGCGCCGGGACCGGCCCGGAAGCCGCCGTTGCCGAACAGGGCGCGGGCCTCGTCGTACTCCTTGCGCCGCTTGGGGTCGCCGAGGATGTCGTTCGCCTCGGAGATCTCCTTGAAGCGCTCCTCCGCCTTGGCGTCGCCCTTGTTGGCGTCCGGGTGGTTCTCGCGGGCGAGCTTCCGGTACGCCTTCTTGATCTCGGCCTCGGTCGCGTCCTTGGGGACGCCGAGAACCTTGTAGTAGTCCTTCTCGACGAAGTCCTTCGTGCTCATCGACGTCCCTCCTCCCGGACGTGTCGTGCGTCAGCCCTCCTCCGGGCCACCGCTCTCCTCGTCGGCCTTGTTGTCTTCCTTGGCCGCCGACGCCGTGCCCGGCTGGGGCTCGGCCACCGCGACCCGCGCGGGGCGGATCGTGCGCTCGCCGATGCGGTACCCCGGCTGGAGCACCGCGACGCACGTCGTCTCGGTGACGTCCGGCGCGTACGAGTGCATCAGGGCCTCGTGCACGGTCGGGTCGAAGGGCTCGCCCTCCTTACCGAACTGCTGCAGACCCATCTTGGCCACGGCGGTCTCCAGGGACTCGGCGACGGACTTGAACCCGCCCACCAGCTCCCCGTGCTCCCTCGCGCGGCCGATGTCGTCGAGCACGGGCAGCAGCTCGGTCAGGAGCGTCGCCGTGGCGATCTCCTTGACCGTGACCCTGTCGCGCTCCACGCGGCGGCGGTAGTTCTGGTACTCGGCCTGGAGGCGCTGGAGGTCGCCCGTGCGCTCACCGAGCGCCGAGCGGGCCTGGTCCAGCTGCGCCGTCAGGCCGGCGATCTTCGCTGCGTCCCCTGCCGGGGCCGCCGGGCCCTCCTTCTCGGAGGGCTCGGCGGACTCGGCGGCGTCCTCAGGGGTGGCGCCGGAGGGGACGTCGGGCTTCTCGTCGAAGCCCGGGGTCTCCTCCGTCACGCGGCACCACCCTTCGCGTCCTTCTCGTCGTCCACGATCTCGGCGTCGACGACGTCGTCGTCGGCCTTGGCCTCACCGGCGGCGCCGGCGGCTGCGTCCTCGGGGGCGGCGTTCGCGTAGAGCGCCTGGCCGAGCTTCTGGCTGACCGCGGCGACCTTCTCGGTCGCGGTGCGGATCTCGGCCGTGTCCTCGCCCTTGAGCTTCTCCTTCAGCTCGCCGACGGCGGTCTCGACCTCGGTCTTCACCTCGGCGGGAACCTTGTCCTCGTTGTCCTTGAGGAACTTCTCCGTCTGGTAGACGAGCTGCTCGCCCTGGTTGCGGGTCTCGGCGGCCTCGCGGCGGCGGTGGTCCTCGTCCGCGTACTGCTCGGCCTCCTGGCGCATGCGGTCGACCTCGTCCTTCGGCAGCGAGGAGCCGCCGGTGACGGTCATCTTCTGCTCCTTGCCCGTGCCCAGGTCCTTGGCGGTCACGTGCATGATGCCGTTGGCGTCGATGTCGAAGGAGACCTCGATCTGCGGGACGCCGCGCGGGGCCG
>NZ_JBFAOY010000047.1:0-38428 GCF_040675505.1 Streptomyces sp. NPDC049597
GCGGTTGCTGGGGGGGGGGCGTGCCGCGGGGGGGGGGGGGGGCGGGGGGCGGGGCGGGGGGGGGCGCCCCCGCCCCGGGCCCGCGCCCCCCGCGCCGCCGGGGGCCGGCCCCGCCCCCCCCCCGCCCGCCCGGCCGGGGGCGCGCCCCCCCCGCGCGGCGGCCCCCCCACGCCATGGGGCAGGTGACCGCCGTCAGAAGGACGTGAGTCTGAGCAGACGCTCCTTGGTGCTGTCGCCGTCCTGCGAAGGCCAGGTCCAGTCGAGGCTGCCGGCGCCCTGCAGCGCCGTCTTGACGTTCTGCGGCAGTGCGCCGGGGTGGGTGGCCCGGTACAGCGCCGCGCCACCTGCGACATGGGGCGCGGCCATCGACGTGCCGGACAGCGTGGTGTAACCGCCGGTGTTGGAGGTGGAGCGGATGCACACGCCAGGTGCGATCAGGTCGACGTCGGAGCCGTAGTTGGAGAAGTCGGCGAAGGTGTCGTCCTGGTCGTTGAGGCACGTCGGCCGGCTGAGACCCCCCGGCTTGCCGTCGAAGTCGGCCAGGGCACTGACCGTGATCACTTCGTCGTACGCGGCGGGGACCATGCCCTTGGCGTCGGCGTGGTCGTTGCCGGCCGCCACGGTGTAGGTGACGCCCTTGGCGACGGAATTGCAGATCGCCTGGTGCATGGCGTCGTTGTTGGTCTTGCCGCAGTTGCCGTCGTCGGTGCCCGCGCCGCCGAGGCTCATGTTGGCGACCTCGATCTCGTCGGCGTGCTGGGTGACGTGGTCGATGCCGCAGATGACCGCCGAAGTGGTACCGCTGCCCAGGGGATCGAGCACCTGCACCGGCCACAGCCGGACGCCGGGCGCCGTACCGACCACCCCGGTGCCGTTGTCCAGGGCGCCGATGGTTCCGGCGACATGGGTACCGTGACCGTGCCAGTCGTTCGGGGGCAGGATGGGGAGCCAGCAGTTCTTCCCGCCGGCCCGGTGCACATTGAGGTCGGTGTGGTTCGGGTTGATCCCGGTGTCGATGACGGCCACGTCCGCGTTCACCCGGGTGTCGACACCGTCGATGGCCGCCGTGGGGCTCTGGTCGGCCTCCACCCGGTTCACACCGGTCGGGACGGACTGGGCGGTGGCGTGTACCAGCCGGTCGGGCTCCACCGACTTCACCCGCGGGTCGTCGGCGAGCGTTGCCGCGACGTCCGGGCTCATGGACGCGGAGTAGCCCTGGAGGGCGTAGCGGTACACGTGCCGCACCTCGGCACCCAGGCCGGTGGCCTGCTCGACAGCCGCTTCCACGGCCGCGTCGGCGCCTGCGCCGTCGGCGCCGGCCGCGGCCTTGAGGGTCACGATGTAGCGGCCGGGGACCTGGTCGTTCTGCGGAGGCGCCTTGGCCACCGCCGACGTCAGCGGTGCGGCGGCGAGAGTGAGCGCGAGGAGGGCCACAGGGAAGATTTTGGGCATCCCAGACCTTTCTTTAGGACCTTGGGACCGGAGAGAAACGCGGTGTCCGGACCACTTTCCGTAGCGTGTACGTTCCGCTACCGCGCTCACAGCTAGCAGGTTCGCGGCGGCGGGGGGCAGGCCGACATCCGGCGTTCACCGGATCCACTGACCCCCTGTCAACCATGTGGTCCTGTGTCGCCCCGCGCTCCTGGTCGCCACCCTCGCTCGGGGCCTCGGCACGCTGCCGCGTCAGGGGCGCGCTCCAAGAGGGCCACTGCGGGCGTCGCCTTGCCGCGCAGAGCGACGCCCGCCGGCCCAAACGACCCGACCCTGCCGGCGCCGGTCAGGTGCACGCGCGAGGCGGGAGCGTGTCCCGCCGCCCGCGGCTACTGCCCCACGCGCCCGGGCTGGAGCGTCTTGGCGAACAGGACCGTTCCGCCCTCGGCGCGCAGCCGTACCGTCAACTCGCCGCTGTCACCGTCGATGTCCGCCTCGCCGAAGTACTGCGGCGACTCCATGGGAGACACGTTCGCCCGCTGCGGGGCGCGCACGAAGACCCGGTCGGGGCCGAACGTGGCGTCGAGCGCGTTCGCCGGGAAGCCGCCCGCGGCGAGCGGACCCGAGACGAACCCCACGCCGCACGCGGCCGGCCCGACAGCGCCAGGGCGGGTGCCGATCCCACGGCCGGCAGGGCAAGCGCGGCCGAGGCGGCGGCCGTTCCGCGCAGGACGGAACGGCGGGCGGGGGTGAATCTCCGGGGGCTCTGTGACATGGCTGCGCCTCCATACGGGGGTCCGGACGGTGTGCCGCCATGCCTAGTGCCCGGCCGCGGCCGGGACAAGAACCCCAAGTGAACAGCCCAATGCGCTTGTTGCGGTCACCGCCTGCCCGGTTCTCGCTTCCCCGCAAACGCGGGCGGCGTCAGCGGCTGCCGTCCAGCAGGACGCGCGCGACGAGCGCCGGGTCGTCGCTCATCGGCACATGGCCGCAGCCCGGCAGCCGTACGAGCCGTGCGCCGGGGATCACGTTCTTGGCCCGCAGCCCCTGGCGGCGGAGCAGGAGCCGGTCCTTGGTGCCCCAGCCGATGGTGACGGGGATGTCGCTGATGTCGTCGGTGAACAGCACGTCCCGGCCGGCCGCGAGGGTCCGGTGGAAGCCGGTGGCCCTGCGCAGGGCGTACGTCTCGGCGACGGCGGCCTCGGGCGAACGGCGGGCGGGCCGGGCGTAGATGGTGCTCACGAGCGCCGTGCGGCCCACGGCGGAGCGGGACAGCCGCTCGATCACCGGCCCGGGCATCGAGGTGGCGCCCACCCGCATGGCGCGCAGCAGCCCGAAGGCGTAGATCCGCTCGCGCTCCGACCAGAAGCCGCCGGGGGACAGGGCGGTGACCGACCGGACGAGCTTCTCGCGGCCGAGTTCCAGGGCGAGCAGCCCGCCCAGCGAGTTGCCCGCGGCGTGCGGGCGCTCGATGCCGATGGCCTCGCAGAACGCTCCCAGTGCGGCCCCGACCGTACCGAGGCTGTACGGCAGCCCGTCCGGCAGTGCGGGCGAGGCGCCGAAGCCGGGCAGGTCCACGGCGACGACGTCCCGCTCGGTGGCGAGGATGTCCATCACGGGCTCCCACGCCTGCCAGTGGTGGCCGATGCCGTGGAGCAGCAGCAGCGGTTCGCCGGCGCCCCGGCGTTCGTAGTGCAGGGTCAGGGTGCGGCTGCCGTCGGCGGCCCGGACGGCGAACGAGATCTCTTCGGCCATGTACGCCAGCTCCCTGAGCACCCGAAGGATGTAGACGGCTTGTCAGTAACAATTACCGCTCAGTAGCCCGCAGTTCAAGAACCGTGACGCAGACGGTGCCGATGTGCCGCACGCCGCACCGATACCTCCTGGACACCGGGGATCCCGTCGGTTGGGATGGGACCGTGGCAGCAGACACCGTGACCGACGTCTTCGAAGAACACCGGCCGGTCCTGACCGGTGTGGCCTACCGCATGCTCGGGCGCGTCGCCGACGCCGAGGACGTGGTCCAGGAGGCGTGGCTGCGCTGGTCCGCGGACAGCCGTGACGACGTGCGCGAGCCGCGCGGCTTCCTCGTGCGCATCACGACCCGCCTCGCCATCGACCGGCTGCGGCACGTCCAGTCGCGCCGTGAGTCCTATGTGGGGCCCTGGCTGCCCGAGCCGATCGTCACCGACTACGGCCCCTCGGTGCCCGACACCGCCGAGCAGGCCGTCCTCGCCGACTCCGTCTCGCTGGCCGTGCTCGTGGTCCTCGAGTCGCTCTCCCCGCTGGAACGCGCGGTGTTCGTGCTCCGGGAGGCCTTCGGCTTCCCGTACGCGGAGATCGCCGCCACCCTGGAGAAGTCCGAGGCGGCCGTGCGTCAGCTCGCCGGACGCGCCCGCAAGCACGTCGACGAGCGCAGGCACCGCTACGACGCCGACCCCGGCGAATGCCGAGCTCTGACCGAACGGTTCCTCGCCGCGGCGTCCGGAGGGGACCTGTCCGGACTGCTCTCCCTGCTCGCCCCCGACGTGACGCTGGTCGGCGACAGCGGCGGCAAGACCAAGGCGCCGCTGCGCATCATGCACACCGCCGACAAGGTGGGCCGCTTCCTCTTCGCGGTGTCCCGGGAGCCGCTCCAGTCGATGGAGCTCCGGTTCGTCGAACTCAACGGCGCACCGGCGCTGCTGGTCCTGTCGGGCGGGCGGCCGGACAGCGTCTTCCAGCTGGAAATCCTCGACGGGCGCATCAGCTGCATCTACATCGTCCGAAACCCGGACAAGCTCGCCTCGCTGGCCCGCGCCGGTACGGCCTGAACCGCCTGCGCCGCACGTCAGGCCCCGTGTCCGCGTCCGGACACGGGGTCTTGTGCTGCCCCGCCGCGCCTCGGTACGAACAGCCTGTGAACGCTCTGCGAAGCCAGGGGGCTCCGTTGCGTGACCCCGGAGCATTGGTCTTGACCAAGGGTGAGGCCCGTCCTATGGTCGCAGGGATAGTGCAGGAACCTTTAATAAACAAGGGCACGGAAAGCCGCCGGGACACGGCGATTGCGGAGGATCAGGGTGGGGACCACGCAGCTGGACACGGTGCCGGAACCTAAGTACTGGCACCTCAAGACCGTGATCGGCGAAGCGCTCGACTCGGACTTCGCGGTGGGCGAGATCCTGCCCAACGAGCGTGATCTCGCCGCCCGTTTCGGAGTCGCCCGCGCCACGCTCCGGCAGGCGCTCGAACAGCTGGAGCTCGAGGGCCGCCTCCACCGCCGCCGCGGCGTCGGCACCACCGTCGCCCCGCCCCGCATGGGCGTCGACGTCTCGCCGTCGCCGCACGACTGGCCGGGCGCCGGTGCCAACGACGCGTGGCAGGCCACCGAGTGCTGCCCCGCGGTACCGCCCGCGTCCGTCGCGCGCCTGCTGGACCTCGACGGCGACGAGGAGACGCACGTGGTGCGCCGCGTGCGCGCCGACCACGGTCAGCCCGTCGCCACGGAGCTCCTCTACGTGCCGGCCACCTGCGTGCCGGACCTGCCGGCCATCGACGCCCTGTCCGGGCCCGCGCTCGCCCGCGGCGTCCTGCGCGAACTGGCACGCCTCGACCTGGAGGGCCAGGACCGCGCGGTGGAGCTGGGTTCCGCCGGCGCCGTCGACGCCAAGGAGCTGGACCGGCTGCCCGGCGCCCCCGTCCTGGTCGTCACCACCCGCTACTTCTCCGAGGGCCGCACGGCCGCCGTGTCCGTCGCGACCTACCGGGCCGACACCTGCCGGCTCACCTTCGGCGCCTACGGGGACCTGGAGATCAGCCACGGGGCCCAGGAGCGCCGCGCCTCCTGACGGACGGTCCAGCGCCTTCTCCCGAGGCCCGTCGCCCGAGCGCCCGCTCGGCGACGGGCCGTGTGCTCGCGGCCGGGTGCGCGAGTGCGGCCCAGCCGAGCCGTGCCCAAACTCCCCGGCCGTCAACGGCGGGCCGTCACCGTGCCCTCCACGGCGAACAACTGCTCCTCCACGTGGTCGAGCGCCAGCCGCAGCGCACCCGTCGCCACCGCGGCCTCGCCCAGCAGTGACAGCGTCACCCGCGGCGGCCGCAGGCAGTAACGGGACAACTCCTCGCGCAGCGGCTCCAGTACGCCGTCGAGCCCGGCCGCCCAGCCGCCGATCACCACCAGCTCCGGATCGAGCGCCAGCACCAGCGCGGCGACGTCGTGCACGAGGCGCTGGTTGAAGCGGTGGACAGCGGCCCGCGCCCGGTCGTCGCCGCTCCTCGCCAGCGAGAACACATCGGCGACCGCCTGTTCGTCCAGCGGATGCAGCGGCTCGTCCGTCGTCGAGAGCAGTCTCTCCGGGGTCACCTCGCGGCCCAGCAGGTGCAGCGCCCCGATCTCGCCCGCCGCGCCGCCGTAACCCCGGTGCAGCCGGCCGCCGATCAGCGATCCGGCACCCGGGCTCAGCCCGGCCAGGACGAACACGATGTCGTCCGAATCCGTGGCCGCGCCCTTCCAGTGCTCGGCGACCGCGGCCGCGTTGGCGTCGTTCTCCACCAGCACCGGACAGCGGAAGGACCGGCGCAGCCGGTCGCCGAGCGGCAGCCCCGTCCAGCCGGGCAGCGCCGTCGACAGCCGCACCGTGCCGTCGGTCTCCACGATTCCCGGCGAGCCCACGCCCACCGCCCGCAGACTGCTGCGCGCCACACCGGTCCTGCGGAGCACGTCCGCTACGACCGTGCGGACCTTCTCCAGCCTCTCGTCCGCGGATGCCGTCTCGGACACGTCCCTGGAGCCGGCGCCGATGACGCGCCCGTCGAGACCCGACATCAGCACCGCGACCCGGTGCGCCCCGATCTCGATGCCCAGCAGATGACCGGCCTCGGCGCGGAACCGGAAACGGCGGGCCGGGCGCCCCTGCCGACGGGCCCCGCCCTCCTCGGGAACGCTCTCGACGACCAGACCTGCCTCGATGAGCCCCTCGACCACGCCCTCGACCGTCGGCCTGGACAGTCCGGTGATCCGCGTCAGGTCCGTGAGCGTGGAGGAGTCGGTGCCGCGCAGGGAATGGAGTACCACTGCGGAGTTGATCCGCCGCAGCAGCGACGGGTCTCCGCCGGTCAGCCGCCCCACTGTGTGTCCCTCCAGCTCGAGCGCGTGTCTGCCGGATCGTACTCGCTGCCGCCGCTCGCCGCGCGCACGCCCTGGAAGCCGGCGGACGCCCGCCGCCGGGCGCGGGCCGCGCCCGCCGTGGCCGAACCCCGCCTGACGGTGTGCCAATTGTCAGTAGGGGCCGCTTTACTGGCGTCATGACCACCGCACAGCACCTCGCTGCGATCGACCTGCTGCGGGGCCGGGCGTTCCCGGCCCGGCGCGGCCGGTCGGAGTTCGGCGACAGTGGCCCCGGTTACCACCTCGCCCGCCTCCCCACGGCGGGGGAGGACGGGCAGGAGTGCGGCAGGCGGCAGGAGGAGGCGGCCGATCAGTGCCGCGCGGAGCGCGAGGCGCTGGCGGACGCGCTCAGCACCCGCTGGGGTCAGCCGCAGCGGGTCAGCCTGTGGTCGGTCTCGGTGAGGAGCATCGCGGGGGAGGACATTCCGCAGCCGTGGGAGGAGCTCGGCCAGGTCGCGGACGACCTCGACCTGTGGCGGGTGGAGGGCCACTGGATAGCCGTCGGCGTCGCGCGCGGGGACGAGCACCGGTGGGAGCTGCTCGCGGTCGTCACGCAGACGGACCCTCCCTGAGACCCTCCGGGCGGCTCGCTCAGGCAGGAGCGCCGGCCGCCTCGGCAGCCTCGCGCAGCTCCTCGTACGCCGCCGCCATGGTCTGCGCCGTCCAGTGGGCGTTCAGCCCGCTCGGGTTGGGCAGCACCCAGATCCGGGTGGCTCCGATCGTCCGCTCCTGCGGCCCGATCGCGGCCCGGCGCTCGCCGAAGGCCGTGCGGTACGCGGTCACGCCCACCACCGCGAGCCAGCGCGGCCGCAGCCGTTCCACCTTCGCGGTGAGGATCCGTCCGCCCTCGCGGTACTCCTCCGCGCTCAGCTCGTCCGCCCGTGCGGTGGCCCGCGCCACCACGTTCGTGATCCCCAGTCCGAGCGCCGGCAGTTCGTGCTGCTCCGAGGGCTTCAGCAGCCGGGGCGTGAACCCCGAGAGGTGCAGTACGGGCCAGAACCGGTTGCCGGGACGGGCGAAGTGGTGACCCGTGGCGGCCGTCATGAGCCCGGGGTTGATCCCGCAGAACAGCACGCGGAGGCCGCCCGCGACCACATCCGGCACGAGCCGGTCGCGGGCGGCCTCCAGGTCCGCCGGCCCGAGCCGGGTCAGAGGATCGCTCCCGGGGCGTACCCCGCGGCCTCGGGGTGCTGCTTGGCGATCTCCTCGATGCGGGAGACGAGAACGGCGACCTGGTCGGCGGCCGCGCCGGTGAACGACAGCTTGTCCGCCATCAGTTCGTCCAGCTGCGCCCGGTCCAGCGGGATGCGCTCGTCGGCGGCCAGCTTGTCGAGCAGCTCGTTGCGCTCCGCGCCCTGCTCGCGCATCGCGAGCGCGGACGCCACCGCGTTCTCCTTGATGGCCTCGTGCGCGACCTCGCGGCCGACACCGGCGCGCACCGCGCCCATCAGCACCTTGGTCGTGGCGAGGAAGGGCAGGTAGCGGTCCAGCTCACGGGCGACCACGGCCGGGAAGGCGCCGAACTCGTCGAGCACCGTCAGGAACGTCTCGACCAGGCCGTCGAACGCGAAGAACGCGTCCGGCAGCGCCACGCGGCGGACCACGGAGCAGGACACGTCGCCCTCGTTCCACTGGTCGCCGGCGAGCTCGCCCGTCATCGAGGCGTAGCCGCGCAGGATCACCATGAGCCCGTTGACGCGCTCGCAGGAGCGGGTGTTCATCTTGTGCGGCATGGCCGAGGAGCCGACCTGGCCCGGCTTGAAGCCCTCGGTCACCAGCTCGTGACCGGCCATCAGACGGATCGTCTTGGCCACGGAGGACGGGGCCGCCGCGAGCTGCACCAGCGCCGAGACGACGTCGTAGTCCAGCGAGCGCGGGTAGACCTGGCCCACGGAGGTGAAGGCGTGCGCGAAGCCGAGGTGGGCCGCGATGCGCTGCTCCAGTTCGGCCAGCTTGCCGGCGTCGCCGCCCAGCAGGTCGAGCATGTCCTGCGCGGTGCCGACCGGGCCCTTGATCCCGCGGAGCGGGTAGCGGCCGAGGAGGTCCTCGAGACGGCTGTAGGCGACGAGCAGCTCGTCGGCGGCCGTCGCGAAGCGCTTGCCGAGCGTCGTGGCCTGCGCGGCCACGTTGTGCGAGCGGCCCGCCATGACCAGCTCCGCGTACTCGCCGGACAGCTTGCCCAGCCGCGCGAGCACCGCCACGGTGCGGTCGCGCATCAGCTCCAGGGACAGCCGGATCTGCAGCTGCTCGACGTTCTCGGTGAGGTCGCGCGAGGTCATGCCCTTGTGGACGTGCTCGTGCCCCGCGAGGGCGTTGAACTCCTCGATGCGGGCCTTCACGTCGTGGCGCGTGACCTTCTCGCGCTCGGCGATGGAGGCCAGGTCGACCTGGTCGAGCACGCGCTCGTAGTCGGCGATCGCCGCGTCCGGCACGTCGATCCCCAGGTCCTTCTGGGCGCGCAGCACCGCGAGCCAGAGCTGACGCTCCAGCCTGACCTTCTGCTCGGGGGACCAGAGGGCGGCGAGCTCCGTGGAGGCGTAGCGGCCGGCCAGGACATTGGGGATGCGAGGCTTCGCAGACACAGCAGTCACGTGACCAGATTCTACTGGCGGTTTCTGCAGGCCAGCGCCACGGTCCCGGTTGTACCTTGCTACGAACGGGCCGCTGGGCACTCCCGCACATCCGTGATCTCCCGGTGTCCGCCCCCCCGGCGCCGACCGTGCGGCAGTCCCGCGCGCGCGGGTCGAGGCCCCGCCCGGCCCTACGGAGCCGGCGGCTCGTACGGCAGGAGTTCGGGCCGCTTCGCCGGCCGGCCGTCGCCCGACGAGCGCCCCGTCAGGCGCCGGCCGATCCAGGGACCCAGGTGCTCGCGAGCGAAGCGCAGGTCGGCCGCCCTGCGTGCCGCCCAGCCCGCCCGCGCCGACGGGGGCAGCAGCGCCTGCCAGTCGGTCTCGGCGTCCAGGCCCAGCGTCTGCCACACGGCCTCGGCGACGCGTGCGTGCCCCTCGGACGTCAGGTGCAGCCGGTCCACGTCCCACATCCGCTGGTCGGCCAGCACCGGTGAGCCGTACAGGTCGACCACCAGCGCGCCGTGCCGCGCGGCCAGCGCGTCGATGTGGGCGAACAGCTCCTCCATGCGCGGCCGGAACCGTTCCATCACGGGGCCGTTGCGCCCCGGGCTGCGCATCAGGACCAGCGTCCCGCACGAGGGCGCGAGCCGCTCCACCGCCTCCTCCAGCAGATCGCGCACCCGGGCCATGTCACACGTGGGGCGCAGGGTGTCGTTGAGCCCGCCGACAAGGGTGACCACATCGGCCCGCATCGCCGCCGCCGTCTCGACCTGCTCGGAGACGATCTGGCCGATGAGCTTTCCGCGCACGGCGAGGTTCGCGTAGCGGAAGCCCGGCGCACGGGCCGCCAGGCGCGCCGCGAGCAGATCGGCCCACCCGCGGTAGGAGCCGTCGGGGAGCAGGTCCGACATCCCCTCGGTGAACGAGTCACCCACCGCGACAAAACTCGTGTAATTGGCATGCGTCTCCATGGCGGAGCGATCCTACCGCGCGGTAAGGTCCGTCGGTTCCGTACCGGGAGGGGAGCATTTCGTGAGCGACGCACTGCTCAACGCGCTGGCCGAAGCGCTGGCCGATGTGGTGATCTCGATCGACACCTGCGACGACGACGTACTCGACCCGGACACCGCGGAGAAGTGGCTCAAGACCACGGGGGCCCTGCTCGACCGGCTCCCGCCCGCCGACCGGCGCGAGCTCGCCCGCCTCTTCCGGCGCACCGCCCGCAGGCATCCCGAAGGGGCCCGGCGCGAGGAGTTGCTGCGCATCCCCGACGGCTTCGGCCTCGACGACGACCAGCACGAGCTGTACTGCGACGCCATCGAGCACATCGAACGGCGTTTGGTGGAGACCGTACGGGAAGCCGATCCGGCCACGCCGGTGACCACCTGCCCCGGCTGGACCTTCTCCGACCTCGTACGCCACCACGGCACCACGCACCGTTGGATGGAGCACCTGGTACGGACCCGGGCCTTTGAGCGCGTGTGGTCGCGCGACGTCCCCCTCGACCTGCCGGACGAGCCGGCCGACGGTCCGGACTGGCTCGCCCGCGGCGCCGAGAGCGTGCTCGGCACGCTGCGCAAGGTCGACCCGGACACCCCGATGTGGTCCAACGGGGCGGACCAGCGGGTGGCCTACTTCCCGCGCCGGCTGCTGTTCGAGGCGGTGGTCCACCTCGCCGACGCGGAGCTGTCGCTGGGGCGCGAGCCGAGCATCGATCCGGGCACGGCGGCGGACGGGATCGAGGAGTTCCTGGAGAACCTGCCGTACGTCTCGTGGCTCGCCGAACCGGTGTCGCGCCTCGTGAACGGTTGCGTCGTCCTGACGGCGAAGGACACCGGGGCGTCCTGGACGGTCGGGTTCGGCGAGGCGGGGTTCCGCTGGTCGAAGTGTGCGACGGCCGAGCCGTCAGCGCGCGTCGAGGGGACGGCCGGTGACCTGCTGCTCCTGACGTACGGCCGCCGCCCGGCGGACGACCCGCGCCTCACGCTCACCGGGGACGCGTCCGTGTTGGCGTCCTGGCTCGCCGCGACGGCGTTCTGAGCGGCGCCCTCCCCGTCGAGCGGATACCGCACGGACCGGAGCGGATCCCGCACGGACCGGAGCGGATACCGCGCACCGGAGCGGATCCCGCACGGACCGGGGCCGGGTGGGCCCACGCCCTCCCGGCCCCGTCAGCGCCTGCCGACGTCGCGCGTCAGCCGGGGCGGCCCACCAGCTCGCGCAGGATGTCCTCCATCGTCACCAGCCCCTCCGGCCTGCCCCGCTCGTCGAGGACGGCCGCCAGGTGGGTGCGGCTGCGGCGCATCGCGGTGAGCACGTCGTCCAGCGGGGTCGTCGCCCGCACCCGGGCGATCGGGCGCATCGCGCCCACCGGGAACGGCACGTCACGCGGAGCGGCGTCCAGCGCGTCCTTCACATGGAGGTAGCCGAGGATGCGACCTCCCGCGTCCACGACCGGGAAGCGGGAGTATCCGGACTCCACCGACAGCTGCTCCAACTGCTCCGGTGTGGTGCCGTCCTTCGCGTACACGACCTGCTCGACCGGCATCACCACATCGCGCACCGGCCGGCGTCCGAGCTCCAGCGCGTCCCGCAGCCGTTCCGCCGAGCGGTCGTCGAGCAGGCCCGCCTCACCCGAGTCCTGCACGAGGCTCGCCAGCTCGTCGTCCGAGAACGTGGCGGACACCTCGCTCTTCGCCTCGACCCTGAGCAGCTTGAGCAGCCCGTTCGCGAGGGCGTTGACGGTGAAGATCACCGGGCGCAGCGCCCGCGCCAGCGCGACCAGCGGAGGCCCGAACAGCAGTGCGCTGCGCAGGGGCTCCGACAGCGCGACGTTCTTCGGCACCATCTCGCCGAGCAGCATGTGCAGGTACGTCGCGAGCGCCAGCGCGATCACGAACGAGATCGGGTGGACGGCGCCGTGCGGCACGCCCACCGCGTCGAAGACCGGTTCGAGCAGGTGCGCGATGGCCGGCTCGGCGACGATGCCGAGCACCAGGGTGCACAGCGTGATGCCCAGCTGGGCCGCCGCCATCAGCGCCGAGACGTGCTCCAGACCCCACAGCACGCTGCGCGCCCGCCGGTTCCCGGCCTGCGCCTCCGGCTCGATCTGGCTGCGCCGCACCGAGATCAGCGCGAACTCGGCTCCGACGAAGAAGGCGTTGAGCAGCAGGGTCAGCAGACCGATGAAGAGCTGGATCGCGGTCATCGTCCGGCCTCCTCGGCCGCATCGCCTTCGGCGGCGTCGAGCGGGGCGTGCATCAGCACCCGCGCGGCGCGGCGACCGGAGGCGTCGACCACGTCCATCTGCCATCCCGCCAGATCGATCCGGTCGCCCTTGGCGGGGATGCGACCGAGCTCGGTGGCGATGAGACCGGCGAGGGTCTCGTAGGGGCCGTCGGGGACCCGCAGCCCTATGGTCTCCAGCTGGTCGGTACGGGCGGCGCCGTCCGCGGACCACAGCGTGCGGCCGTCCGCGTCCTCACCGGCCCGCGCCAGGTCGGGCGTCTCGTGCGGGTCGTGCTCGTCGCGCACCTCGCCGACGACCTCCTCGACGATGTCCTCCATCGTCACCACGCCGGCGGTGCCTCCGTACTCGTCGATGACGACGGCCATCGTGGACTTGCCCGTCAGCTGGTCCAGCAGCCGGTCCACGGTCAGCGTCTCGGGCACCAGCACCGGCTCGCGCAGTACGTCCGAGACCGGGTGACGGGCCCGGAGCTCCGCCGGGACCGTCAGGATGTCCTTGATGTGCGCGATGCCGACGACGGTGTCCAGGCTGCCCCGGTAGACGGGGAAGCGGGACAGGCCGGTCGCGCGCGTGGCGTTGGCGACGTCCTCGGCGGTGGCGGACGCGTCGAGGGCCATGACCTGCACGCGCGGCGTCATGACGTTCTCGGCCGTCAGCTCCGCCAGGGTCAGCGAGCGCACGAACAGCTCGGCGGTGTCCGCCTCCAGCGCGCCCGCCTTGGCGGAGTGCCGGGCCAGGGCCACGAGTTCCTTGGGGCTGCGCGCGGACGCGAGCTCCTCCGTGGGCTCCATGCCGAGACGGGTCACGATGCGGTTGGCGGTGTTGTTGAGGTGGGCGATCAGCGGCCGGAACGCGGCCGTGAAGATCCGCTGCGGTGTGGCCACCACCTTGGCGACGGCCAGCGGGGAGGAGATCGCCCAGTTCTTGGGGACCAGCTCACCGACGACCATCAGCACCACCGTGGACAGCGCGGTGCCGATGACCAGCGCCGCGGACGACGCGACGGAGGGCGACAGGCCGAGGGCCTCGACCGGACCGCGGATCAGCGTGGCGACGGAGGGCTCGGCGAGCATGCCGACGACCAGGTTCGTGACGGTGATGCCGAGCTGGGCGCCGGAGAGCTGGAACGTCAGACTCCGCACGGCTTTGAGAGCGCCGGCGGCGCCCCGTTCGCCGCGCTCGGCCGCCCGTTCGAGCTCGCTGCGCTCGACCGTCGTGAGGGAGAACTCCGCCGCGACGAAGGCACCGCAGGCGAGCGAGAGCAGCACGGCCACGGCGAGCAGAAGCACTTCGGTCATCGGGTCACCTCCGTCCCATGGTCGGACAGGGGAGGTGGAATGCGCGATGTCGGCTACTGGGAGGCTCGCCCATGGGCGGACGCTCACACCTTTCGTACGGGGAGTGGAAGGTCCACTCATGGTAAAGGACCGGCAAAGCCGCCGGAGCGGCGGGCGGCGCGACCGGACGGACCGCGCCTTTCGACCGGGTGCCCGGCCGGAGCCGCTCTCAGACGAACGGCTTCACCCAGCGGCGCCAGTGGTCCTCGCGGTGGTAGCCGGCGGCGGCCCACGCCCGGTGGGCCCGCTCGTTCGCCTCCAGCACCATCGCGTCCCCGCGCCGCCCGCCCGCGCCGACGAACCGCTTCTCGGCCGCGTCCAGCAGGGCCGCCGAGATGCCACGGCGCCGGTGCGAGGGCAGAACGGCGAGGCGGTACAGCGAGCAGCGCCATCCGTCGTACCCCGCGATCACGGAGCCGACCAGCAGCCCGTCGGCCTCGGCCAGGATGAGGGCCTCGGGGTCGCGGGCGATGAGCCGGGTGACGCCGTCCACGTCGTCCGTGATGCTCGTGCCCTCCGCCGCCTCCTTCCAGAAGGCCAGCACGGACGCGGCGTCGTCGACAGAAGCGGTACGTATGCGCAGGTCGGTCATGCCGGGAGCCAAGCACGCCCGCCAGGCCCCACGCCAGCGACTTCCGGCACCCGGGACGGCATCCGGGACGGCATCCGGGACGGCATCCGGGACGGCACTGCGGGACGGCATCCGGGACGGCATCCGGGACGGCACCCGGGACGGCGCTGCGGGCGCACCCGGGACGCACCGCGGTCGCGGCCGGGGGAGGGCCTTGCCGTGCTAGCGCCCGCGCGCTAGCGTGAAGTCGTGGCGAAGACTCAGTTGAACGTACGCGTGGACGAGGCCACCGCGGAGGCCGCCCGCCAGCGGGCGCTCCAGCGCGGGATGAGCGTGAACCGCTACATCGAGGAGCTCGTCAAGCAGGACGCAGGCGAGGTGGGCCGCGCCTTCGTGGACGCGGCGGCCGATTTCATGAAGCAGTACGAGTCGGTCTTCGCCGAGGAGTTCGGCGAGAAGCGTTGAACCTGACGATCGATCTCGCCTGGCTGCTCATGGTCGCCGAGCACAAGACCCCCGGCGACCCCCAGGTCACCGACTGGGGCGCGCTCGTCGCCGCTGTCAGCCGTCACGACGCGGAGATATTCGGCACGCCTGTCTACCCCGATCCGTACGCCCGCGCCGCGTCCCTGCTCCAACTGCTGCTGCACGTGCCCGCGTTGGAGCACTCCAATGCGATGTTCGCCTCCGCCGTCGCCTACGGCTACCTCGTCGCCGGCGGAATCAAGGTGGTCACGTCGCCCGAGCAGGTGCGGGACCTGGCCCGCCTGGTCAAGGAGGGCAAGGCGGACGTGCGCGCGGTCGCGGACGAACTGCGCCAGTGGAGCGAGTGACCGCTTCCCACGGCCCGCCCGCGGATCCCGGCCCCCGGACGCGACACGCCTAGGACGTGAACGGGCGGCGCGCCACCCCGAGAACACACGGTGACGTCGGCAGCCGCAGCCGGCCGTCCGGCACATGGAACCTGCGGTGGGTCCCGAGCTCGAAGCCCGCTGCCTCGATCGCGGCGAGCGTGTCCCTGGCCGTGTGGCAGCCGCCGAACAGACGCGGCCACACCGTGCGGTCCAGCGCGCGCTGCGTGCGCGTGAGACCCGGGCTGTCGGCCAGTCCGTGCTCGAAGAACCGCAGCTCCCCGCCCGGCCGCAGCACCCGCCGGATCTCCGAGAGCGCCCGCGGCAGATCCCGTACGGTGCACAGCACGAGAGAGGCCACCGCGGCGTCGAACGCCTCGCTCTTCACCGGCAGTGCCTCCGCCGCACCCGGCACGACGTCCACCGGGACCCCGGCGCGCAGCCCGGCCTCGACGGCCAACTTCCGCAGGGTGCGCTCCGGTTCGAGAGCGACGACCTCGGAGACGGCCGCCGGATAGTGGGCGAAGTTGAGGCCGTTGCCCGCGCCGATCTCGATGACGCGGCCGGACAGGCCCGACAGGAGCTCGGCGCGGTAGGCGGCGATGCCGCCCTTCACATCCGCCGAGACGCTCATGCGCGCGTAGAAACGCGCGAACACCGGATGGTGGACGGCGTCCCGGGGCGCCTTCGTGCTGCGCGGCGGCATCGCGGACCTCCTCGGACGGGGCGGACCGGTCAGGGCCATTCTCCCCCGGTGAAGCGCCGCTCAGCCGTCGTTGCCCGCCACGAAGCAGAATTCGTTGCCCTCGGGGTCCTTCAGCACCTGGAAGCGGCCGTGGTCGTCGGTGACCACGGCGCCGACGCGCTCCGCGCCCAGGCGTACCGCCTCGGCCGCCGCGGCGTCCACATCGCCCGCGTCCAGGTCCAGATGGAGCCGGTTCTTCACCGTCTTGCCCTCGGGCACCCGCTGGAACGCCACGCGTACGAACTCCGGCGGATCGACGTACGACCAGCCCTCGCCGCGGTCCACCGGATCGCCGCCGAGGAGGGCCGCCCAGAACCGGACGAGGCGGGCGGGGTCGTGACAGTCGAAGACGATCTCGTCGATCCGTGCGCGCATGCGGCTCAGCCTACGGCCGAGCCGAACGCCTCCGCGTCCCAGCCGCCGCCCAGCCGCGGGGCCAGCCACTGCCCGGCCCGCGCCCGGAACTCGGCGGGCACGAGCCCCCCGGCGCCCTCCGGGACCGCGCCCAGCAGCGGAGCGCCCGCCGCCTGCGGCAGGTCCGCGAGGTTGCAGCGGGCCGCGAGGTCCGGCCGGCCGGGCCAGCTGCCGACCACCACACCCACCTGCTCCAGTCGGCGGGCACGCAGGGCTTCGGCGGTCAGCGCGGTCGAGTTGAGGGTCCCCAGACCGGCGGGCACCACGACGAGCACCGGAGCGCCGAGCAGCCCCGCCACGTCGGCGAGCGTCGCGCCCGCGTCGTCGAACCGTACGAGGAGACCGCCCGCCCCCTCGATCAGCACGAGGTCGTGCTCCGCGGCGAGCTTCCCGGCCTCCTCGGCCACCGCGTCGGGCGTGACGGGCGCGAGCCCGGCCCGCCGGGCGGCCGTCGCGGGCGCCAAGGGCTCGGGGAACCGGCCGAGTTCGACTCCCGTGACCGGCCCGGCGAGCCGCCGCACCTCGTCGACGTCGCCCGCTTCCCGCGGGCCGATCCCGGTCTGTGCGGGCTTGACCACGGCGACCGACCGGCCCTCCGCCACGGCGAGCGCGGCGACGGCCGCCGTCACGACGGTCTTCCCGATCTCGGTGCCCGTCCCGGTCACGACGATCACTGGCATGGTGCGCTTCTTCCCTGTTCTGTCTCGCTCGTCTCTTCGGGCGCGCCGTCAGCCGGTCCGGCGTCAGCCCGCCGCCGCGGCCGCCAGGACCGCGCGGCACACCCGGGCCAGGTCCTCGTCGCCCGTCACGTACGGCGGCATCGTGTACACGAGGTCCCGGAACGGGCGCAGCCATACGCCCTCCCGCACGGCGGCGGCCGTCGCCGAGGCCATGTCCACCGCGTGGTCCAGCTGTACGACACCGATACCGCCGAGCACCCGGACGTCCTTCACTCCCGGCAGGGCGGCGGCGCCGGCCAGCCCGGCCCGCAGACCCGTCTCCAGGCGCCGCACCTCCCCCTGCCAGTCCTGGCCGAGCAGCAGGTCGATCGAGGCGCACGCCACCGCCGACGCCAGCGGATTGCCCATGAACGTCGGGCCGTGGGCGAGCACGGGGACCTCGCCCCGCGAGATCCCCTCCGCCACCCGGGAGGTGCACAGCGTCGCGGCCAGCGACAGGTAGCCGCCGGTCAGCGCCTTGCCCAGGCACATCACGTCCGGGGCCACACCGGCGTGTCCGGCCGCGAACAGCGTGCCCGTGCGGCCGAAGCCGGTGGCGATCTCGTCGAAGACCAGCAGCACGCCGTGCTCGTCGCACGCCTCGCGCAGGACCCGCAGGTACGCGGGGGAGTGGAAGCGCATGCCGCCCGCGCCCTGCACCACCGGCTCCACGATCACCGCGGCCAGCTCCTCCGCGTGCCGCCCGATCAGCTCGCGCAGCCCGTCCGCGTACCCCTCGTCGTAGTCGGCCGGCGGAGCGGGCGCGAAGATCTGCCGAGGCAGCACGCCCTGCCACAGGCCGTGCATGCCGCCCTCGGGGTCGCACACCGACATCGGCTGCCACGTGTCGCCGTGGTAGCCGCCGCGCCAGGTCAGCAGCCGCTGCTTGGCCGGGCGGCCCACCGAGCGCCAGTACTGCAGGCACATCTTCACCGCGACCTCGACCGACACCGAGCCCGAGTCGGACAGGAAGACGTGCCGCAGCGGCTCCGGAGTGATCTCCACCAGCCGGCTCGCCAGCCGTACGGCGGGCTCGTGGGTGAGCCCGCCGAACATCACATGGCTCATGCGGCCCAGCTGCGCCGTCGCGGCCTCGTTGAGGACGGGGTGGTTGTAGCCGTGCACGGCCGACCACCACGACGACATGCCGTCGACCAACTCGCGCTGACCCTGGACCTCTTCGGCCAGCCGGAGCCGTACCCCGGCCGCGGACTCGACGACCAGCGGCTCGTCCCGGCCCGGCATCGGACCGTACGGGTGCCAGACGTGGGCGCGGTCCAGGGCGCGCAGCTCCCCGGGGTCGAACTCACGCATTGGGCGCGATGTCCGTCCCGGCGCCGCGGCGGCGCACGGCCACCAGGTCCGTACGGGCCGCCGGGACCTCCGACGGAGCGGCCTGTGCCACCGTCGCCTCCGCCGCTGCGGGCGCGTCGTGGCAGCCGCCCGAGCCCTCGCCGTCGCCGCACACCGAACCGCAGCCGCCGCCCGTCCCGCGGTGCTCGGGCAGCGTCGTCGTGTCGGTGCCCTCCACCTCGAAGCCGGCGTCCGCGATCATCTCCAGGTCGGCCTTGCCCGCCTGGCCCTCGCTGGTCAGGTAGTCGCCGAGGAAGATCGAGTTGGCCAGGTGCAGCGCGAGCGGCTGCAGCGTGCGCAGATGGACCTCGCGCCCACCGGCGAGACGCACCTCGACGTCGGGGCAGACGAAGCGCACCATCGCCAGGATGCGCAGCGCCCGCTGCGGGGTCAGGTTCCACTCCTTGGCGAGCGGGGTGCCCTCGAAGGGGATCAGGAAGTTCACCGGCACCGAGTCGGGGTCCAGCTCGCGCAGCGCGAAGACCACGTCCACCAGGTCCTCGTCGCTCTCGCCCATGCCGGCGATCAGACCGGAGCACGCGGACAGGCCCGCGGCGTGCGCCTTGTTCACCGTGTCCACGCGGTCCGCATAGGTGTGCGTGGTCGTGATGTCCCCGTATGTCCCCTCGGACGTGTTCAGGTTGTGGTTGTACGCGTCGGCGCCCGCCTCGCGGAGCCGTTCGGCCTGGCCGTCGGAGAGCAGACCGAGACAGGCGCACACCTCGACGCCCTCGTTCTCCTCCTTGATCGCCTCGATCGTCTTCGACACCCGGTCGACGTCCCGGTCCGTCGGGCCGCGCCCGCTCGCCACCAGGCACACCCGCTTGGCGCCGCCAGCGACGCCGGCGGCCGCGGCCCGGGAGGCCTCGTCCGGCTTCAGCCAGGTGTACTTGAGGATCTCCGCCTTCGACCCGAGCCGCTGCGAGCAGTACGAACAGTCCTCGGGGCACAGGCCGGACTTCAGGTTGACCAGGTAGTTGAGCTTCACCCGCCGTCCGAACCACTGGCGGCGCACCTTGCCGGCAGCGGCCACCACATCGAGCAGATCGTCGTCGGAGGTCGCCAGTACGGCGAGCGCTTCTTCACGGGTCGGCAGCTCGCGCCGCAGCCCCTTGTCCACCAGGGTGTTCAGCAGGTCCATGGCGCTGATCCTTACCCACGGCGGCCGCCGGGGCCAAGGAGGAACCCCACAACAGCCGCGGATTGAGGTGTGTGCATGGCCACATCCGCACCCGGCCCGCGCCCGGTTAGGGTCTGTGCGCTGCCTACAAAAGGACCGGACCCCTCATGCCGCAGGCCACTCAGGATCCTTTCGACTGGATCGACGACGAGGCGCGCCGCCGCGAGCGCGCGGGACTCGTCCGCACGCTCCGGCCGCGCACCGCCGACTCGCCCCTGCTCGATCTGGCGAGCAACGACTACCTGGGACTGACCCGCCGGCCCGAGGTCAGCGCCGGGGCAGCCGACGCCGCGCGCCGCTGGGGCGCGGGCGCCACCGGCTCCCGTCTGGTCACCGGCACCACCGCGCTCCACACCGAGCTGGAACGCGAACTCGCCGCGTTCTGCGGTTTCGAGGCAGCCCTCGTCCTGTCCTCCGGCTACGCGGCCAACCTCGCCGCCGTCACCGCCCTCGGCGGGCGTGACGCGCTCGTCGTGTCCGACGCGGGCAACCACGCCTCCATCGTCGACGGCTGCCGGCTCGCCCGCGCCGAGACGGCTGTCGTCCCGCACGCCGACCCCGACGCCGTGCGCAAGACCCTCGGCGCCCACCCGGACCGCCGCGCCCTCGTCGTCACCGACTCGGTGTTCTCCGTCGACGGCGACGCCGCGCCGCTGACCGCCCTCGCCGCGGTCTGTCGCGAACACGGCGCGGCTCTTCTCGTCGACGACGCCCACGGCCTCGGCGTCCTCGGCGACGGCGGCCGGGGCGCGCTCGCCGCCGCCGGACTGGCCGGCGCGACCGGGGTCGTCGCCACGCTCACCCTCTCGAAGTCCCTCGGCAGTCAGGGCGGCGCGGTCCTCGGCCCGGCGCGGGTGATCGAGCACCTGGTCAACACGGCCAGGACCTTCATCTTCGACACCGGACTCGCACCGGCGGCGGCGGGCGGCGCGCTCGCCGCCCTCGGGGTGCTGCGCCGCGAACCGGAGCTCGCCGGCCGGGCACGGGAGGTCGCGGCCGTGCTGCACTGGCGTCTGACGGACGCGGGACTGACCGCCGCGCGGCCGGACGCGGCCGTGGTGTCCGTGCAGGCCCCCTCCCCGGAGGCGGCGCTGCGCTGGGCGGCGGACTGCCGGACGGCAGGTCTGGTCGTGGGCTGCTTCCGGCCCCCGTCGGTGCCGGACGGCATCTCGCGCATCCGGCTCACCGCCCGCGCCGATCTGACCGCCCAGCAGATCGACACGGCCGTCGCGACCATCATCGCGTCCGCACCACGACGCTGAGAGACGCTGAGAGCTGCCGTTCCGCAGAGTGCGGTCCGTCCCCAAATACGGTCTTCCGTCGCAGACTTCACCGCTTCGAGCGACAGATATGCGCATATCCCGGTGGATCGCCGCACCAGCCGGACGACAAGTGGCAGTCTGACGCCGAAGCGCAATCCGCGGCCGTCCTCGCGTGTCATCCGCTACGAGTCGGAGCCCGGCCCGGTGGGAAAGGGACAGCCTCGCCATGGCAGACCGTCAAGAAGCATCCGTCACTCTGCCCAGCGATCCGGCATCGGTCTCCGCCGCCCGGAGATATGTCACCGATGTCGTGTGCGGATGGGGTCTGCCGGACGGCACCGACGCCGTCGACAGCCTGCGCCTGATCGTCTCCGAACTGGCGACGAACGCAGTCCAGCACACCTTCGGCCAGTCGCCCACCTTCACCGTCGACGTGCGCCTCGAACGGGACGAGCGCCTGTGCATCGGCGTCACCGACAGCCACCCGCGCTGGCCGCGCCGGCTGCCCGCCGCCGTCCGGCAGGACAACGGCCGGGGGATGGTCATCATCCGCAGTCTCACCGCCCAGTACGGCGGACGGCTCTCCGTGACACCCACCGAGGAGGGCGGCAAGACCGTGTGGATCGCCCTGCCGTGGACCGTACCCGTGCAGGGCTGATCCGCGCCCGGTCTCACAACACCCTGGCCGCCGTGCCCTGTTGCCCCGCCCGTCCGAACGAACTCCGCAGCAGGGCCCGCAGCGACTGCGCCGCCGGCCCCGACTCCTCGCCCCGGTGCGCCACAGAGATCGTCCGACGGAAGGCCGCCGGCTCCAACTGCCGTATCTGCAGCGGCGTCGCGGACATGGCCGCCACCATCTCCGGCACCACCGCCACCCCGATCCCCGCGCTCACCAGGGCGCACACCAGCGCGTAACCGGGCGACTCGCACACCACGGCGGGCGTCGCCCCGGCCTCGGCCAGCGCTTTCTCCACTCCCTTGCGCGGCGGATGCGCCGGAGCGCTGCTGATCAGCGGCTGCCCGGCGAGTGCGCTCACCGGCAGCCGCCCCGAACCGCCCGCCAGGGCGTGCCCGGGCGCGGTGACGAGCACCAGCTCCTCGACCAGAAGGGTTTCCACGACCACCCAGGGCGGGGGCGGTGCCGGCTCGGCGGGCTCGTAGGCATGCGTCAGCGCGAGATCCATGTCGCCGCGCGCCACTGCCGTGACCCCGTGCGGAGGCTCGTACTCCGCGACGGTCAGTTCCACATCGGGATGGGCGCGGCGGAAGGCGCTGAGCACCGGGGGCAGCAGGTGGATGCCGACCGTGGTGAAGGTGGCCACCCGCAGCCGGCCTCCCGCCAGCCCCGACAGCCGGGCCAGCTCGTGCCGCGCCCGGTCCATCTCGTCCAGCACCCGGCGCGCCCGCTCCGCGAGCAGCTCACCCGCGGCCGTGAGCCGAGCCCCGCGGTGGTGGCGCACCAGCAGAGGCGCTCCGGCCTCGCGCTCCAGTTTGGCCAGCTGCTGGGAGAGCGCCGGGGCCGTGTAGCCCAGGCGGGCCGCGGCGCGGGTGATGGAACCGGCCTCCGCCACGGCGACCAGGGCCGCCAGCCGGGTCGGATCGTACATCGTCCTCCCTTAAGCATTGCTTTTGGCTCACCCAGGATATTGCCAGTACATGCTGAATGCTCCGGGACGGCAGGCTGGAGGGCATGGACGCACAGCTGATCGCATTCATCGGGGTCGCCGCGGGCATGGTGGCCCTGCCGGGCGCCGACTTCACCGTGGTGGTACGCAGTGCGCTCGCCTCCCGCCGCGCAGGCGTCGCCTGCGCGGCGGGCGTGGCGGGCGGCCTGCTGGTGCACACCGCACTGGCCGTGGCGGGACTCGCCGCGGTGCTGGTGGCGGTGCCCGTGCTCTACCGGACGCTGCAGATCGCCGGGGGGATCTACGTGCTGTGGCTGGGCGTGCGCGCCGTGCGCTCCGCGCTGCGCCCGCTCGACGCTCCCGCCGTTCCCGACGACGACACGCCCTCCCACGGCGTCGTGAACGGCCTGCGGCAGGGCTTCCTCACCAACGTCCTCAACCCGAAGGCGCCGGTGCTGTTCCTGAGCCTGCTGCCGCAGTTCGTGCCGGACGGCGCGGCGGTGCTGCCGCGCACCCTGCTGCTCGCCGCGATCGTGGTCGTCCTGGCGCTGATCTGGTTCCCGGCCGTGGCCGTCCTGGTGGACCGGCTGGGCCGATGGCTGCGCCGGCCGCGCACCCGGCGTGCCGTGGAAGGAGTCGCGGGCGGCGCCCTCACCGGGCTCGGCGCGACCCTGCTGGTCCAGCCGCTGGCGCACTGACCGGCGCCGGCCGGTCGCACCCGGGCCGGGCGCCGACGACTTCTCGGGCGCCGGGTTGCAGCCGGGGAGCCGGAAACGCGGTCAGCGCACGCGGCCGTACGAGACGCCCCTGGTCCAGATCTTGGCCAGCCGCACGACGTCGCCCGTCTTCGGCGAATGCCAGATCCGTCCTCTGCCGGCGTAGATGCCCACGTGGTAGACGTAGCCGCCGGAATGGAAGAAGACCAGGTCACCGCGTTTTCGTTGGGAGGCGGGGACATGGCGCGTCCGGTTGTACTGCTGCTGGGCGGTGCGCGGCAGCTTCTTGCCGGCCTTCTTGTACGAGTACAGCACCAGCCCGGAACAGTCGAAGCGGTGGGGGCCCGTGGCGCCGAATCTGTACGGCGACCCCTTCTTCGATGCCGCGACCTTGAGTGCCTTGCTCGCGTGGCCGGCGATCGCGTGGGCCTCGGGGACGGTTCCGGGGGCGAGGAGCGATCCGCCGACGGCGGCGATGGTCAGTGCGGATACGGCGCCCGCACGCGTGAGCAGGAACGGGACATGCATCTGCGCAGTCATGCGCAACCCTTCGTCAGCCGCCTGTGAAGGATGACCTGTCGGGTTCGGACGGCGAAGACGCCCGGCCGCCGAAGCGGCCTCACCCCAAGGGGCCCACCGGGATCACCGGTCGCCCCGTGCTGCTCGGGTCCTCCACTCCTGCCGATGCACTTCTGTCGACCAGACGTCCGGTGCGGCGGCAGGACTCAGCGTCCGCCCGGACCGCCCCGTCAAGGTGGCGGGGGCTTGTCGTCCCAGGGATCGTGACTCACAAATGTCCGTTTTCCGAGTTGAAACGGCTTTTGTGAAGCGGATCACGACTGATCTGTTCGGGTGGGCACGGTTGTTGGGGGCCCTCTCGCCTGACGCGGAATCATGGTCGTACCAGCACGGAAACCGGCGATTCCGCCAAATCGGTGGTGCGCGTGACGCAAGTCCTGCAACACGCAACAACTTCGCCGGTGCTCCACCGAACGGGGGTGGGGAAGCCACACGCACCTTGGCGCTCGACGGCAGCGGATCGACCGTCAACTCGGCGAAACCGGCGGCATGGTCACCCTCTTCGTCCTGCGTTCCCCGTCGAGGACCCGCAGCGCCTCGGCGAGCGTTCCCGAGCAGACCTCGCTCTCGCCACGGTGGTGCATCAGCGTCAGGGCGTCCTTCAGGGCGGTCGCCCGCCCGACCAGCGCCTGCGCGGCGCGCAGCGCGCCGTAGGTGTGCGTGACGCGGGCCGGGTTGATCCGCCCCAGCAGATCGACCACTTCGAGGTACCTGTCGATCAACTCCGCCTCCGCGCGGGTCAGCGCGGGGAGCGGCGGCAGCTCCGGGAGCGGCATGCCTCGCTCACCTCGGCCCGGCCGGCGAGGCCTTGCGGCTCCCGATGACGTGGTCCACCAGGCCGTACGCCTTCGCCGCCCCGGCATCGAAGATCCGGTCCCGCTCCAGATCGGCCGCGATGCGCTCCGCGCCCTGTCCGGTGTGGCGCACGAGCATGGCCGCCAGCTGCTCCCGCAGGCGCAGCAACTCGGCGGCGTGGATCTCCAGATCGGACGGCTGGCCCCGCAACGGCTCCTCCACGGCGGGCTGCTGGACCACGACACGTGCGCCGGGCAGCGCCGACCGCTTGCCCGGGGTGCCCGCGGCGAGCAGCACGGCGGCGGTCGAAGCGGCCTGGCCCAGGCAGGTGGTGGCGACGTCGCAGGTGATGACCTGCAGGGTGTCGTAGATCGCGGTCATGGCGCTGATGGGGCCGCCGGGAGAGTTGATGTACAGGCAGATGTCCTGATCGGGGGCCGCGTACTCGAGGTGCAGCAGCTGGGCGATGACGTCGTTCGCGGCGGTGTCGTCGACGGCGGTGCCGAGAAAGACGATCCGCTCGTCGAGCAGCTTCGAGTACGGGTCGAGGGTGCGGGTCCCCGAGCCGGTGCGCTCGGTGAACTCGGGCAGGACGTAGCGGGCGGCAGGACGGTTCATGGCATGCCTTCCTCGGGGTCGGCGCACTGCTTCTGTAGAAAATGTACAGGACGTACAGGCCGTTATGATGGGGAGCATGGCCTACGAGATTCCGGTGACGCAAGCCCGCGCAGAGCTCGCCGATCTGATCAACCGCGTCGTCTACGGCGGGGAGCGCGTCGTGGTGACCCGTCACGGGAAGCCGCTCGTGGCGCTGGTCTCCGCGGCTGACCTGGAGCGACTGGAGAGCGAACGGGAAGCGGCGGAGGAACAGGTGATCCGCTCCGTCTCGTCGCTCGGCTCCTCGTCGTCCGCCGCGGGCGAACGCGGCCGCTTCGGCCTGACGGCCGAGCACCACCGCCCGGGCGACGACCGCCGCGCCTGAGCGCCCGGTCGAGGGCGCCGCCTGCCCTCGGGCCGATGCGTCCGTGCCGGGGCGGAGGCCCTGGCGGCCGGCGGCGTGCGGTGGCGTGCGGTGCCGTGCTGGCGTGTTCCCGCGCGGCGGGCGGGGCTGGTGTCGTCCGGGGCCTGGGCGGGGAACGCGGAAGCCGGGTGCGGGGCGCCCTGCCCGCGCCGCCACGGGGGCGGTCGGTTCACCGGTGCGCTGCAGGGCGCGTGTGTCGCCGCCCGGCCGCCGTGTCGCGGTGTGCCCCTTCGGCTCGAGCTCGGGTGCCCGGGCGGGCGATGCCGCTGAGCGAGGGGGCCTGTCCCCTCGGGGTTCCGGGGCGAGGCCCTCCCGCCGGGCGTGCCGGCGCGTCGGGCGGGTCGGCGCCGGGCGGCGTCCTCGCAGGTGCATCCGCGTGAGCCGCACGACGAGGCCGCGTGCCTCCCGTCCGCTGCGGCGGGGGCACCCGGCCGGTTCAGGGAGCGGGACGTCAGGCCGCAGGGGCCGGGACGCGGCGGAGGCGGGTGGCCGCGACGACCGCGAGCAGACCCAGGCCCGCCCACAGCGACAGCGTGAGCAGGGCGGATCCGATCCCGTTCCCGTCGAAGTACGCCACCGAGCGCAGCAGCCACGTCCCCGCGCCCGGCGGCAGCCACTGTCCGATCACGCCCGCCGGGTCCGGAAGCAGTTCGGGCGCACTCGCCGCACCCGAGAACGGGTTGCCGATCAGGACCATCAGCAGCGCGCCGACACCGGTGCCCGGCGTCCCCAGCAGCGCCCCGAGCCCGGCGACGGACGCGCCGGCGGCGAGGGCCGTGAGGCCCAGTGCCCCCGCCTCGGCCCACCAGTTGCCGTCCAGCACGCCCAGCCAGCTGTGCGCGATCCCGGCCGCCGTCACGCCGACCAGCAGCGCCGCGCCCGTCAGCGCGGCGGCGCCGCGCAGCCCGCGCAGACCGAGCACGGTGACCAGGGCACCGGCCGCGACCCCGGCCAGCGAGAGGGGGAGCGCGCTCGCCGCGAGGGCGCTCCCTCGCCGGTCGCCGGAGGGCAGCGGGGCCACGTCCGTCACCTGGACCCGCGCGCCGTGCGGCGCGGACGCGGTCACGGCCTCCTTGAGCATCTGCGCCACGGCAGGGCTTGCCGCGGGTGCGGTCAGAAGAGTCGCTCCCTCGGGGGACGCGACGACCGCTCCGTATACGACCCGGTCCTCGACGGCGGCCCGGGCGGCCGTCCCGTCCGCGTACCGGTGCACCTCGAACGCGCCCGCGCGCTGCTCGAAGCCCCGCTCGATTCCCGCCGCCGCGGCGGCGGGACCGGCGACTCCGACGGGGACGTCGCGGGGGGCGGTCCGGGCCGCGGGCCAGGCGAAGGCCCACAGGGCCAGGGCGACCACGACGGGGACCAGGAACGTCACCGCGCTCGCGCGGCGTGCGGGTGTGGCGCGCATGGAGGACCTCCTAAAGAGAAGGATCGTTCGTTTTATCTTTGTCGCCACTGTCGCCCGGGGTCCGTCGCTTGTCAAGAAGGAACGTTCGTTTTAAGTTGGCGGTCATGGCACGCGTATCCCAGGAACACCTCGATGCCCGCCGCCGGCAGATCCTCGACGGCGCCGCCCGCTGCTTCGCCCGCAACGGCTTCCACGCGACGTCGATGCAGGACATCCTCCGCGAGGCGGGCCTCTCGGCAGGCGCGGTCTACCGCTACTTCCGCAGCAAGGAGGAGCTGATCGAGGCCATCGCCGACGAGGCGTTCGGCGGGATCCGGGCCGCCTTCGACCAGGCCGCGCGCACGACCCCGCCGCCCACGCCCGACGTGCTCCTCGGGCGGGTGCTGCGCAGGCTGCTGGTCGACGAGGTGCCCGGCGGCGACCCGCGGGCCTTCGCCCGGCTCGTCGTCCAGGTGTGGACGGAGACCCTGCGCAACGAGACACTGGCCGCCACGCTCGCCGAGGGTTACGGCGGCATGCGCCTGTCATGGGCCGAACTCGTGGCCGCCTACCGCGCGGCCGGCCAGATGAAGGACGACGTGGACGCCGACTACGTCGCCCGCACCCTCATCGCGACCGCCCAGGGCTTCATCGCCCAGCAGGCGCTCTTCGGCGATGTGCGCGTCGAGGTGCTGGAGGAGGGGCTGCGCGCCCTGATGTCCATGCGGGATCCGAGCATCAGTTAACGCGCCGGAAAAACTCGCGTCCTAACGTTCACCCCCTGGTCGTGAGAAGCCCGTGCCCAGGTCGACACCGCGTTGCCCGGGCCAGGACCACACGCCCCCGGGCCGGACGACAGTGAGGTGGACGCGTGCAACTCTCCCCGCACGAGCAGGAACGACTTCTCATCCACGTGGCCGCCGACGTGGCCGAGAAGCGCAGGGCGCGCGGGGTGAAGCTGAACCACCCCGAATCCGTCGCCCTCATCACCTCGCACATCCTCGAAGGCGCCCGTGACGGCCGCACCGTCGGCGAACTCATGGCAACGGGGCGCAAGGTGCTCACCCGCGCCGACGTCATGGAAGGCGTCCCCGAGATGATCCATGACGTCCAGGTCGAGGCCACCTTCCCGGACGGCACCAAGCTCGTCACCGTCCACGACCCGATCGTCTGAGGGGCGGGGCCGATGATTCCGGGAGAGATCCTCTTCGCCGAGGAGCCCGTCGTGCTCAACGAGGGCCGCGAGACCACCCGCCTCACCGTCGTCAACGCCGCCGACCGGCCCGTCCAGGTCGGCTCCCACTACCACTTCGCCGAGGCCAACCCGGGCCTGGAGTTCGACCGGGCGGCCGCCCGCGGCAAGCGGCTCGCGATCGCGGCCGGCACCGCCGTACGGTTCGAGCCCGGCATTCCCGTCGACGTCGAACTCGTCCCGCTGGCCGGCCGCCGCATCGTCGCCGGACTGCGCGGGGAGACCGGAGGGCACCTCGATGGCTGAGCTGAACCGCGCCGTGTACGCGGATCTCTTCGGGCCCACCACGGGCGACCGCATCCGCCTCGCCGACACCGATCTGCTGGTCGAGATCGAGGACGACCGCTCCGGCGGCCCGGGCCGGGCGGGCGACGAGGCCGTGTTCGGCGGCGGCAAGGTGATCCGGGAGTCGATGGGCCAGTCCCGTGCGACACGGGCCGACGGAGCCCCCGACACCGTCGTCACCGGCGCCGTCGTCATCGACCACTGGGGTGTCGTCAAGGCCGACATCGGCATCCGGGACGGGCGCATCACCGGCATCGGCAAGGCCGGCAACCCCGACACGATGGACGGCGTCCACCCCGACCTCGTCATCGGACCCGAGACCGAGATCATCTCGGGCAACGGGAAGATCCTGACGGCCGGGGCGGTCGACGCCCATGTCCACTTCATCTCGCCGACCCTTGTCGACCAGGCGCTCGCCACCGGAGTGACGACCCTCGTCGGGGGCGGCACCGGACCGGCCGAGGGCACCAAGGCCACCACCATCACGCCCGGCTCCTGGCACCTCGCCCGGATGTTCGAGGCCCTGGACGCGTACCCGGTCAACATCGGCCTGCTCGGCAAGGGCAACACGATGTCGCGCGAGGCCATGCACGCGCAGCTGCGCGGCGGAGCGCTCGGGTTCAAGATCCACGAGGACTGGGGCGCCACCCCTGCCGTCATCGACGCCTGCCTGACCGTGTGCGACGAGACCGGTGCCCAACTGGCCGTCCACACGGACACGTTGAACGAGGCCGGGTTCGTCGGCGACACGCTCGCCGCCATCGCCGGCCGCACGATCCACGCGTACCACACCGAGGGCGCGGGCGGCGGCCACGCGCCCGACATCATCACCGTGGTGTCCGAGCCGCACGTGCTGCCGAGCTCCACCAACCCGACCAGGCCGCACACCGTCAACACCGTCGAGGAACACCTCGACATGCTGATGGTCTGCCACCACCTCAATCCGGCCGTGCCCGAGGACCTCGCCTTCGCCGAGTCCCGCATCCGGCCCTCCACGATCGCGGCCGAGGACGTCCTGCACGACCTCGGCGCCATCTCGATCGTCTCCTCCGACTCGCAGGCCATGGGCCGCATCGGCGAGGTGGTCCTGCGCACCTGGCAGACCGCGCACGTGATGAAGAAGCGGCGCGGCCCGCTGCCGGGCGACGGACGCGCCGACAACCACCGGGTCCGTCGCTACGTCGCCAAATACACGATCAACCCGGCGGTCGCGCAGGGGCTCTCCCACGAGATCGGCTCGGTCGAGACCGGGAAACTGGCGGACCTGGTGCTGTGGGAGCCGGCGTTCTTCGGCGTGAAGCCCCAACTCGTCCTCAAGGGCGGTCAGATCGCGTACGCGCAGATGGGCGACGCCAACGCCTCCATCCCCACGCCGCAGCCGGTCATGCCGCGGCCGATGTTCGGCGCGCTGGGGCGCGCGGCGGCGCACGGGTCGTTCAACTTCGTGGCCCGGGCCGCGATCGAGGACGACCTGCCGGAACGGCTGGGGCTGGCGAAGAAGTTCGTACCCATCACGAGCACGCGGCGGATCACGAAGGCGGACATGCGGGAGAACGACGCACTGCCGCGGGTCGAGGTGGACGCGGACACCTTCACGGTGACGATCGACGGCGAGCCGGTCGAGCCCGCGCCCGCCACGGAACTGCCCATGGCCCAGCGGTACTTCCTGTTCTGATGCGTCCACCCACGACACGTTCCGCGGCCCGGCCGGGCGACGGTGCCCCGTCGTGTGCCGCCTTCGACGGGCACCCGGCGCGGCCCTCACGCCCCCGGCACGGGACGGCCCGCGACGCGGCCACGGCGGGTGGCACATGAGCCGCGCCGCGCTGCTCGTACTGGCCGACGGGCGGTTTCCCGCCGGAGGGCACGCGCACTCCGGCGGAGCCGAGCCGGCCGTGCGCGAAGGACGGATCCGGGACGCCGCAGAGCTCGCGGACTTCTGCCGCGGGCGTCTGCACACCACCGGCCTCACCTCCGCCGCGCTCGCCGCCGCTGCCGCCCTCGGGCACGACCCCGCCGAACTCGACCGCGCCGCCGACGCGCGTACGCCCTCACCCGCCCTGCGGGGCGTCGCACGCAGGCTCGGGCGCCAGATGATGCGCGCCGCCCGTGCCGCCTGGCCGGGACCCGAACTCGACGCGCTGGCCGCCGCGTTCCCCCGCGGGACCCACCAGCCCATCGTGCTCGGCACCGCCGCCCGCGCAGCCGGCCTCGGACCGTACGACGCCGCCCACTGCGTCGTCTACGAGACCGTCAGCGGCCCGGCGACCGCCGCCGTACGGCTGCTCAGCCTCGACCCCTTCCAGGCCACGGCGGTGCTCGCCCGCCTCGCGCCCGAGATGGACGAGGTCGCCGCCCGGGCCGCCGGGGCCGCCCACGAAGGAGTGGGCGCGCTTCCCGCGGCGTCCGCCCCGCTGCTCGACATCACCGCCGAGCAGCACGCGACCTGGCCCGTACGCCTCTTCGCGTCCTAGACGCCCGCACCAAGGAGCCGACCCATGCATCTCGATCACCGCCATGACGAGGCCGGCGCGTCCGCCGCAAGCGCCGACGCCACGCGTCCCGACGGCAAGCGGCGGGCCCTGCGGATCGGGCTCGGCGGGCCGGTCGGCTCCGGCAAGACCGCCACCGTCGCCGCGCTGTGCACCGCCCTGCGCGACCAGTGGTCCATCGCGGTCGTCACCAACGACATCTACACGCGCGAGGACGCCGAGTTCCTGCTGCGCAACGCCGTGCTGCCGCCCGAACGCATCCAGGCCGTCGAGACGGGAGCCTGCCCGCACACCGCGATCCGCGACGACATCTCCGCCAACCTCGAAGCGGTCGAGGACCTGGAGGACAGCGTCGGCCCGCTCGACCTCGTCCTCGTCGAGTCCGGCGGCGACAACCTCACCGCCACCTTCTCCAAAGGGCTCGTCGACGCCCAGATCTTCGTGATCGACGTCGCCGGGGGCGACGACATCCCGCGCAAGGGCGGCCCCGGCGTCACCACCGCCGACCTGCTCGTCGTCAACAAGACCGACCTCGCGCCGTACGTCGGCTCCGACCTCGGGCGCATGGCCCGCGACGCCAAGGAGCAGCGCGGCGAACTGCCCGTCGTCCTCACCTCGTTGCGCGAGGCCGACGGCGTCCGTCCGGTCGCCGACTGGGTGCGGGCGCGGCTTGCCGCCTGGACCGCCTGAGCACGCCGGATGAGCATCGAGGCCAGAGCCCGCGTCGTCGCCGACCGTACCGGTCTGCCCGTCCTCGTCAGCGACGGGCCGCTCGCCCTGCGCCGTACCCGCGCCATCGGTCCGGGCAGCAAGGTGACCGTCGTCGGGGCGATGAGCGCGCCGCTCGGCGGTGACCGGCTCGCCATCGAGGCCGAGGTGTGCGAAGGGGCCCGGCTCACCGTGGACTCGGCCGCCGCGACCATCGCGCTGCCCGGACCCACCGGCGAACACGCCCTCTACGACGTGACCCTGAAGGCGGGGGAGAACTCCGTACTGCACTGGCTGCCCGAGCAGCTCGTCGCGGCCCGGGGCAGCATCCTGCACCAGCGCACCCGTGTCCACCTCGCGCCCGGCGCCCGGCTGGTGCTGCGGGAGGAGCAGATCCTCGGCCGCCATGGAGAGGAGCCGGGCACGCTCGTGACGCGCCTCACCGTCCACCGCTCCGGCAGCCTCCTGCTCGACACCGAGCTCGCCTGCGGTCCCGGGGCGCCCGGCGGCTGGGACGGCCCGGCCGTTCTCGCCGGACACCGGGCCGTCGGCCAACTCCTCGTCGTGGACCCGGCATACGCTGACAAGCCACCCGAACCGCTCGTGCTCGGCCCGACCGCCGTCCTCGTACCGCTGGACGGACCCGCCGTGCTGGTCACGGCCGTTGCCACCGACGCACGAGCCCTGCGGAAGCTGCTCGACGACGGTCTGGCCGTGGCGGCCCCCGACCTGCACCGCTGAGCGAATACCGTTCACCGGTTATGGGTTCGGTAAAGAACACCTGTACGGACTGTCCCCCGCTGCCCAGTTGGCGAAAGGATCCTCCGGAGTCTTACGACAACAGCAGCAGGGGGAGGTTTCCACGTGAGACGCACAGCAGTGCTCGGCTCGGCCGGCACTCTGATAGCGGGCACGCTCATCGCCGGTGCCGTCGCGGCGCCGGTGGCGAGCGCCGACAGCCGAGACCACGGCTGGTCGGAGGCCCGCGGCGTGCGGATCGCCGCGGAGCGGGCGGCGGAACGAGGCATCGACTGGGCGGACTGTCCCGAGGACTGGGGGCTCGCCAAGCCCATCCAGTGCGGATGGGTGACCGTTCCCCTCGACTACAGCCGGCCCGACGGCAGGCAGATCAAGCTCGCCGTCGACCGCATCGGCAACACCGGCACCAAGGACGAGCGCCAGGGCGCGCTCCTCTACAACCCGGGCGGCCCCGGCGGCTCGGGCATGCGCTTCCCGGCCCGCGTCACCGGCAAGAACCCGCTGTGGGCCAAGACCGCGAAGGCGTACGACTTCGTCGGCTTCGACCCGCGCGGAGTCGGTCACTCCACGCCCATCTCCTGCGTCGACCCGCAGGAGTTCGTCAAGGCGCCCAAGCTCGACCCGGTGCCCGACAGCGAGGCCGACAAGCTCGCCCAGCGCAAGCTCGCCGCCGAGTACGCGGACGGCTGCGCCGAGCGCAGCGGCTGGATGCTGCCGCACATGACCACGCCGAACACCGCGCGCGACCTTGACGTCATCCGAGCCGCACTCGGTGAGAAGAAGCTGAACTTCCTCGGCGTCTCCTACGGCACCTACCTCGGCGCGGTGTACGCGACCCTGTTCCCCGGCCACGTCCGCCGGATGGTCGTCGACAGCGTCGTCAACCCGTCCCGGGAGAAGATCTGGTACCAGGCCAACCTGGACCAGGACGTCGCGTTCCAGACGCGCTGGGACGACTGGAAAGCGTGGGTCGCGAAGAACGACGCCGCCTTCCACATCGGCGACACCCCCGAGAAGGTCGAGGCCCAGTGGCTGAAGCTGCGGGCCGCCGCGAAGGAGAACCCGATCGGCGGCGTCGTCGGCCCGGCCGAACTCATCGGCTTCTTCCAGAGCGCCCCCTACTACGACTCCGCCTGGGTACCGGTGGCCCGGACCTGGAGCAAGTACCTCGCCGGTGACACCCAGGCACTGGTCGACGCCGCCGCGCCCGACCTGTCGGACACCGCGGGCAACATCAGCTCCGAGAACGGCAACGCGGTCTACACCGCCGTGGAGTGCGCGGACGCCAAGTGGCCCACCAGCTGGAAGAAGTGGGACCGCGACAACACCCGGCTCCACCGGGACCACCCGTTCATGACGTGGGCCAACGCCTGGATGAACCTGCCGTGCGCGACCTGGTCCACCAAGCAGCAGACCCCCGTCGAGGTGCGCACCCGCAAGGGCCTGCCGCCCGTGCTCATCGTGCAGGCCACCCGTGACGCCGCGACCCCGTTCGAAGGCGCCGTCGAACTGCACGAGCGCCTGAGGGGCTCGCGCCTGATCGTCGAGAAGGACGCCGGATCCCACGGTGTGACCGGCCTGGTCAACCCGTGCGTCAACAGCAGGGTCGACGCGTACCTGCTCAGCGGCGAGCTGGACAGCAGCGACGTGACCTGCGAGCCGCACGCCACACCGAAGCCGTAAGGACACGGACGAACGGGAGGGGCGGCCGGACACCGGCCGCCCCTCCCGCCGTGCAGGGCCCGGACCTAGCGCTTGCGCCGCGCCGGGAACCGCTTCGGCCGCTGCTGCTGATCCAGCTCCTGCTGCTCCGCCTTGACCTCGGCCGCGTACCTGTCCACGTACTCCTGGCCGGACAGTTCGAGGATGGCGTACATGATCTCGTCCGTGACCGCCCGGATCGCCGCCTTCTCGCCCTCCATGCCCGCGTACCGCGAGAAGTCCAGCGGCTCGCCGAACCGGACCGTGACCCGCTTGATCTTCGGGAGCACCTGACCCGGCGGCTGGATCTCGAAGGTGCCCACCATCGCGCACGGCACCACCGGCACACCGGCCTTGAGCGCCATGACCGCGACACCCACCTTGCCCTTGTAGAGCCTGCCGTCGTGCGAACGGGTGCCCTCCGGGTAGATGCCCAGCAACTCGCCCTTGCTCAACACCCCAAGGCCCTCACGGATGGCCGCCCGCCCGGCCTCCTTGCCGGAGCGGTCCACCGGGATCTGGCCGGCGCTGCGGAAGAACGCGGCGGTCAGCCGGCCCTTGAGGCCCGGCCCGGTGAAGTACTCGGCCTTCGCCAGGAAGGTGATGCGCCGTTTGAGGATCGCCGGCATCAGGAAGTGGTCGGAGAACGACAGATGGTTCCCCGCGACGATCGCCGCACCCTCGGCGGGGATGTGCTCCAGTCCCTCGATCCTGGGGCGGAACAACAGCCGCAGCAGCGGCCCCAGAAGGACGTACTTGAGCACGTAGTAGAACACGGTGGCTCTCTCCCATCTCGGCGCGTCCGCGGCGATCGATCGTAGCCCGACCACGTCGGGCAGCTCACCGGCCGTGCGTCAGGAGCTCGTGGCGAGCCCGCGCACGGGCATGTCGCGTACCACCCCTTCTTGTCCGGTGCCTGTCGGCATGTCCGACGAAGGGCGGGAACCCCTTCAGGAAATGCTCTTCCACTGGCCCCGAATTGGCCAGGGGCGTGAAGGGAAGGATGAGGCCGAGCCGCTCACCGGCCGGGGTACAGGTTCCGGTGGACGGCCTTCGCCAGGCCCTCGATCGTGTCCATGCCGTAGGCCCACCCCGCATCCGGATGGGCGGCCTCGGGGACCCGGTTGTTCTCGGTGAGGACCACCAGGCCGTAGTCGTAGGCCCGTCCGGTGAGCGCGCTCATGCTGTTGACCTTCCAGTCCCCCCGGTCCCAGGGGTCCTTCAGGTTCGCGTCGGAACGCTGAAGCCATCCGTTCTTGACCTGGACGGCGGCGTCCGCGGGCGCCCCGGCGGGCGCTCCCCAGCGCTGGTCCTCCTGCACGTCGTGCATCAGGCCGAGGATGTAGGCGCGCTCATCCTCGTCCAGGACCGCATCGTCCTCGCCGGTGAGCAGTTCGAGCAGGGTGGCCTGGTCCCGGGCGGTGACCTGCGTCAGGCCCATGAAACCGGCGTCGTCGATGATGGTGTTCGTCATTCCGGCGTCGTCCAGGAAATCCTGGATGTCGTCGGGGCCCACGATGTCCCACAACACATACGTCGATGCGTTGTCCGAATTCACAATCATCTTCCTGGCGAGATACTGCTCCTCTTCCGACAGTTTCCCGCCTTTGACGCGAAGCAGCGCGGCCAGGACGATCGGTTTGACAATGCTCGCCGAGTCGTAGTGTTCGTCGGCGCGGTACGTGCAGGAGGTGCGCGTGGTGCGGTCGTACAGCGCCATCGACACCCAGCTGGCGCGACTGGCCAGGGACCGGGTTATCTCCTTCGTCAGGGCCCGGGCGAGCCGGGGTCTGCTGGAAGCGCATTCGACGAGTTCGCCCTTGAACCGTTGTACGGCGGTTCCCGCGTTCCCCGTCCCGCCGGAGCCCGCGGGAGCGTGGGCCGCTGCCGAGGACGGAACGGAGGGAACACCCGATGCCGGACGCGAAGCGGAATTCGGAGCGGGGGACGAAACGCATACGGCGAAGACGAGGGCGGCCGCGACGGACATCGTTCCCGAGGTCACCTTCGACGTCGTCCCACTGAACATCGGTCCGCTGCCCTTTCCGTTGTCGGCCCGCCTCCTCGCACGGGGCAAGCGTCGATGCGGCGCCGTCCGGCACCCCGTGATTGCGACGCTACAAGTGGGAAATCCACCCGGCCCGTTCTGTCGGCCGATAGGCCTACGGGGCAGGTGAGTGATCGGAGGCGTGCGAGTCGCCACGAGAAGGACGACGCCCGGTGCCCGACAGGGCCGTGACGGACGAGCCGGTATGTCCCGACCGGGGAGCACGGGAAGCGCGGCACGTGAGGGGAGACTGAGGACGTCCACGCCCCCGCGAGCCGAGGAGAGCCGTGTCCGTCCCCCTCATCATCGACTGCGACCCCGGGCACGACGACGCCCTCGCCCTCATGCTCGCCGCGGCCGACCCGGCGGTCGACCTGCTCGCCGTCACCACCGTCGCCGGCAACCAGACCGTCGAGAAGACCACGCTGAACGCCCGCAGGGTCTTCACCGTCGCCGGTATCACCGGCGTCCCCCTCGCGGCCGGCTGCGCCGGACCCCTGATGCAGCCCCTGACGGTCGCGGACGACGTGCACGGCACCTCCGGACTCGACGGCCCGCAGTTCCCCGCCCCGGCCGTGGACGTCGTCCCCGAGCACGCCGTGGAGCTGATGCACCGTGTCCTGACCGGACATCCGGAACCGGTCACCCTGGTGCCCACCGGGCCCCTGACGAATGTGGCGCTGCTGCTCACCCGGTACCCGGACGCCGCCGCGCACATCCGCGAGATCGTGTTCATGGGAGGCTCCACCGAGCGGGGCAACAGGACGCCCGCGGCCGAGTTCAACGTCCACGTGGACCCCGAGGCCGCCCACATCGTCCTCACCAGCGGTGTGCCGGTCACGATGTGCGGGCTGAACGTGACCCACCAGGCCCTCGCCACCCCGGCCGTACTGGCCCGCCTGGAGGCCCTGGGCACCGAACTCGCCGGCATCTGCGTCGAGTTGCTGACCTATTTCGCGTCCACGTACCGGCGGCTGTGGGGCTTTTCCGCGCCGCCGGTGCACGACCCCGTGGCCGTGGCCCGCGTCATCGACCCATCGACGGTGCGTTGTGTGGACGCGCATGTGGCCGTCGAGCTGTGCGGGCGGTACACCCGGGGAGCGACCGTGGTGGACCTGCACGGCTACACCGGCCGGCCGGTGAACGCGCAGGTGGCGGTCAATCTGGACGCCGACAGATTCTGGGACCGCGTGATCGCCGCGGTGGACGCGCTGGGGCGGCGCGCGACGTGAGAGAAAACCGCGGGGGAAGCGGCCGGGACGCCGGCATTTCCGCCGTGACGACGAGCCAAACCTGCCCTCGGCGTGGCGTGCAGTCCCCCGGGTGAATATCGCGCCGAGGGTCACTCATCGGGCCCATGGCGTCGCCCGGATGCCGGGCTCTCCAGTGGTGGCCGACCGTGAATGGGCTGACGGTGAATCATGTCGCCACTGCGATGAGACGAGCCGACGACGTGTCGGCCCTCGCAGTCGCGGCGAAAGGAAAGGCTCACCATGCGCTCTGCCCGCATCCTGCTCGCCTCGGCCGTTGCGACGGCGGCCCTCGCGATCTCCGGTCCGGCCTACGCCGTGATCACCGCCGACGACTGGGATGACTCCTCTTCGAGCAGCGAGAAGAAGGACGACTACTCGTCGGACAGTGACAAGAAGGACGAGTACTCCGACAAGAAGGACGACCACTCGGACAAGAAGGACGACTACTCGTCCGACAAGAAGTGGGACAAGAAGGACTGGGACAAGAAGGACTACGACAAGAAGGACTACGACAAGAAGGACGACGACAAGGAGTACGACAAGCCGAAGGGCGGTGTCCACACCGGTGGTGGGGCCCTGGCGCGTGTGGCTGCCGACGAGGACGAGGACAAGGACGACTACTCGTCGGACAGTGACAAGAAGGACGAGTACTCCGACAAGAAGGACGACCACTCGGACAAGAAGGACGACTACTCGTCCGACAAGAAGTGGGACAAGAAGGACTACGACAAGGACCACGACAAGAAGGACTACGACAAGAAGGACTACGACAAGAAGGACTACGACAAGAAGGACTACGACAAGCCGCACGGTGGTGTGCACACCGGTGGTGGGGCGCTGGCACGTGTGCTTGCCGACGAGGACAAGGACGACTACTCCTCGGACAGTGACAAGAAGGACGAGTACTCCGACAAGAAGGACGACCACTCGGACAAGAAGGACGACTACTCGTCCGACAAGAAGTGGGACAAGAAGGACT
>NZ_JBFAOY010000048.1:0-38388 GCF_040675505.1 Streptomyces sp. NPDC049597
CGGTCTATTGGGCACGACGACCCCACCACCCCCTCGCGGGGGGGGGGGGGGGGGCGGGGGCCCCCCCCCCCCCCCCCCGCCGCGCGGTTTCATCCCCAGTATCCGATGTGCACCCCTGTCACGCGCGGCACGGCCGCCGACAGCCGCGTCTTCGGGACACCGGTGTCGTCCGCCGCCGCACTGCGCGACATCCTTGACGACGATCCGGTGCTGCGTCACCGGATTTTCGGCGGGCCGGAACGGGTGGGAGACAAGGGGGAGCGGCATGGATCCGACGCTGTTGGATCGGACGGCGTCCGTCGGAGGGTTCTTCGCGCTGCGCGCGGGCGGGCCGGAGCCGGGGCACCGTCCGCTCGCCGACGTGTACGCGGGCCGGAGCCCCTTGCTCGGCGACCGCGTCGACGCGGTCGCCGCCGCGCTGCGTGCGCCCGAGCGCCGCGTCGCCGCCTCGGTCGCCCACCTCGGGCTCGCCGCCCGCCTGTGGTCGGTGGCCCTCGGGTGTGCGGCGCTCCACGGCCGCGTCCCCGATCTCGACCCGGCGCTGCTGCACTGGGACCCGGCCCGCAGCGCGCCCGACGATCTGGTGCTGCGGGAGGTCCACGGGCTCCCCGCGGATGCGGCCACCGTCCGCGAGACCGTGCTGCTGCGGCACCTCGTCCCCCTCGCCGAGGCACTGCGCCGCGACACGCGTGTCTCGGCGCGGCTGCTGTGGGGCAACGCGGGCTCCGCCCTCGCGGGCGCGGTACGGGAGCTGACCGCGTGGTCGCGGCGCGCCGGGCGGCCCGAGGCGGCCGAGCGGGCGGCCTCGCTCGCGGGCGAGCTGTTCGCCGGCCCCGGGCTGTCCGGGACCGTGCACGGTCCCGCGCTGCGGCGCCGCACCTGCTGCCTGTACTACCGCTGCCCGTCGGGCGGACTGTGCGGCGACTGCGTGTTCGACCGGCCCCCGGGCCGTCGGCAGGGCTGAGGGCGGGCCCGACGTGACGCCCGTCATTTGGCCGACACCCCATCACTCAGTAAAATCGCGCTTTTGAAACTCCGGCATTCGAGTGATCGAGGAACAACACAGGCCATGACCGTCACAGAGGACAGCCCGGTATACGGACCGGGCATCGACCCCGAGCGTCTGGCCGTCTGCCTGAGCGTGCTCGAAGAGCTCGACAAGCTGGAGATCGACCACCCGGACGCCATCGCCGTGCGCCGCGCCACCGCCGGCATCTACCGGACGGTCAAGCAGCGCCGCCGCCAGGAGCGCCGGGCCGCGAAGACCGCGCACGACAGGGCCGTCACCGAGGCCACCGCCACCGGCTCCGCCGAGCGCATCGACGACGAGACGCAGGGGCTGCTGCCGTCCTCGTCCGTCGTGGGCGAGATCGCGGGCATACTCCAGCGCCCCCGTTCCTGCTACATCTGCAAGACCCGCTACGTCGAGGTCGACGCCTTCTACCACCAGCTGTGCCAGAAGTGCGCGGCCGACAACCGCGCCCGGCGGGACGCCCGCGCCGACCTGACCGGCAAGCGCGCCCTGCTCACCGGCGGCCGGGCCAAGATCGGCATGTACATCGCGCTGCGGCTGCTGCGCGACGGCGCCCACACCACCATCACCACGCGCTTCCCCAACGACGCCATCCGCCGCTTCAAGGCCATGCCGGACAGCGACGAGTGGATCCACCGGCTCAAGATCGTCGGCATCGACCTGCGCGACCCGGCGCAGGTCGTCGCCCTGGCCGACTCGGTCGCCGCCGAGGGCCCGCTCGACATCCTGATCAACAACGCGGCCCAGACCGTACGCCGCTCGCCCCAGGCGTACAGCGAGCTCGTCGCCGCCGAGTCGGCTCCGCTGCCGGCGGGCGAGCTGCCGCCCGCGCAGGTCATCGGCACGTTCGGCAGCGGCGCGGTGGACGCCGTCGCCGCCCTGCCCTCGTCCCGCGGCGAGGGCCTGAGCGCCCAGGACGTCACCGACCTCGCGCTGGTCAGCGGTTCCGCGTCCCTGGAGCGCATCGCGGCCGGCACCGCCATCGACGCCGGCGGCCTGGTCCCCGACCTGCACGACACCAACAGCTGGATCCAGACGGTCTCCGAGGTCGACCCGGTCGAGCTGCTCGAGGTGCAGCTCTGCAACTCCACCGCCCCGTTCATCCTGATCAGCAGGCTCCGCCCGGTGATGGCGGCCGCGGCGGGCCGGCGGAAGTACGTGGTGAACGTCTCCGCCATGGAGGGCGTCTTCAGCCGCGGCTACAAGGGCGCGGGCCACCCGCACACCAACATGGCCAAGGCCGCGCTCAACATGCTCACCCGCACCAGCGCGCAGGAGATGTTCGAGAGCGACCGCATCCTGATGACCGCCGTGGACACCGGCTGGATCACCGACGAGCGCCCCCACCCGGACAAGATGCGGCTGGCGGAGGAGGGCTTCCACGCCCCGCTCGACCTGGTCGACGGAGCCGCCCGCGTGTACGACCCGATCGTCCGGGGCGAGAGCGGCGAGGACCTGTTCGGCTGCTTCCTCAAGGACTACGCCCCAGCAAACTGGTAGGAAACGGGCAACTCGCCCATAGCTCCACTCTCTTCGGCCGGTGCACCAGCAGGTGCACCGGCCGTTGTCCATCTGGAAGGGGTTGTTGGCGTGAATTGGGCCGAATTACTGGCCCCATCGAGCGCGGGTCCGCTCATTTGGTTACCCTGGGGTGAACGGACGGCCTCCAAGGGATCCACAAGTCCCCTTCGGCCGTCCAGGGACAGGCTTCCAACCCGGCCGCGGTCCCGCCCGAGTTGACGGCGCCACCGCGACCCAACTGCCCTGTCCCACATACGCGACACAGAGGAGTGCGCGGTGACACGAGATGTGAAGACCGAGACGCAACCGTCGGAGCGCCCCGGCGAACGGGCCGGCAAGGCCGAAGAGATCCGCAACCTCGAGGTCTGGGCCCGGTCGGCCCCGATCCGACTGGCCGGTTACGAGGACGACCTCGCCGAGCCGCACATCCTGCCCGGCATCGACTAGGCAGGTCCCGGCGCCGACCGGGAATCACCGGATACGGCCCCGTCCCGGCAACCGCAGGCGCCCGATCCGCGTTTCACCACCCGTGCCCCCTGCCCGCCCCGGCAGGGGGCACGGGCATGTCCGCGGCCGTCGGTCCGCGCCCGAAGGCCGGAGACCGGCGCGGGTGGGCCCGCGCGGGACGGGCGTATACGGGGGCGACCCGCGGCGCGCTCCGCGAGGGCCGGTGGGAGTGGGGCGGTGAGGGAGGGGCGGTGCGCCGGGCCGGGACTCGCCGTGGGCGTGTGGGCTGCGCCAATACCGAGGAGCTACTGGGGGAATTGTTGAGTTTGCCCCAACGGGCGGATCCTTAAACGCCGTTCATGATGATCGGCCGGGAGTAGGCTCGTGAACCGTGGCGCCAAGGGGGGCACGGTGTGACGGGTGCGGCAAATTGCGTGACATCGGAATGGTGAATTCAGCTTTTCGCCGGCAGCCCCTTCTGAAACAACTTGAAGACTTTCCGTCCGCGCGTTCCGCGGCTGGGTAGGATGCGAGATCGCCGCAGGTTGTTTCGCTGTCGAAGCGACCGCGGTCTCGGGGGAGAGGGGCTTACAGGTGTGTCCTCGTCCCGTCGATCCGTTTTCTGGTAACGAACCTAGGGATCGCCGATGGTATTGATACGAGTCCTCCTGGTCGACAGCGAGCAGCTCGTGCTCGAAGGTTTGGGAAAGTTACTCGACAGTTTTGGCGAGTTCACGGTGGTGTCCACGGCAGTGGACGGCGCCTCGGCGCTGCGGGCGCTGCGGGCTCACCGGCCCCACATCGTGGTGACGGGCCTGAACATCGCGGGCGCCGGCGGCACGCATGCCGCGCGCCTGATCCGCAACGATTCGGAGCACGTCCGGATCGTCATCCTGAGCTCGCATCAGCAGCCCGTCTTCATGCGGGAGGCGTTCGTGGCGGGGGCCAACGCCTACGTGTCACGCAGGATCAGCGCCGAGGAGTTGCGCCAGACGCTGCTCGCGGTGCACCGGGACGGCGCGGCCCTGTCGGGGGCGGCGGCCGGGCTGATCCTGCAGATCGCCTCGGGGCAACGGCCGGAGCAAGGCCCGCTGTCCCACCTGACGGGCCGTGAGCGGCAGATCCTGACGCTCGTGGCCGACGACCACGACACGGGGCACATCGCCAAGCACCTCGGGATCAGCCCGAAGACGGTGCGCAACTACCTCAGCCGGATCTACGCCAAGCTGGGCACGCCCAACCGCGTCCAGACCACCCTCTACGCCAAGCGGTTCCTGGGCCGGCAGTGGCACGTGGACGGGGTGCCGGCCGAGATGTGAGCCCTGGCCGGGCATTCCTTGCACCCCTCTGGAGAATTCCGCTACGCTACTCGTAGCGTATTTGAATGATCATGATCAGAGGAGCGCTCATGCCCGGCAACCGTTGGTGGACCCTCGTCCTGGTCTGCGTCGGCAGCTTCATGCTGCTGCTCGACGTCACCATCGTGAACATCGCCCTGCCGGACATCGAGGAGGCACTGGACGCCTCGCTCTCCGACCTGCAGTGGGTGGTCGCTGCCTACGCGGTGGCCCTGTCGGCAGCCCTGCTGACCGCGGGGTCGCTGGCGGACCGGTTCGGCCGGCGGGCGGTGTTCTCGATAGGCATGGCGTTGTTCACGATCGCGTCCCTGCTGTGCGGTGTGGCGGGCGACCCGCTGTTCCTGAACATCGCCCGGGTCCTGCAGGGCCTCGGTGGGGCGGCTCTGCTCGCCACCTCACTGGCCCTGCTCGCCGCCGCGTACCCGGGCAACAAGGACCGCCACATCGCGCTCGCCGTATGGGGCGCGGTCAGCGGCATGGCCCTCGCGATCGGGCCGCTCGCGGGCGGTGTCCTGGTGGAGGCCATCGGCTGGCGGTGGATCTTCCTCATCAACCTGCCCATCGGCGTGCTGGCCCTGGTGGGGGCGCTCACCCGCATGTCGGAGTCCCGAGCCCAGATGTCGGGGCCTGTCGACTGGCCGGGATTCGTCACGCTCAGCACCGCTCTCGGCTCACTGTCCTTCGCGCTGCTGCGGGCCAACGAGGCGGGATGGAGCAGCACGCAGGTCGTGACGGCGTTCATCGTCGCCGCCGTGGCCCTCGCGCTGTTCGTGTGGGTCGAACGCACCCGGAGCAACCCCATGCTGCCCGGTGCGGTCTTCGGGAAGATCACGACCACGGGCGCCAGTCTCGGTGTGCTGGCGATGAGCTCCACGGCCTTCGCGCTGTTGCTCTACCTCACGCTCTATCTGCAGACGGTGCTCCGTCACGAGCCGCTGGAGGCGGGCCTGCGGCTGTTGCCGCTCACCCTGTCCATCTTCGTCGCGTCGGCCCTCGCCGCCCGGCTCGGCTCCGTCGCGCCCGCCCGCTGGCTGGTGTCCGCGGGCCTCGCGCTGATCGGCGTGGGCCTGCTGCTGATGAGCGGACTGGAGCCGTCCGACGACTGGACGGGCCTGCTGGCCGGTCAGCTGGTCACGGGCCTCGGCGTCGGACTCGTCAATCCCAACGTGGTGGCAGCGGCACTCGGAGCCGTGGACTCCGAGCGGTCCGGTGTCGCCTCCGGCCTGAACAACACCTTCCGCTCCCTCGGCATCGCCCTCGGAGTCGCCGTCATGGGCGCCGTGTTCGCCGACAAGGTCAAGAGCTCCGTGTCCGACGCGCTGGCCGGCACCCCGCTCGCGGACCGCGCCGACGGACTCGCCCACGCCGTGGCATCCGGACAGATAGGCAAGGCCATCACCGGGCTTCCGCCCCAGGAGCGCGGCATCTTCGCGCAGACGGCCCAGAGCGGCTTCATCGACGGGCTGAACTCCATCCTCGTCTTCGCTGCCGCTGTCGCCTTCATCGGCGCACTGGCGGTCATTCCGCTCATCCGCAGCCGCGACATCGTCGTCGGCGACGAGCCGGTGCCCGTCGCCGCAGGCCACTGAACGTCCCGCTGCTGCGTGTGTCCAGGCCGCCCCGGGGTGACCGGGGCGGACTCCCCACCCCTCCCCAACACAGGAGTCATCGCGGTGCACACCGAATACACCCGCTGCGTCGTCGTGGGCGGCGGTCCGGCCGGCATGATGGCAGGCTTACTGCTCGCCAGGCAGGGCGTCGAGGTCGTCGTCCTGGAGAAACACGGCGACTTCTTGCGGGACTTCCGCGGGGACACCGTCCACCCGTCGACGCTGCGGCTGATGGAGGAGCTCGGTCTGATCCATGAGTTCCTGGAACTGCCGCACAGCAGGGTGACCACCATCAGCGTGGAAACCCCGGCCGGGCGTACCGACTTCGCGGACTTCTCCAAGATCGGCGGGAACTACCCGTACATCGCCTTCATGCCGCAGTGGGACGTCCTCGACTTCCTGGCCAGGAAGGCCAAGCAGTACCCTGGCTTCCGGCTGATCCAGAACGCGGAGGCCACCGAACTCGTCCGAGAGGGCGGTGAAGTCCTCGGCGTGCGGGCGACGACCCCGCAAGGACCGCTGGAGCTGCGCGCGGACGTCGTGATCGCCGCCGACGGCCGGCACTCGGCCATGCGCTCGTCCGCCGGCCTCCAGCCGGCCGTCAGCCAGGCGCCGATGGACGTGCTGTGGTTCCGGCTCAGCCGGAAGCCGGACGAACGGCTGACGTTCCTGCACACCGCACAGGGCTTCGTGCTCATCACCATCGACCGCGGGACCTACTGGCAGATGGCCTATGTCATCCCGCAGGGCGCCTACGAGACGGTGCAGGCGGAGGGGATCGAGCGCCTCCGCGCCGACGTGGGTGCCGTCGGCGAAGGGCTCGGAGCGCGGATGGAGGAGGAGATCCGCAGCTGGGACGACGTGAAGCTGCTCACCGTACGCGTGGACCGGCTGCGCACCTGGCACCGGCCGGGACTGCTGTGCATCGGCGACGCCGCACACGCGATGTCCCCCGCCGGCGGCGTGGGCATCAACCTCGCGGTACAGGACGCCGTCGCCGCCGCGCGCATCCTGGGACCGGTGCTGCGCGCCGGCCGGGCGCCGAGCCGACAGGACCTCAACAAGGTGCAGAAGCGGCGTGAGCTGCCCGTACGGGCCGTGCAGCTGGCCCAGGTCCATATGCTCGCCGACCTGTATCCCAAGGACCGGCAGGCGACCGTGGAGCGTCCGCTCGCCGCCCGGATCGTGCGCCGCTTCCCGTTCCTCAACCGCTGGACGGCCTGGTTCATCGGCGTCGGCCTGCGCTCCGAGCACATCGGGAAGGCGGCGAAGGCAGGCGCGGTCGGGGCCACCGGATGAACATCTGACGCTGTCGACCACCCGCACCGCCGGACCGTGTCCGGCGGTGCGGGGGCGTCAGGCCCTGATGGCCGGCCAGAGGGTGTCGAGCACCGTGTCCGCCCAGTCCGCGGGCACGGTTCCCTGCATGGCGGAGCGGGCGATGAACGACCCCGCCAACATGCTGACCACCGTCGGGCCGTCGATGCCGGGCCTCAGATCGCCCGCGGCGATGCCGTCTCCGAGCGCCTGCACCAGCACATCGATCCGTGGCTGGAGAACGCTCTCACGGAACGCCAGGGAGAATTCGGGGTCGTCGTCACCGCGCAGAAGAGCCGCCACGGCGCGAATGCCCACCACCTCTTCCAGGCCGTGCCGGAATTGACCGAGGAGGAAAGCGAGACGGTCTCTGGTGGAGAGGGCGGCGGGTGGTTCAGGAATTCCCTCGACGAAGTCCAGGGAGGCGCGGAGCAATTCGTAACGGTTGCGATACCGGCGGTAGATGGTGGTTTTCGCGCAACCGGAAGTGAGCGCGACCGCTTCCATGGTCACGCCCTGAGGGCCCCGCTCGCGCAGCAGCTGAAGCGCGGAACCGACAATTATCCGCGAAACGTCTTCACTGCGCGGCCTGCCGGGGGCCGATCGTGTATTTCTTTCCTGGCTCATCAGCGGTAAGTGTAGCGCCGGACCCACTGATTGAAGCGGGCGGATCCCTTTTCCGTCCAAGGGCAATCCGGCGGCAGAACTCCTGCCGCCGGACCGCCCTCGGAAACCCGGAAGTCCCTGTCGCCGGCGGAAACCTCGTACCGCCGGCGGAGACGCGCGCACCGCCGTCAGAGACGTATGGGCACGCCCGCCGTGAACAGCCGCCCGAGCGCTCGCAGCATCGCCTCCGCGCCGTCGGCACTGCGGCCTATCGAGGCCAGCCACAGTCGCTCGCCGCCGCCGGCCAGAGCCCGTGGCCCGATGCCGGTGAGCGCCCGGCCCGGCCCGGCCTCGATGTACACCGTGGTGCCCAGCGCGTCCAGCGTCCGCATGCCGTCGAGGAAACGCACCGGCCCGCGCTGATGGGCGCTCCAGTGCGCCGGATCGGCGAGCACCTCCTGACCGGCAGGCCTTCCGGTCACTGTCGAGACCATCGGAATCGTCGGCGCCGAGGCCGGCACCTGGGCGGCGGCGGCCCGCAACTCGTCGAGGAACGGCTCCTGGAGGGGCGAGTGCAACCCCTGGGGAACCGGGAGGGCCGACGTCCGGATGCCCAGAGCCGCCAGCCGCTCCGTCACCACCGCCAGCTCGGCGGCGGACCCCGAGAGGGAGACGTCACCGGCGGAGAGGACGGCGGCCACACCGACCCGGGAGGCCTGCGGCCCGAGCTCGGCGAGCACCTCGAGCACCTGCTTCTCGGCGGCACCCACGACGCACATCGCTCCGTCGCCGACCTGTTCGGCGAGCGTCGTCTCCGCGGCCAGCAGCGCGATGGCGTCCTCGGCCGTGAGCGCACCGGCCACATGCGCGGCCAGGTACTCGCCGGAGCTGAAACCGAGAACGGCGTCCGGCTCCACGCCCCGGTCGCGCCACAACGCGGTCAGGGCGCAGCCGACCGCGAAGGTCGTCAGCGCGGCGTGCGGAAGGCGGTGGATACCGGGCCCCGCCGAGGCGTCCGCGTCGAGCAGCTCGACCAGGGGCATCGCGAGGTAGGGGGCGGCGGCGTCCGCGCAGCGGTCGAACGTCTTGCGGTAGACGGGCTCCGACCGGTACAGGTCCATGCCCATGCCGGGGAACTGCGCGCCCTGGCCGCTGCACAGCAGCGCGATGCGAGGCCGTGCGCCCGGGGCGGCGAACCCCGTCGACACCTCACGGACGTGGTCACCGGCCAGATGGGCGGCGAGCCGGCCGGCGATCTCGGCGGAGCTGTGCCCGGTCACCGCGATGCGGTGGCCGGCCGCGGCGCCGGCGGCAGTCAGGGCGTCGGCGCACAGCGACCGCGGCGAACGGTCGCCGAGGCGCCCGAGCAGTGCCACGGTGTCGCGGGCCAGTTCGGCGAGATCCGCCACGGTGGGCGCTGCGAGAGGCAGCAGGAATGCGGGACGGTCGGTCACGGGAAACTCCTTCAGCTGTCGGTGCGCGCGACCGCGCGGCACCATGCAGCCCCCGCGTCGGCCAGCGCGATGGGGAACGCCATGAACGTGAACGGCCCCTCGGGCACGTTGCGCAGTCCGCCGAGCCCCTCGATCTGGATGAACTCCCGCTCCCGGCCGTGCATATGAGCGGGCCACAGTGCCGAGGAGTCCCGCGTGCCGAAGAACTTCTCGACCATGGCCCGGGCCGGTCCGTCGAAGCTCCAGCAGTCGGTCCCCAGCACCTTCACCCCCAGGTCGAGAAGATGGTCCACGGCACCCGGCGAGATCGCCGTGGACTCGGTGTAGTAGGCGGGAGACCCCAGCCGCAGATCGGAGTCGGTGCGGAAGAGCACCACGGTCCCCGGGCCCGGCTGCGCACCGGAACGCCGCAGCCCCTCCTTCACGTCCCGTTCGGTGACCGTGCCCTGGCATTCGCGCACGTCGAGGACGATCCCGGGGCCGCAGAACCACTCCAGGGGCAGGTCCATGACCTTCTTCGCGGGCTTGCCCTCGCACGTCGGGCCGTAGTGGAAGGGCGCGTCCACATGAGTGCCCTGGTGCACGGACATCCGGTAGAACTCGTTGGACAGGAAGCACCCGCCCGGCACGTCCTGTTCACGCAGCCTGCGGCTGCCGGAGAGCCAGCGCAGATAGTTCACGATCCGGTCGCGGCGGCTGTCGCCGGGCAGCGCACGGATGCGGCGTGAGAGGATGCCGATGCCTTCCCGGTGGAGCCACTGCTCGAACTGCACGCCGGGAGCCCGACGGCGCACCGGAATGCTCAGGTCGGTGTAGACGGGGCCGGATCCGCTGCTGTTCGTCGTCACGTTCATGCCTCGCTCGTAGGGGTGTCGCTCGCGGGAAGTCGGGTGGGTGCACCGGCGGCGGCACCGCGGGCGGCGCGCCCGGGACGGGGGAAGGGGAGCCAGGCCGGAACGGAGCGCCGGTAGCGGGCGTACTCGTCGCCGAAGGCCTCCAGCAGACTTGGTTCCTCGACGCGGGCGGCGGCCACGTACGACACGGTGAGGACGACAGCGGCCCAGCCGACGACGGACAGGGCCTGCCACAGCAGGCTCTCGCCGAGCAGCAGCAGCGTCATCCCGCCCGCCATCGGGTTTCTGACGATCCGGTACCAGCCGTTCGTCACCAGGTAGTCGGGGGGCAGGTCGCCCAGCGGTGTGCCCTGGCGCAGGTAGACCCGGTCCACCGCGTCCGCCGTCATCCAGGCCCCCAGCAGCACCAGCAGGGTTCCGGCGGTGACGGTGGCGGCAAGCGGCAGCGGTGCCGTCGGCCCGGCGAGCCAGAGTCCGAGGGCCGTGGGGATGATCCCCGCGACCACGAAGGGCACGGCCAGCGGGCCGGGGCGCAGGGTCCGGACGCCGCTCATGCGGCACCTGCCACGGCCAGAGCACCGGCCGTGGCGGGCCCGTCGCCGTAGACCGCACGAACCCGGTCCGCAAGGCTCGTCGCCCGTGGTCCGTACTCCTGTGTCCCGACGGTCTCCAGGGCCAGGGACGCGAGGACGCAGCCGAGGCGGCAGGCGTCTTCGAGCGTCAGCCCGCGCGCGATGCCGGCGAGCATTCCGGCGCGCAGCGCGTCGCCCGCACCGGTGACGTCGACCGGTACGACGTCCGGGACGGCCGGGACCACGCGCGGTTCACGGCCGTCGCGTTCGAGCAGCACACCGTCCGCGCCGAGGGTGGTCACCCAGGTCCCGACCTGGTCGAGGATGCGCCGGGCGCTCCAGCCCGTGCGCTCCTGCAGCAGCCGGGCCTCGTACTCGTTGGTGAACAGATAGCGGGCGCCGCCGATCAGGAACTGGACGTCGGCCCGGCTCATCGCGGCGATCTGCTGCGACGGGTCGGCGGCGAAGGGCAGCCCCGCCGCCCGGCACTCCTCGGTGTGCCGCAGCATCGCGTCCGGAGTGTCGGGCGAGAGGACCACCAGATCGAGGCCTCCGGCGCGTTCGGCGACCGCCTCGATCGAGACGTCGGCGGCGGCACGCATGGCGCCGGCGTGGAAGGAGCCGATCTGGTTCTGGTCGGCGTCGGTCGTGCAGACGAACCGGGCGGTGTACTCGTCCGGCACGACGACCACCGAACCGGTGTCCACACCGTGCTGCTCCAGCCAGGCCCGGTAGTCGTCGAAGTCCGCGCCTGCCGCGCCCACCAGCAGGGGCGTCAGCCCGAGGACACCGAGGCCGAAGGCGATGTTGGCGCCTGCCCCGCCGCGGCGGATGTCGATCCGGTCCACGAGGAACGACAGCGAGAGCACACGCAGCCGGTCCGCGACGAGCTGCTCCGAGAAGCGGCCCGGGAAATGCATCAGATGGTCCGTCGCGATCGATCCGGAGACGGCGATACGCATGGCGGTCTGCCTCCTGGCGGCAAGAAGGGGATCGGCGGCCCGCGATCGGGCCGCGGTGGGCACGGCCGCTCCCGCCCGCGGGGGAGGGGGCGGGAGCGGCCGCGGGTCCTTGGGGGTTGTCCGCGGGTCAGGCGGCCTTCACGGCACCCGACTCGATCTTTTCCTTGATGCGGACCTGGTTCTCCCGGGTGTGCGTGTTCATGCGCTCCAGGACGGTGGGCAGCGGGACGGTGAAGTTCTCGTCCAGCTCGAAGTCCTGGATCCAGGTCATCCGCGTACCGCCGGAGACCGGGGTGCAGGTCCACTTCAGATGCATGTACGCGAACGGGAACAGCGGATCCCGGCGCTCGGCGATCGCGACGAGCTCACGGTGGTCGATCAGCCGCCACGAACGCCAGCTGTTCCCCTCCTCGTTGGTCAGCTCGAAGACGATCTCCGTCCAGCGGCCCTCGCGCTCCTGGGAGACGACGACGGCCTTGTGGTACTCGTTGAAGATCTCCGGCCAGCGCGCGATGTCGTTCGTGATGTCGAAGACGTCACGGGCGTCCGCCGCGATGTCGATGCTGTTCTCGATCCTGGGCATGCCTCATCCCTCCGTCGCGGCGACGCCGGCGGGAACGGCCGCACGCAGCCGCTCCACACAGCCGATGAGGTCGGCGACCGTCGCGAAACCGCCCTCGGCGTCCGCGTCGATCGAGATCCTGAAGTGCTCCTCCAGGGCGACGACGATCTCCACCATCTCGGTCGAGTCGATGTCGAGGTCCTCCGCCAGCCGTGCGCCGTCGGTGAGTTCGCTCTCCTGGAACCCGACGCCGCACATGACCGCGACGACTTCCCGGCGTATCTCCGTGTCCATGGGTCCTTCCATTCCTTCGATCGCTTCACTGACCGGGCTGATGCCCTACGGCCCGAGGGGGGACCGGCGGACGGGCCGCAGCCGCCCGCCCGCCGGAGACTCAGTCGCTCGCCAGGGCCACGGCGACAGCCACACCGCCTTCGTGGGTGATGCTCAGGTGCAGGCGTGACAGCCCCGCCATCCGGAACGCCTCCTCGGCGCGCCCGGAGAGCTCGGGCAGCGGCTCTCCCGAACTGCCGCGCATGATCTGCACGTCGTGCCAGCCCGCCCGGGTGCCGTAACCGGTCAGGGTCTTGCGGACCGCCTCCTTGGCGGCGAGCCGGCCGGCGACGAAGTTCAGCCGGTATCCGGCCGCCGCACCCGCGCACAGGCCGCGTTCGGCCGGGGTGAGCAGCCGGGCCACGAGGCGGTCACCGCGCCTGGCCACGAGGGACTCCAGACGGGTCACGTCCACCACGTCGATCCCGACTGCCCGGACGCCGGTGGACCGCAGGGCCTCCGGCGGCCGCGGCGGCTTGGGAATGCTCCAGGGATTCGCGATCCGGCGGGCCACCTCGTCCGCGACCGACACGGTCAGCTCCGCAACAGCAGACATGCGTTGACTCCCCCCAGGCCGCGCGAGACGACCAGCGTGTGCCCCATGCCCTTCGCGGGACGTGCCCCGCCTCGCACGAAGTCGAGGTCGATGCCCGGCGCGGGGCGGTCCAGGTTCGGCGTCGGCGGGATCAGCCCCTCGCGCATGGAGTTCAGCGCGATCACGGCGTCCGCGGGGGCCGCGGCACCCAGCAGATGACCGAAGCCCGCCTTGGGCGCGGTGACCGGGAGCCCGTCGGCCGCGGTGCCGAACGCCTCGTGCAGCGCGTACCCCTCGGTCACGTCCTCGAAGGGGACTCCCGCTCCATGGGCGAACACGGCGCCGAGGTCGGCCACCGTGACACCGGCCTGCTCGACGGCGGCCGTCATCGCGCGGCCCAGCACCTGACCGGTCGGCTCGACCGTGTAGTACGGCATGTAGCCGTCGGTGCTGACACCCCAGCCGGCGAGCTCACCGAGGACGGTGGCGCCGCGCGCCTCGGCCGTCTCGCGCCGCTCCATGATCAGGAAGACGGCTCCCTCGGCGAAGACGCTGCCCCCGTGCCCGGCGTCGAAGGGACGGTAGAGCTCGTGCGGCTCCAGGCTGCTCCGGCTCTTCGCGCCGAGACCGCTGGTCTCCAGGCACAGCCAGCCGTACGGCGACAGGGGCGCCTCGACTCCGCCGGCGATGACCATGTCGGCCTGCCCGCGCAGCAACGACTGGGCGGCGCCGATCAGGGCGTACGCACCGCTCGCCCGGTCGGCCACGAAGGTCCGCGCGGGACCCTTGATGCCCTGGTCGATGCAGATGTTGCCCTGCGGGGCGGCCGGGAACCAGGCCGTCGCCTGGTAAGGACTCACGGCCCGGGGTCCGTCGGTCCACAGCTTGCGCAGTTCCCGCTCGGCGAACTCCCAGCCGCCGAGGACGTTTCCGACCATGACGCCCGTGCGCTCCGGCGCGACGTCCTCGCCGATCGTGATACCCGCGTCGGTGAGCGCGTCGCGCACGGCGTGCACCGCCAGGTGCGTGAAGCGGTCGGTGCGCTTCACGAACCGGGGGGGCAGATGCTCGGCGGCCGTGAAGTCGGCCTGTCCGGCGGCCTGGCACGCGTAGTCGGACGCGTCGAACCGGTCGATGGCGGTGACCTTGGAGCGCCCGTCCCGGGCGTCCGCCCAGACTGCTTCCGCACCGGTGCCGGCCGGGGTGACCGCGCCGATGCCTGTGATGACGATCCCGTTCACCGGGAGACCTCCTCGGATGCCTCGGGAACCGCACGTGTGACCATGGCCGCGTGGAGTCCGGCGAAACCGCTCGCGTCCTTCAGGACGGCGTCGCCGTGCCACGGCCTGCCGGTACCGGGCACGTAGTCCAGGTCGCAGGTGGGGTCGGGGTTCTCGTAGTTGGCGGTGGGGTGGACGAACGACCGGCGGTGGGCCAGGGCGCAGATGACGATCTCCATGGCGCTCGCGGCCGAAAGGGCGTGCCCCAGCATCGACTTGGCGGAGTTGACCGGGATCTGGCGGGCGCGCTCGCCGAGGGCGAGCTTGAGGGCGCTGGTCTCGCAGGTGTCGTTCTGCGGGGTGGAGCTGCCGTGCGAGCTGACGTGGTCGATGTCCTCGGGCCGGACCCCCGCGTACTCCATCGCCTGGGTCATGGCACGCGTCAGATCGGCGCCGTCCGAGAGCAGGTCGGTCATGTGCACGGCGTTGGAGGTGTGGGAGAAACCGGCGATCTCCATGTAGGGAGTGGCGCCGCGGCGCAGCGCGTGCTCCTTCTCCTCCAGGACCACGATGCCGCAGCCCTCGCCGAGCACGAACCCGTCCCGGTTCGCGTCGTACGGCCGGGAGGCGGCCTCGGGGCGGTCCCGGTACGCCTGGGACAGGCAGCTGATGATCTCGAACGAGGCGACGGTGACCGGGGTGATGGGGGCCTCGCTGGCGCCCGCGATCATCACGTCGGCCTCGCCGTGCCGGATGGCCTCGAAGGCGTGACCCACGGCATCGATACCGCCGATGCAGCCCGTCGACAGGGTCACGCACGGGCCCTGTGCGGCAAGGAGCGCGGAGAGCACCACACCCGGCGTGTTGGACATGGACGCCAGGTAGAGACCCCGGCCGGCCAATGAGGGATCGATGGGCTTGCGTCCCCGGTCGGTGACGGCGAGGAACTCCTCCTCCATGCGCGGGGTGCCGCAAATGGCTGTCGAGAGGGATATGCCCGCGCGGTCGGGGGCATAGCTCCCGCTCTCGAGTCCGGCGTCACGCAGCGCCTGGAGCGCGGCCGCGACGGCGAATTGGGAATACCGGTCCAGGCGCTGCACCTCGGGCGGCAGCGACGGCAGATGGTCCTCGAAATCCGGTACTTCCGCGATGGCGTCGGAAACGAATGAGAAGTTCTTGAAGAGATCCGAGACCGTGATCTCGGACAACGACTTGGTGACGCTCTTCCCCGCTGACACGACGTCCCACAGGGCCTCTGTACCGACGCCGGCCGGACTGACCACTCCCAGTCCGGTGACCACTACTTCTCGCATGTCTATCGCCTCTGTCCTGTCAGGGCCGTGACCAGCCCCCGTGTGACGGTCTGTTTCGGCAGGAGTCCGGACTGCTCCATCGCAGTGCGGCAGTCGGCAGGGTCGCGCAGCCCGCCGTGACGGGTGTTCACCAGCAGGCTCAGATCGAGCATCGCCCGCGGCAGGGGAGGACCGCCGGGGTCGGCCCGCATGATGTCGGCGTACACGAACGTCCCGCCGTCCCGCAGCATCCGGGCGCATGCGGCGATCATCCGGGCCGTCTCCTCCGGCCCCGCGAAGCGGCCGGCATGCGCCATCACCACGGTGTCGAACGAGCCGTCCGCAAACGGCTGCCGCGGCCCGAAGTCCCCTGGGACGAAGGCGAACCGATCCGCCACTCCGGCCTGGACGGCATGCCGCCTGGCGACCGCCAGCAGCCCGGGGGTGTCGTGCGCGGTCACCTCGGCGGCCGGGTCGGCGGCGAGCGCGATGCCCCACTCGCCGCTGCCCGCGGTGTAGTCGAGGACCCGGCCGGCCGGGCGGAGCCCGAGCTCGGCCACGACGGCCTCGGCCATCGGCGCCGCCAGCGGGTGGGCCCCGGCGAACATGCCCGGGTGCAGGTCCCGTTCACGCGGCGGACCGAGCCGGTTGCCGCGGACACCGGTGCGCACGGCGTCGGTGAGCCGGCCCCAGTTGTCCCACTGCTCCAGCACCTCGGTGAAGTGCTCGCCCAGGTGGCCCGGCCGGCCCGGCACCAGATACTCCTCGGCCAGGGCCGTCAGCCGCCTGCCGCTGTCGTCGTCGCCGGTGACGAGGCCGAGGTCGGCCAGGGCGTCCAGCAGACGGGTGAGCGCGACGGTGTCGCAGCCCAGGGCCGATGCGAGCGTCCCGGCCGGCCTCGGGCCACCGGCGAGTTCGGTGAACACGCCCAGTTCGACGGCCGTGCCGAGCACCCGGGCGCGGGCGAATCCGAAGTTCAGCGCGAGCAGGGGCCCGGGGTCCGGACGCTGAGTGTCGCGTGTCACCGATACTCCTACTTCGTTGCGACGACGAGCCCGGAGAGCAGCGAGATGTTCCTGGTCTCCACCGAGCCGAAGCCCGCCTCCTTGACCCAGCCGACGATGTCCTCGTCGTCCCGGACCTCGCCCTCCTCCGTGTTGACGAGAAGGATCAGACCGAACATGTACGGGAACAGGCCCGTGGCGAGCGAGGGCATGTGGGCGTGCACCAGCAGCCGGCCGCCCTCGGGCAGGTGCTCGTGGATGCGCTTGATCAGGTGCAGGGCGCGCTCCGGCCCGTACCCGTCGAGCACGTGGGAGAGCAGGACGACGGAGGTCTCCGGCCACGGGTCGGACATGATGTCGGCCGGGTGAGGAGTCACCTGGCCGCCCACACCCGCCTCCTCGACGTTGGCCCGGACCAGGTCGCAGACGGCCGGATAGTCGAGCGACGTCACCTTGAGGCCCGGGTTGTGGCGGGCCAGCGCGATGGAGTAGTCGCCGGAGCCGCAGCCCAGGTCGACGATGTGCTCGACTCCGTCGAGCGGAGCCGCCTGGGCCAGCTTGTCGGCCTGCAGGCGCGAGCTGACCCGCATGGCCTGGATGAGCCGCGCAGTGCCCTCGCGGCCCTCGCCGGCCGCCGCGCCCTGGTCGCGGTAACCCTTCTTCAGCACGCGCTGGTTGAGGGAGGCGTTCTCCCGCACCGCGTCCCCGAGCTTGTCGAAGTGCGCGAAGTGCTTGTTCTGGTGCTCGGCGAAGCCGCCCATGTACTCGGGGCGGCCGGCCACCAGATAGCGCGAGGCCTCGGCGGTGTTCCGGTACGTGTCGCCCTCGCGACGCACCAGGTCGAGCCCGGTGAGCGCGACGAGCAGCGCACGGGTGGGGCGCACCTCGAGGCCCAGCTTGCCCGCGAGCTCGCCGATCGCCAGCGGCTCCTCCAGGCTCTCGAAGATGCCCAGGTCGAGAGCGGTGAAGACGGCCTTCGACTGAAGATAGGCGGTCAGGATGCCGTGGACGCGGGAGGAGTCCTCGGAGCTACCGGGCACCGGCGTCACGGGAGCGGATGCGGTGGTGGTCACTTGGCCTCCTGGGCGCTCGCGTACTCGGGGAGCTGCGTGTACTCGTACGGGTCGTCGGAGAGGAAGAAGTTCCGTACGGGCGGCCGCTCGCACGGCGCCACGACCAGGAACCGGCAGGTCTGGTCCGGGCCGGTGACGAAGCCGTGCGGCTCGTTGCGGGGAATGAACACGGCGTCGCCCGGGCCGACCTGCTCGGTCTTGCCCTCGTCGGGCTTCACGAGGCCCATGGAGCCCTCGATGATGTAGATCTCGTGTTCCCACTCGTGGTAATGCGGCGGAGTGGAGCCGTTGGGCGCGAGCTCGAATTCCGTCAGGACGAATCGGTCCGCACCGTCGGGCGTGTCGATGAGCTTGCGGTGCAGGGCTTCTTTTGCCCCCGGTTCCCTCACGACTTCCGCTTTCACGTCAGTCCTGTGAACCTTCTTCATCCGAATTCCTTTCGCCATCCGAACTCGTGATCTCGTGCGACGAGATGAAACTAGACGGGGCGCCAGGGGATTTCGATGGGCAGCGCTCACCGGTCGGATGTGGCATCCGCCCGCTGCGGTGAAGGGACGATCGCCCGCAGACCCGGGACGTGTGCCCACAAGCGCCGTGGGCATGAGCGGGACCCGTCAGGGCAGGGGGCGGGGCGCAGAAGCCGCCCCCTCACCGCGGCTCGGTGGCTGCGCCGGGAGTCAGCGCAGCCGGGTCGGGGCCAGGAAGTCCCGTACGGGTGTCCGGTGCCACCAGGCCCCCGTACGCCGCCACTCCTGCCAGGTCGTGAACCGGTAGTGGTACAGCCGCGCGCGCACCTGCACCGGCGGCGCGTCGGGGAAGGGATTGTGCGCGAGCAGCCGCAGCGTGTCCCGGTCACCGTCCAGCAGGCGCTCCACGAAGGGCAGGAACCAGGAGCGGGCGTAGGCGGGGGAGAGCGCGGCGAACCACATCAGCCAGTCGAGCCGCAGGTGGTACGGCGCGAACTGGCGCGGCAGCCTGCGGACATCGCCCGGTTTGCCCTTGAAGCCGTACTCGCGCCACACCGTGCCCTCGTGGGCCACGCGCTCGTCCGTTCCCTCCACCACGATCTCGTAGCGGACCCGGCCCACGGTCCCGAACGCCCCGTAGGAATTGACCAGATGGAGGGGGTCGTAGGAACGGTTCATCGCCTGGTGCCGCGAGAAGAAGTTGCGCACGGGCCGGTGGCTCAGGGCCAGCAGACCCGCGGACACGGTCAGCACCAGGACCGCGTACCACAGCGGGGCGTCCGGCAGCTCGGGGCCGTCGGCGATGAGCGAGCCGTCGACGGCGGGCAGGGCGAGCACGATCGTCAGCCAGTTCAGCCAGGCGAAGTTGCCCGAGAGCACCAGCCACAGCTGGGTCACCACGATCAGGCCCGCGGCGACGCTCGCCACCGGTTGGGGGGTGAACAGCAGGACGGGCACCAGCAGCTGCACCACATGGTTGGCGCCCGCCTCGACGCGGTGCGCCGGCTTCGGCAGATGGTGGAAGAACCAGCTCAGCGGGCCGGGCATCGGCTGGGTCTCATGGTGGTAGTACAGGCACGTCAGCTCGCGCCAGCACAGGTCGCCGCGGAGTTTGATGAGCCCCGCGCCGAACTCGACCCGGAACAGCACCCAGCGCAGCAGCCAGAGCACGACCACCGGGGGCGCGGTGCGCTCGTTGCCGAGCCAGACCGCGAGGAACCCGGTCTCCAGCAGCAGGGACTCCCAGCCGAAGCCGTACCAGGTCTGGCCGACGTTGACGATGGACAGATACAGCGCCCACAGCACCGCCCACCACGCCATCGCGGCGGCGAGCGGGACGTCGTCGGCCGCGCCGGCGACCAGCGCGGCCGACAGCAGGACGCCGCTCCAGGCGACGAGGGCGAAGAAGCGGTCCGAGTAGTGCAGCCGGAACAGGGTCGGCGCCTCGCGGGCGGGCACCCTGCGCAGGAACGCCGGCACCGGCAGCATGCCCCGCTCGCCGATCAGCGCACGGAACTGCAGCGCCGCGGAGAGGAAGGCCACCAGGTACACGGCGGCGAGAGCCCGCTGGAAAACCAGCCGGCTCAGCCAGTAGGCATCGTCGCCGAACCACTCCATCCCTCCCAGTATCGGGCAGCTCCCGCCCGGGTCATCAGCCGGACGGGCGCCCGGCCGCGGCGGCGATGCCGCGCAGGGTGTGCCCGAGCCGCCGCGCGTAGAGCCGTTGGGCCACGGGCACGAGCGGCCCGGCGAGCCGGGTGTACCAGGCGGCGGGCCGGCTGAAGGCGAGGACCGTGAACCACACCGAGCCGTCGTCGTGCAGATCGACGGTGAACGCCTCCTCGCCGCACTCCGGGTGACCGCTCAGCGTTCCGTACGCGAAACCCGTCCGGTCCTTCTCGTACACCGCCCAGACGACCTCGCACGGCGCGGTCAGCCGCAGCGGTCCGGCACCGAGCGCGACCTCGACGCCCACTCCGGCCTCGGCCCGGTCCGCGGTGGCGCGCACCCGGGCCCCCGACCCTCGGTGCATGCCCCACCCGGTCACAGCGGCTCCGGCCGCCTCGAAGGCCGCGCGGCCGTGTCCGACGCGGGCGGTGTGGTGCAGGTGGTGGTAGCCCTCCGGCAGCGGGCCCTGCCGGGTGGCGCCGGTCTCGGGGTAGGTGAGCGAGCCTCGGGCGTCCGGGCGGTTCATGCGGCAGTCTCCTTCAGTCGTCTCCAGGCGAGCATCGAGCAGAGGGCGAAGCCCACGGCGTTCCCGAGGCCGTGGGTGGCGGCCATCCAGGTCAGGTTCGGGTGGGGCAGGTCCGCCGCTTCGCCTACGGCCCAGCTCAGCGCGAGCAGCATCGTCGCCACCAGCACGGCCGCCGAGACACCGAGCAGCGCCCGCGTGCCGCGGTCCCGCTCGCCGGCCCGGACGTCGCGCCAGGTCAGCAGTGCCACGGCCCACATACCGGCCGTCAGGACCAGTGCCCCGGCCAGTTCGGCCCAGTCGCCCGTGAAGTAACCGCCGAGGACCAGCAGCGTGCCGGCCGGCACGCTGAGGGCCGCGAACCGGGCGGGCCCGGTCCCGTCGGCGGTTTGGCACACCAGGCCCGCCACCAGCGCCGCCGCGAAGCCCGCGAAGTGGAAATGAGGGACGGTGAGCGCCAGGATCGGCAGCGAGAAGCCGAAGAGCTCGTGCCCCGCCCGCTCGGCGACCAGCGCGACGCCGGCGACAGAGGGCGTCACCAGCGCGGTGAGCACGGCGAACTCCGCCGGGGCGAGCGACCGCGTGCGCAGCAGCCGCCTCGGGGCCTGGGCGGCCAGCACCAGCGTGCCCACGGCGTAGACGGCGGCGAGCGCGACGGCGGCAGTGCCCCGGGGCAGCCACAGGGCGGCCGATCCCGCCGTCGCGAACAGCGGCCATGTCCGCCGAACGGGCGCGAGCCGGACCGGGTCGATCAGACGCAGTCCCGCGGGCACCACGAAGAGCATCCCCAGCATCACGATCAGGTTGACCAGCGCGGACATCAGGTCCCACCCCCGGGCTTGAACATGTTCAATTCCTTGGGATGGAGCCTAGAGGCTGAACTGAACGTGTTCAAGTCGCGCTCCGTCTGTCGATCCGTCAGAAATTGAGGGACATCTCGAGTTGCGGAAGGCGGGAGATCTTGGTGCGCTCACCGATGCGTCCTCTGTGCGCGGCGCTCGCCGTGCTGTGCGTGGGGCCCCTGGCTGCCGGATGCGGCAGCGAGAGCCGGGCGGCGGATCCGGAGGAGGTGCTCCTCCAGCCGGTCGCGGCCAAGGGCCCCGAACCCTTCACGGCGTCGACCGCCCTCCCCACCCCCGCATTCGCACCGCCGCCCGTCACCGCGGCACCCAGGAGCCCGTCCGGCGGGGGGACGACCCTGCGCACCCTGTCCGGCTCGACGCCCGGGCTGTACGGCGGCAGCCACCAGATCGCGAGCTGCGACGTCGAGGCCCAGGTCCGCCTCCTCGCCACCGACCAGGACAAGGCCCGCGCGTTCGCGGAGGGCACCGGGGTCGACCGGGCGGACATCCCCCAGTTCCTGCGCGGCCTCACCTCCGTCGTGCTGCGCTCCGACACCCGCATCACCGGCCACTCCTTCCGCGACGGCAAGGCTGTCGGCTACCAGGCCGTCCTCCAGACCGGCACCGCGGTGCTCGTGGACCAGTACGGCGCCCCCCGGGTGCGCTGCGCCGGCGGCAATCCGCTCAAGCCGCCGGTCGCGGTCAAGCGCGCGGTCGTGACCAAGGGCGACGCGTGGCCGGGCTACCGTGCCGACCGGGCCGTCGTGATCAAGCCGGCCGTGCAGGTCGTCAACAACCTGCTGGTCGTCAGCACCGCCGACGGCACCTGGATCGAACGGCCCGCCGGTACCGACGGGGAGGAGGACGCCCGGCCCGAAGTCCTGCCGCCCGTCGACCCCGACGAGGTGTTCACGGACCTGAGGCGTTCCGAAGGCTCCGGCGACGTGGGGCCCGCCGGGCCCGACGGCACGCCCTCGTCCCAGGCTCCGTCGCCCGTCGCCCCGGCTCCGGACGTCCCGGCCCCCGTCGCCCCGGCTCCGGACGTCCCCGCCCCCGTCGCCCCGACACCCGACGTCCCGGCTCCCGACGTTCCGGCTCCGGACGTCCCGGCTCCCCAGGACGCGGTGCCCGCGCCGCAGCCGCCCGCCGAACCGTGGGGTCCGGCCGACGAGTCCTTCGGTGACCCGCCTCAGAATCCGCAGGACCAGTTCGAGCCCCTGCCGGCCGACCCGCCGGCCCCGGACGCGGAACCGCAGGCGCCGGGCGGGCCGGACCCCGTCCCGCCTCAGGAGAACGCCGTCCCGTCCTCCGTGGACGGCGTGGCACCCGCGCCGGACCCCTACCAGGGCTGAGGGAGCCCTGCCTGATCCGCTCGTGGAATGCGCCGAATGATGGCAGAGTGGCTCCATGGCTGAGCGGGCAGCGGGTGCCCTGTCGCTCCCCGACGACTGGCCGGCGCACGCGGACGTGAGCCTGACGCTCAATCGCATGGGCTGCTTCGACTGGGACCTCACCACCGGTCTGATGCACGTGGACGAGCCCGGCCTCGACGTGTTCGATCTGCACCCGGACGAGTACGACGGCCACCCGGCGACCCTGACCGCCCGGGTGCCGGCGGACGAGGCCGTCCGCCTGGACAGCATGGTGGCGCAGGCGCTCAAGCGCGGGAGCGACCACTACGGCGCGTACTTCCGCATCCGCTGCCGCGACGGCACCCTGCGCTGGACGCACACCCAGGCGTGCGTGCGCCGCGACGAGAACGGTCGTCCGGTCCGCATCATCGGCATCGTGCGGGACGCCACCCAGGAGCTCGCCGACTCCAGCGCACGTGTCGAGGTCGACGAGGAGCGCCGCCGCCAGACCAGCGTCGTCGAGACCACGACGGCCGCGCTCGCCCACGCCCGCACCGTCCAGGACGTCATCGAGCTGCTGAAGAACTCGCACGGCCTCGAACACCTCGGCGCGACCAGCCTGGTGATGGGCCTGCTCGAATCCGGGCGGATCCGCCTCGTCGCCGAGGGGCCGGAGGGCTCCTTCGTCCCGGGCACCCGCTACACCCGCGTCGACGACCAGTACCCGATGAGCGAGGTGGTGCGCACGCTCGCCCCCCGGTTCATCGAGTCCAAGGAGGACTTCGCCCGGTCCTACCCGCGGCTGTGGCACGCGATCGGCGACCTCGACATCTCCGCCGCCGCCTATCTGCCGCTCATCGCCCAGGCCCGGCCCATCGGGGCACTCGGCCTGCTGTACCGGGACAAGATCGGCTTCACGCCGGAGGAACGCAATCTGCTGGTCGCCCTCGGCAGCAGCATCGCCCAGAGCCTCCAGCGCGCCGTCCTGTACGAGCAGGAGCACGACCTCGCCGAAGGGCTGCAGCAGGCGATGCTGCCCCGCCGTATCCCGGAAGTGCCCGGTGCCCAGATCGCCGTGCGCTACCGCTCCGCCCGCCTCGGCCAGGACATCGGCGGCGACTGGTACGACATCATCGCGCTGCCCGGTGGCCGGGTCGGCGCCGTCATCGGCGACGTGCAGGGCCACGACACGCACGCCGCCGCCGTCATGGGCCAGCTGCGCATCGTCCTGCGGGCGTACGCGGCCGAGGGCCACACCCCCGCCACGGTGATGGCCAGGTCGTCCGTCTTCCTCCACGAGCTCGACACCGACCGGTTCGCGACGTGTTTCTATGCCGAGGTGGACCTGTCCACCGGGGTGGTGCAGATGGTGCGTGCCGGCCATGTCGATCCGCTGATCAGGGACCAGGACGGCAGCTGCCGCAGGCTGCCGGTGCCGGGCGGGCTGCCGCTCGGCCTCTCCGCCGAGTTCGGCCGGCTCGCCTACACGGTCAGCACCGTCGAACTGGACCCCGGGCAGACACTGCTGCTCTACACGGACGGACTGGTCGAACAGCCGGGCGCCGACCTCGACGACGGCATGCACCTGCTGGCCTCCCTGGTGCACAGTGGGCCGAGCGATCTCCAACTCCTCGCCGACCGGCTCTGCGAGGTCGTCGACGAGCGCGCCGGTGACGACGACGTGGCCATCCTGCTGCTGCGCCGTAAGAGGGCCTACGCGTCCCAGACGTTCGGCCGCCTCCAGCAGCACGTCGGACAGAACGACCCGGAGGCGCTGCGGTCGTCGCGGCACATGGTCCGAGCCGCCGTACGGGCCTGGGGTGCGCACGAGAGGGCGGACGAGGTCGAGCTCGCCGCCGACGAGTTGATCACCAACGCGCTGATGCACACGGACGGCGGGGCCGTCGTCACCGTGCGGGTGCTGTCGGGTGTCGAACGGCGGCTGAGGGTGGAGGTCGAGGACCGCTCCAGCGCGCTGCCGCGCAGACGGGACGCGGGGGAGACGGGAGTGTCGGGACGGGGCCTGATGCTGGTCGACCGGCTCTCCGAATCGTGGGGTGTGGAGTCGCGCGGCAGTGGCAAGTGCGTGTGGTGCGAGTTCCTCATCCCGGACCGGCCGCGGATCTGATCGTCGGCGACTGTTAACTGTGCGTGAACCGGTCATACTTGACCGTAACCGTCCGGAAGATGTTGACTGCGAACTCCCGGCCTCCCGGAGACATGAGGACCACGTGAGCTCTGAGCTTCTCGCACCGCTGGACCTGGCGTTCTGGCATCTGGAATCCGCCGCTCATCCCATGCACCTCGGCGCACTCGCCCTCTTCGGCCCCCCGCCCGGTGGCGCCGCCGACGGCCTCATCGACCTGCTCGCGGACCGTGCCGCCGCCATTCCCCGGCTGAGAATGCGGGTCCGCGACGTCCTGCTCCCCGTCGGCGGGGCCGCCTGGAGCGCCGCCAAGGACTTCGACGTGCGACGCCATGTCCGGGAGGTGTGCCTGACCGGCGACGACTTCACCGCCGAGGTCACCACGGCGGCCGGCGAACTGATGGAGCGTCCGCTCGAACGCGGACTGCCGCCATGGGAGATGTACCTGCTGCGCGACCCCCGCGGCGAACGCTTCGCCGTGCTCGTCAAGCTCCACCACGCCCTCGCCGACGGCATGCGCGCCGTTGCCATCGGGGCGGGCATCTTCGACGAGATCGCGGACGCCCGCCGTACCGGTATCCGCCGCACGCGGCCCGTGCCCCCGCGCTCCTGGCTCGCCGGGCCCCGCGTCCTCGCCGACCTCGCCCAGAACCGTATCGAGGAGCTGGGCCGCGCGGTCGGTGTCGGCGCCTCCGTCGTACGGGCCAGCCGGCTCGACCCGCGCGGACTGCCCTCCCTGACCGCCGCCCCGAGCGGCACACGACGGCTCGGCACCGCGGTGCTGCCGCTGGACGACGTGCAGCAGGTGCGCCGGGTCGCGGGCGGCACCGCCAACGACGTGCTGCTCGCCGTCGTCGCCGGCGCGCTCCGGCGCTGGATGCGCGAGCGCGGCGAACGGCTGCCCGACGACGGCCCCCGCGCCCTGGTGCCGGTCTCGCGCCGCCGCCCCGGCAGTCCCTCCGGCTCCGGCAACAAACTGTCCGCCTACCTGCTCCAGTTGCCCGTCGCCGAGCCGGACCCGCTGGCGCGCCTCGCCTCCGTCCGCGAGGCCATGGACCGCAACAAGGCGGCGGGCCCGGCGCGCGGCGCCGGAGCGGTCGCGTTGCTCGCCGACCAACTGCCGCCGCTGGCCCACCGGTTCGGCGCTCCGATCGCGGGCGGTGCCGCGCGGATGCTCTTCGACCTCCTCGTCACCAGCGTGCCGCTGCCCCGCTCGGCCCTGTCCCTCGGCGGCTGCCCCCTGCGCGAGATCTACCCCATGGCGCCGCTCGCCCGGGGGCAGTCGCTGGCGGTGGCCATGTCGACGTACGGCGGCCAGGTGCACATCGGGCTCGTCGCCGACGGCAAGGCGCTGCCGGACCTCGACCGTCTGGCGCACGCGGCGCGGGAGGAGCTGGACGCTCTGCTGAGCCTCGTCGGCGGCGGCCGAACCCCAGCGGGAATGGTCCGACAGCCGGATCGGTGACCGGCCCTGCTGCGGGATCTCCCGGGTGGGACAGCGTGCGGGGACGGGCCGCACTTGGTGCGGCGGGCCGTCCCGTGCGGCAGGGTGGAGACATGCCCGAACTGCCCGAGGTCGAAGCACTCCGAGAGTTCCTCGACGGCCACCTCGTCGGCCGCCGGGTCGCCCGTGTCACGCCGGTGGCCGTCAGCGTGCTCAAGACGTACGACCCGCCGCTGACCGCTGTCGAGGGGGCCGACGTCACCGCCGTCGCCCGGCACGGCAAATGGCTCGACATCACCGTCGGCGGCCTCCATCTCGTCATCCATCTCGCCCGCGCCGGCTGGCTCCAGTGGAAGGACGAGCTCCCCACGGTGCCGCCCCGGCCGGGCAAGGGACCGCTCGCCCTGCGCACGGCCCTGACGGACGGTGGCGGCTTCGACCTCACGGAGGCGGGCACCACCAAGCGGCTCGCCGTGCACCTCGTAGGCGACCTTGCCGATGTGCCCGGCGTGTCCAGGCTCGGCCCCGACCCGCTCGCCGACTCCTTCGACCGCGCCGCCTTCGCCGCCGTGCTCGCCGGGGAGCGCCGCCAGGTCAAGGGAGTGCTGCGCGACCAGAGCCTGATCGCCGGCATCGGCAACGCCTACAGCGACGAGATCCTGCACGCGGCGAGGATGTCGCCCTTCAAACCCGTCCACAACCTGGACGAGCACGAGACCGACGTGCTCTACGAGGCGCTGCGCAGCACGCTCGCCGAGGCAGTCGAACGCTCGCGGGGCGTGGCGGCGGGACGGCTCAAGTCGGAGAAGAAGAGCGGGCTGCGGGTCCACGGACGCACGGGGGAGCCGTGTCCGGTCTGCGGCGACACCATCCGCGAGGTGTCGTTCAGCGACTCGTCCCTGCAGTACTGCCCCACGTGCCAGACGGGCGGGAAGCCGCTCGCCGACCGGAGACTCTCGCGCCTGCTGAAGTGACGGCGCCTCCCGTTCCCCTTCCCTTCCCGCCCGGCGTTTTTCTGGAGCGGCGCGATGCCCGACCGTCCCCCGCGTACGTCCCCGGCTCAGCCGCCGATCGACAACAGCCGCTCGCCCCGGTCGCCGCGCACCTCCCAGCGGCCGATCTCCGCGGTGTGCAGGCCGGTGGTCCCCTCGATGTCCAGAGGCCCCGCGTAGCCGGGGCCGTCGGCGACGCCGTACCCGCCGGCCGGCACCCACCAGCTCAGCACCGGATGCTCGACCCCGTCCTTGCCGATCGCAACGAGCCGGCATGTGCGCGGTCCCGGCAGGCCCGCCAACCGCATCGCCACCGACGTCCCCCACGTCCGGTCCTCCAGTGCCACCGATGCCCGCACGCCCGTCACCGGATCGGCCGCCACGACCCGCTGCGGTGCGGGCTGCTCGCCGCCGTCCTGCGCCATGACCACGGCGACGGGCAGGCCGACGGCCAGCACGGCCGCCGCGGCCGCCAGCCGCAGCCGCCTCCGGCGGGCGCGCCGCCGTTCCAGCGCGACGTGCTGCGTGAGCCGGTCCAGCAGGCGGGGCGAAGGGCGGACGTCGGCACGGGCGGGACCCGCGAGTTCGGCCACGGCCCGCGCGACGGCGGTGAAGTCCGAGAGCCGGACCGCACACATGACGCACTCGGCCAGATGCTCCTCGAAACGGAACGCGTCGGCGGGTTCCAGGACGCCCAGCGCGTAGGCGGCCACATCCTCGTGCGGCTGCTGGCGGCTCATCGGGGGTCCTCGATTCCTCGTGTTACGGGCGGTCACCCTGGTATACGCAGCGGGAAGTCGCTCTGCTCAACCCGGCGGCCAGGCGCCGGACGCGATCGCAAAGAGGCAGGGAGACCGGGGCGTGGTCCTCGCATCCAGGCCGGGCCTAGACTCCGCAGCATGCTGCGCGTACTGGCTGTCGACGACGAGAGACCGGCGCTCGAGGAACTGCTCTACCTCCTGCGGGCCGACTCCCGGATCCGCAGTGCCGAAGGGGCCACCGACGCCACCGAGGCGCTCCGGCGCATCGGGCGGGCCCTCGAAGCGGGTCCCGACAGTGAGGACGCCATCGACGTCGTCTTCCTCGACATCCACATGGCCGGGCTCACCGGGCTCGACGTCGCGAGGCTGCTCGCCGGGTTCGCCAGACCGCCGCTCATCGTGTTCGTCACGGCGCACGAGGGCTTCGCCGTGCAGGCCTTCGACCTCAAGGCCGTCGACTACGTCCTCAAGCCGGTGCGCAGGGAACGGCTGGCGGAGGCGGTCCGCAGGGTCGGGGACCTGATCGTCCCGCAGCGCGACACACAGCGCCCGCAGCCCGTGCCGACCGCGCTGCCCACGGTGGTGCCCGGGCCCGGCCCCGAGCAGATACCCGTCGAACTGGGCGGCGTGACCCGTTTCGTTCCGGTCGACGACATCACCTATGTCGAGGCCCAGGGCGACTACGCCCGGCTCCACACCGCCGAGGGGAGCCACCTGGTCCGCATCCCGCTGTCCACGCTGGAGGAGCGCTGGGCCTCGCGCGGCTTCGTGCGCATCCACCGGAGCCACCTCGTCGCGCTCGGCCGCATCGACGAACTCCGCCTCGACGCCGGGGCGACGACGGTGCGGGTGGGCACCGCCGAGCTGGCCGTGAGCCGCCGCCACGCGCGTCAGCTGCGCGACCTGCTGATGCTCCCGCGCGGTTCCAAGGGCTCGGGCGGGCCGGCTCCCGGCTCCCGGGGCTGACCGTTCGACGACCGCGAGGAGCCGTTCGTCGCAGGTAGCGGGCCGTCCGGCGACGGACCTGCCCCGCTGGGCGAGGCACCCTCCGCCGGCCTCCCTCGCCGCCCGCCGCGGACCTAACCTTGATCGCGCCGGGAGAAGAAGGGGCCTGATGTCCGACATCGAAGCACTGCTGGACGAGTTGAACGGACTGCCCTCGGCGCCTCCCTCGGACCCGGCCGATCTGGAGGCGCTGCTCGCCGCCGCCCGCAGTGCGGCCGGCCGGTGGGCGGACGTGCTGGAGGGCATCCGCGAGGCGTCCAGGGGCCTCGCGGGTCCCCGTACCGAAGCGGCGCTGGAGGTGGCGTTCCGCCGGGCGGAGGAGTCGTACGTGGAACTGGAGATCGCCCTCAGCGCCTGCGCGGGGCCCCGCCCGCACTGACCGCATCCGCCCCGGTCGGCGGATGCGGCGGGAACGGAGGCTCCCGGAGGCGGCTCCCCGTCGCGCCGGGCCGTGCACCGTCGGCCGCCCGGCGGGACGGCCCGAGGGCAGGCCCCCCGTCACGCCCGGCTGCCCCTACCCACCGTGATCGCCGCTGCGTAGACTCCCCATCCACCCGCCTTCGCCGACAGACGCTGGAGCGGACGGACGATGTCAGCAGAGCAGCCCCCGCGCCGCGAGGTGGTCACCGGGGTGCCGCGGGCCACGCGGCGGCCCCCGGGCCACGCGCCCGCACGGTTCGAGATCAGCGAGCAGACCACGCTCGGCACCACGTACGTGCGCTCCTTGATGCGCAGCCAGCTGCGGGCCGCGCTCGGCGCGCTCGGCGCCCTCGTGCTCCTCGTCGGTACGCTGCCGCTCCTGTTCGCCCTGCCCGCCGTGCTCGGCGGGTCCCCGGGCTCCCCGGCCCCCTTCGTCTGGGCCGTCCTCGGCTTCGGCGTCTATCCCGTGATGTGGCTGACCGCCCGCCGGTACGTGCGCCGGGCCGAGCGCAACGAGCGCGACTTCACCAGGCTCGTCGAAGGCCGTTGACCGTGAACCAGACCTACGCGGTGGCCGCCGTCACCGTCGTGGTGCTCGCCACCGTCCTCATCGGCGCGCTCGGCCTGCGCATATCCCGCACCACCTCCGACTTCTACGTCGCCTCACGCACGGTCAAGCCGGGCCTGAACGCGGCCGCCATCAGCGGCGAGTACCTCTCCGCGGCCTCCTTCCTCGGGATAGCCGGCCTGGTCCTGCTCCAGGGACCGGACATGCTCTGGTACCCGGTCGGGTACACCGCCGGCTATCTCGTCCTGCTCGTGCTCGTCGCCGCCCCGCTGCGCCGCTCCGGCGCGTACACGCTCTCCGACTTCGCCGAGGCCCGCCTGGAGTCCGCCGCCGTCCGCAGGCTGGCGTCCCTGTTCGTCGTCGGCATCGGCTGGCTGTACCTGCTGCCCCAGCTGCAGGGGGCCGGGCTGACCCTGGAGATCCTGACCGGCGCGCCGGACTGGCTCGGCTCCCTGGTCGTCGCCGTCGTCGTCACCGGAGCCGTCGCGGCCGGGGGCATGCGCAGCATCACCTTCGTGCAGGCCTTCCAGTACTGGCTCAAGCTGACCGCCCTGCTGGTGCCCGCCCTGTTCCTCGTCGCGGCCTGGGCGGGCGACGACGCGCCGCGCGCCCGCTTCGACGCACCCGCGGTGCTCCGCGCGGACACCGACGTCAGGATCGGCGACACCGTCCGCGTCGACCTCGACGGACCGCTCACCCTCACCGTCACCGGCGAGGTCGACGAGATCCGCCACCACGGCGAGAAGGTCACCCTCGCCGAGGGCACCCACCGCATCGAGGCGGGCACCGTGCTGCGCCTGCCGGAAGGCGCGGAGGTGCCCGAGCGGACCGGTTCCGGGACCGACCCGGTCAGCTGGTCCCAGCCCCTGTCCGGCGGACGGGACGGCTACCAGCTGTACGCGACGTACGGACTCATCCTCGCCACGTTCCTCGGCACCATGGGCCTGCCGCACGTCGCCGTCCGCTTCTACACCAGTCCCAACGGCCGGGCCGCGCGCCGCACCACCCTCGTCGTGCTCGGCCTGATCGGCGCCTTCTACCTGCTGCCGCCCGTCTACGGTGCACTCGGCCGCGTCTACGCGCCCGAACTGGCCCTGACCGGCGCCGCCGACGCCGCCGTGCTCGTCCTGCCCGAGCGGGTGATCGGCGGGCTCGCGGGAGACCTGCTCGGCGCGCTGCTGGCCGGCGGCGCGTTCGCCGCCTTCCTGTCCACGGCGTCCGGGCTCACGATGTCGGTGGCCGGGGTCATCAACCAGGACGTCCTGCCCTCACGCGGCGTTCGGCACTTCCGGCTCGCGACCCTGCTCGCCATGGCCGTGCCGCTGGGCCTGTCCGTGGTGACCAGCAACGTGCCGGTGGCCGACGCGGTGGGACTCGCGTTCGCCGTCGCCGCGTCGTCCTTCTGCCCGCTGCTCGTCCTCGGCATCTGGTGGCGCGGGCTCACCCCGCCCGGCGCGGCAGCGGGCCTGGTCCTCGGCGGCGGCTCTGCCCTCACGGCGGTCATGGCCACACGGGCCGGCCTCGCACCGGACGGCTGGCCGCACACGCTGATGGCCTGGCCCGCGCTGTGGTCCGTACCGCTCGGCTTCCTGACGATGGTGGCCGTCTCGCTGGCCACCCCACGCCACATCCCCGCCGGCGCACCCGCGATCCTCGCCCGGCTGCATCTGCCGGAGGACCTCGCGGGCCGGCCCCAGCCCGAAGGAGCGGAGCGATGACCGGGACGGAAGCGGCCGCGTTGGCCGCGGCGGGCGCCGTGCTGCTCGCCGTCGGTGTGGTGCTCGGTCTCGCCCTCGGCAGGGCCGCCGCCCGGCGCGGCGTGCGGCCGGACCTCGACCTCGGCACGCCCGTGGAGCACGCCACGTTCCACACCCTGCACACCGCGTCCCTCGCCGCCCCGCCGCTGCGCGCGGGGCTGACCGAGGACACGGCGCGCAAGGCGGCCAGGCGGCTGCGTTCCCTGCTCGGCACCGAGGCGCTGTGCCTGACCGACCGCGAACGCGTCCTCGCCTGGGACGGGCCGGGCGACGACCACCACGAGCGGCAGGTGATGGTGAGGGTGGCCCAGGTCCTGGACTCGGGCCGCAGCCAGAGCGTGCACTCCGAGTGCGAGGACCTGGAGTGCCCGCTGCGCTGGGTGGTCATCGCGCCGCTGACCGGGGAGGAAGGGGTGCTCGGAGCCCTGGTGGCCTACGGCTCGCGGGAGTCGGCGGTGCTGGTGCGGGCGACGACCGAGGTCGCCCGCTGGGTCTCCGTCCAGCTGGAACTCGCCGAGCTCGACCGCTCTCGCACCCGGCTGATCGAGGCGGAGATCCGCGCTCTGCGCGCCCAGATCTCCCCGCACTTCATCTTCAACTCGCTCGCCGCCATCGCCTCGTTCGTCCGGACCGACCCGGAACGTGCCCGCGATCTGTTGCTGGAGTTCGCCGACTTCACCCGCTACTCCTTCCGCCGGCACGGGGAGTTCACCCACCTCGCGGACGAGCTGCGCTGCATCGAGCAGTACCTCGCGCTCGCGGGCGCCCGCTTCGGCGACCGGCTGAAGGTGACGTTGCAGGTGGCCCCCGAGGTGCTGCCGGTGACCCTGCCGTTCCTGTGCCTGCAGCCCCTGGTCGAGAACGCCGTCAAGCACGGCCTCGAGGACTCCCGGCACGAGTGCCGCATCATGATCGCGGCGCAGGACGCGGGCTCGGAGGCGACCGTGACGATCGAGGACGACGGGGTGGGCATGGACCCCGATGTCCTGCGCGCGATCCTCGCGGGGGAGCGGTCCCCCTCCTCGGGCATCGGGCTGCTGAACGTCGACGAGCGGCTGCGCCAGGTGTACGGCGACGACTACGGGCTCGTCATCGAGACTGCCGCCGGAGCCGGCATGAAGATCACGATCCGGATCCCCAAGTACCGTGCGGGTGTGCACTCCTCGGCGGGACGGCGCGTCGACTGAGGCCGCCCGGCCCTGGCGCGGGCCTCACCACAGGTGGATCGCCAGATGCCCGAGCGGCAGTCCCAGCTGCCACGCCGGCATCCACACCTTGCTCGCCTCGTCCACGCCGGCCGCGAGCGGGAGCGCCGGATGCCAGGGCTCCAGGTCCCCGAGGTCGGCCGCGAGCAGCTCGGTGGTGCGCAACCAGTCCCAGGCGGCGGTCGCGAGCGCCAGATCGGGGTCCGGGGCGCCGTCGCGTTGCCGGGCCGCCCGGGTGGAGAGCCGCTCCTCGACCCACTCCTGCCAGGGGTATCCGTACGAGGTCAGCGACAGCCACTCGTCGATCGTGGTCGCCGGGAGCACCGCCTCCGGTGCTCCCGGGCCGTCGCACAGGTGGATCGTCAGCGCCAGGGCCCCGCGCCCAGCCCGGTATTCGAGTGAGCGGTACTCGACGAGCGCGCCGGCCCGCAGCATCTCCTCGGCCGTGTACTCGGCACACAGCCACGCCATGGGGACCGCCAGCCCCGGTCCCCCGGCGCCGTTCGCACTCTCGCGCTGCACGCCTCCCACCCACCTTCCTGTCGACCGCGTCCGGGACTCGATGACGAGCCTCCACCGTCCAAGACGGCCAAGGGCCCCTGTTTGCTCAACTCCGGCGTGACGTTCCGCATAGGGACACGTCGTGGTCGTGGTCCGTGTGCACGGAGTGCGGCACCGGGGTCTGCGGGGCGGACGTGACGGTGCGCCGGCTGTAGCCCGGCAGGGACCGGGCGAGGGCGCGCAGCGCGTAGTACGAGCGCGACTTGACGGTCCCCGGCGGGATGCCGAGCGCCTCTGCGGCCTCGTTCACGCTCAGCCCGCCGAAGTAGATCTGCACGAGCACCGCGCGGTGCTCGGGGCTCAGGGCGCCGATCGCGGCCCGGACGTCGAGGGCCAGGGCGGTGCTCTCGGTCGGGTCGGTCGGGTCAGGGGTGGTGGCGAGGACGCCGTCGCCGATCTCCGTGGGGCGCGAGAGCCGGGAGCGGCGTGCGTCGATGGCGAGGCGCCGGCCGACGGTGAAGAGCCAGGGCCGCATCGACTCGTAGGGGCCCTCGAACGCCTCCGGGTGCTGCCACGCGCGCACCAGCGTCTCCTGCAGCAGGTCCTCGGCGCGCTGCTGGTCCCCGTAGGTGAGGCCGAGCAGGAAGCTCATGAGGGCGGGGCCGTGGTCACGCTGCAGCTCCGCCATGGCCCGCTCGTCGGTCGTCGCGGTCGCCGTTGCCATCGCCAAACACCCTTTCACCCGTCGGTCGCTGCCACGTGCCGTATACGAACGCATCCGGGCGCACATCGACAGACGCCGCGCAACGGTCGTCGCCGAACGGTCGCACCGAGCGGCGAGTGGTGCGCCGAACGGTCGGCCGGACAGGTACGGCCGTTGCGCGGTCATCCGCCGGCTGTTCGTCGCCGTGGTGGGGACCCACCGGCCGACTCCACCCGCCGCGTGCCGACAGCACGGCCCGCCGCTTCAGCCCCGTCGCCGCCGGTGACGTCCTCCCCGCAGGACTGATGTCGCTGCCCGCGAGGCCGAAAGGGCGCGGGGTGTCCCGCGGTGGACGGAGACCGTCGACGGCGCGTCGTCAACGGGGCGCTGAGGACGGATCCCGTACGCGCCGACCCCCGCACGCCCTCGCGGACGTCAGCGCCACCGTGCCCGGCACGGCGCGCGGCACGAGGGACTCGTCAAGGAGGCCGCTGAGGGCCCGGGCACCGGCCCTACGGGACGACGGTCACCGGCCACCGGCCCGCTTTCACCAGCCGCACCGCCACCGAGCCGATGATCCGGTGCCCCGCCGACTCCGAGGCCCCCACCACCACGGCGTCCGCCTTGAGGTCGCCGGCCGCGGTGACCAGCCCCGTGTACGGGTCACCGCGGAAGGTGTGGAACTCCCAGCGGACGTCCCAGATACCGCGCACCCGCTCGGCCGCCGCCCGGATCTCGGCGACGAGGCCCTCGGCGATCTCCCCGGTCGTGTCCGCCACCGGCACACCGAGCGCCGCGCCCGCGGGCATGACCGGCTGGACGTAGACGATGGCCGGCAGCGCACGCTGCCGCCGCGCGAGACCGCTCGCGTAGGCCGCGGCCCGCAGCGACGACTCCGATCCGTCCAGGCCGACGAGGATCACCTTCGGCCCGTCCGTACCGCGTTCGACCGGTGCGCTGGATACTCCGTCACGCCACCGAGGCCAGTACCCGTGCCGGACGGCCGCCGACACGCCCAGGACCCTGCCGAGCGCCCGGCCAGGTACTGCTCTCATCGGGTCAATCCGGCCCGCAATCCGGTGTCGATCAGTTGCCCGCGGCATCAGCCGTGCGAGCCATGAGCCATGGACAAGGATCAGCTGCTCCGTGGACGCCGCTCGGTTCTCCGCCTCGCCGCCTGCCTCGGCGGTGCCGCCGTCGTCGGCGGGTTGTTCGCCGGCGAGCCCAACCCGTCCGGACGCACCGCACCCGGGCCCGCCGCCGCTCCGCCCGGCCGTGCCGCGGGTCCGCGGCCCGCGGCATGGCCGCCGCGGGCCTCGTCCTACCGTCTCCAGCCGATGACCGCGTATCCCCCCGTGAGCCTGCGCCCCGCGGTCCCGCCGGTGCGCAGGAGGCCCTTCCGCAAGGTGCGTGCGACGGACCGCACGATGGTGCTCACCTTCGACGACGGACCGGACCAGCGCTACACCCCCGGCATCCTGGCGGCCCTGCGCGAGCACGGCGTGCAGGCGATGTTCTTCGTCTGCGGGGAGATGGCGACGCACCACGGGGACCTGCTGCGGGAGATGGCCGACGACGGTCATGTGATCGGCAACCACACCTGGTCGCACCCGCTCGTGCCCGCCCTGGCGCCGTCCCGGATCCGTGAGGAGCTGGGCCGGACGAGCGACGTCGTCGCGAAGGCGGTGGGCGCCGCACCGCTCTGGTACCGGGCGCCCTACGGAGCGTGGAACCGCCACTCCTTCGAGATCGGCGCCGAGCTCGGCATGGAACCGCTCGCCTGGACCCTGGACACCCTGGACTGGACGACACCCGGCACCCGCACCATCGTCCGGCGGGTGCTGGAAGGCGCGGCCCCGGGTGTCGTCGTGCTCTCCCACGACGCGGGCGGCAACCGCTCCCAGAGCGTCGCGGCCCTGCGCAAGTACCTGCCGAAGCTGCTGGAGGAGGGCTACCGCATCACCGTCCCGCGCCGCTGAGCGGGACGGTGACCGGCCGAGCCCCGACCGCCGGCCACGGGGGCCGTGGCCGGCAAGGGCCGGCGGGTCAGCGGACCTTGACCATGCGGGCGAAGACGACGACGTTGCCGTCGTAGCCGTACGCCTTGGAGTAGCCGCCCCCGCAGGTGATGACCCGCAGCTCGGGCGAACCGGTGTCGCCGTAGACGCGGACGCCGGGGAAGTCGTTCTTCGAGAACACCTCCACGCCGTACACCTCGAAGACGGCCGTCCTGCCGTCCAGCCGCGGCACCTCGACCAGCGCCCCCGGCTTCACCGAGCCGAGACCGTAGAACACCGCCGGGCCCGCCTGGTTGTCGACGTGCCCGACGATCACGGCGGTGCCGCGCTGGCCGGGGGCCACGCCGTTCTGGAACCAGCCCGCCAGGTTGGGGTCCTGCGCGGGCGGTGCGGCGATCCACCCCTTCTCGTCCAGGCCCACGTCCATGATCGGCGCGTCCACCTTGAGCGAGGAGACGCGCACCCGGGCAGGGGGCGAGTACGGCAGCGGTTCGAGCGGCACGGGCAGGAACGTCTCGCCCGCGTGCTTGCCGAGCGAGGCGGCGGCCGCCGGCTGCGGGGGCCCGATCCCCACGTCGACGCCGTTCCTCATCAACGCGATCCCACTGAGCATGACGAGGGCCAGCACCCCCCAGGGCGAGCGTCGTCTCCGCTCGGAGCCGTAGGTGTCCTGGCCCATGGTTCTCCCCTTTGTGCGCATGCGGTCACGCTAAGTGCGGCCGGCGGACGCTGCGAGAAGGGAAGGGCGAACGGGTGGCGGCGGCCACTCGGGGTGACCCATCCGAGTAATGGGCGGATAAACAGCCTGACGGTCTGTGACCTGCGGCTCCGTCAGGTGGCGGGTCGCCCGCACGGCGTGTCGCTCACCGGGCTGGACCAAGGCCGAAATGCGACGAACGTCCGTGGCGATGAGGGTTCGTCATGGGAGGCGTCCTCGTCGAATATCCCGGAGCGCCGCTCCGGAGCGTCTTCCGCTGGAGGTTCAACCATGCGTGCTACACGCGCTCTCGCGGCGACCGCGTCCGCTTTCGCGGCCGTCGGGCTCTGCGCTCCGCTGGCCGCCGCCGGCGGTGGCGACGGCCCGAGGAACGTCCGAGTCAGCCCGTCTTCGGTCTTCCCCGGAGGCACCCTGACGATCAGCGTCGACGGCTGCCACCGCGGTGGCGTCGTCAGCTCTAACGCCTTCCCCGACGCGGTGCTCTCCCGAAACGACGGTGGGGGCCGTGGTGGCTTCGGTGGTGACGGTGGGGGGCGTGGTGGCTTCGGTGGTGACGGTGGGGGGCGTGGTGGCTTCGGTGGTGACGGTGGGGGGCGTGGTGGCTTCGGCGGTGACGGCGGCGGCCGTGGCGGCGACGGTGGCAACTTCGGTGGTGACGGCGGCGGTCGTGGCGGCTTCGGTGGTGACGGCGGCGGCCGTGGCGATGACGGCGGGGGTCGTGGTGGCGACGGTGGGGGCCGTGGTGGCAACGGCGACTTCGGTGGCAACGGTGGCAACCGTGGTGGCAACGGCGACTTCGGTGGCAACGGTGGCAACCGTGGTGACAACGGCGACTTCGGTGGCAACGGTGGCAACCGTGGCGACGAGGGTGGCAACGGTGGCAACCGTGGCGACGAAGGTGGCAACGGTGGCGATGGTGGCAACCGTGGCGACGAGGGCGGTGACGGTGGCAACCGTGGTGACAACGGCGACTTCGGTGGTGACGGCGGCAACCGTGGCGACGAGGGCGGCGACCGTGGTAGCCGTGGCGGCAACACCGACGACCGCGGCGGCGACACCGACAACCGCGGTGGAATCACCGACAACCGCGGTGGCGACACCGACAACCGCGGTGGGGACACCGGCGGCCGCGGCGGTGACGGTGGCGGCTTCGGTGGCGACGGTGGCACGGCCACGGCCACGGCCCGCGTCCGCAACAACGCCGCCCCTGGCGAATACCACCTCACGGTGCGGTGCAACGACAGTTCGCGGACTGCCGGCGCCTCGTTCAGGGTGATCCGCGCACGCGGTGCGGCGGGCGGTATCGGCGGGTCGATCGGGCCCACCGGCACCGAGATGGCGGTCGGCGCCGGCCTGGTCACCACGGCGGTCGTCGGCGGCAGCGTTTTCATCGTCCGCCGTCGCCGTACGGTCAGCGGTCAGGCCTGATCGGCCGAACCTCCCGGTCGGACCCAACCGCCCGTCGCCCCCACGCGCCGGGCCGGCAGCGGGGGGCGCGGCCGGGGGGGCCGCCCGCAACCGGGGGGGCCCCGCCCCCCCCGAACG
>NZ_JBFAOY010000049.1:0-37987 GCF_040675505.1 Streptomyces sp. NPDC049597
TACGCGACCTGCGGCAGCAGCGTTCCCGCCACCGCCGACACCACCAAACAGGAGATATATCTCCCGTAGGGGATTTTCACCTCGATACCTTTCCGTACGGCGGGCCGCAACCCACCGCACGGAATGCTCCGCAGGTGAAAAGCGGCACGCCGAATAAGCCCGCCGGGGAATTCCGACGTGCCTGAAACAGTGCCGCTCATCTGCACGCGAGCAGGGATCGGACCTCCTCGCGAGCGCGGCAGCGGATTATGGATCAGGGGGCTGACCCTTCGTCAAGCGTGCGGACATACAGGGGCAATGGAGCACTGATTTGCCGTCAGTTCGTCCCTTTCTTCCCGTCGTTCGCGCGCGCGTTCCTCGGTGGTGTATAACCGCGGCCTGGTTCCACGTGAAACCGCTTTCCGCGCGGGATCGGGAACTTCGGAATCCCGGAGTTCCCGGTCGGCCTGCGCGGCGGCGGACGGAGAGACGGCAGGCGCTGATCCGAGGGGGGTTGGCCTGCCGCCCATCGGAGTGCGGTCACGGCGGACGTCCGCGGCCGCACGCCGGTGGGGCAACTCCGCGTGGGCGTCGATCACTTGCGTACGAGGGATGGGGCATGAGTCCGAGAAGAGCCCGCGCACCGCGGGCGGGCACGGCACGACGCACGGTCTGGCTGGCGACGGGAGCCGTCGTTCTCGCGGGCGGCGGGGTGACGGCCGTGGCCGTCACCGGCTCCTTCGGGGACGCGGACACGCGCGACGGCGGGCGCCCGGCGACGGCGCACGTGCTGTCGCTGGACGGCAAGGACCCGAAGCAGCGCACGCTGCCGCGTACGGACACGCAGATGTTCTCGCTGGTGGGCGTCTCCTGGGAGGACAGCGCCGACGCCTTCGAGGGCACGGCCCAGATCCGTACCCGCAGTGCGGACGCGGGCACCTGGTCGGACTGGCGCGACCTCGAGTTCGGGATCCAGGCGCCGGAGTCCGCCGAGGGCGACACGTCCGGCGTGCGCGGCGCGTCCGAGCCGCTGTGGGTGGGGCCCTCGGACGCCGTCGAGGCGCGGGTCCTGGCCGGCGGCGAGGAGACCGCGGTCCCGAAGGCCCTGCGAATCGACATGATCGACCCGGGCACGACGGACTTCGAGAGCGTCAAGGGCGGCAAGGGGCAGGGGGCGACGAAGCCCGAGCGGTCGAAGTCACCCGGCAAGCCGGCGGCGGAGCCGTCGGAACCGGTCGCGTCCACCGCGCCCTCGGAGAGCACCGGCAGCGAGCCGACGGACCAAGCGCCCTCCGCCGCGCCGTCCGAGACGCCCGCCGAGTCGAGCGACGCCCCGGCCGAGCCCGCGCCGTCCGTCAGCGAGGAGCCCACCGCTCCCGCCGAGCCCGCGCCGAGCGAGACGTCCGCCGAGCCGTCGGAGCCCGCGCCGTCGCAGGAGCCGACGGTGGCGCCGTCCACGAGCGAGCCGTCGTCCGAGCCGCCGGCCGAGTCCTCGGCCCCCGCGGAGCCGACGGCCTCACCGTCGGAGCCGGCGCCCTCCACCGGCCCGACGGACACCTCGACCGCCGACCCGAGCGGCACCCCGGCTCCGTCCGAGAGCACGCCCGCGCCGACCGCGCCCGCGATCGTGAGCCGGGCCGAGTGGGGCGCGGACGAGTCGCTCGTCCAGGACCCGCCGACGTACCTCAGCAAGGTCGACGCGGTGTTCGTGCACCACACGGCCGGTACGAACGACTACGACTGCTCCGAGTCGCCCGCCATCATCCGCGCGATCCTCACGTACCACGTGAAGACCAACGGCTGGAACGACGTCGGCTACAACTTCTTCGTCGACAAGTGCGGCACGGTCTTCGAGGGCCGTGCGGGCGGCGTGGACAAGCCCGTCCAGGGCGCCCACACCTACGGCTTCAACGGCTACTCGTCCGGTGTCTCCGTCCTCGGCGACTACGAGAACGGCGGTACGCCGACGGCCGCGGCCCAGCAGGCCGTCGCCGACATCTCCGCGTGGAAGCTCGGACTGCACGGCGTCGACCCCGAGGCCAAGGTGACGCTCACCGCGGCCGCCGACACCGGCGTGTGGAAGAAGGGCGACAAGGCCACGCTGTACACGATCTCCGGACACCGTGACGGCTACGCCACCCTGTGCCCGGGCAGGACCCTGTACTCCGCGCTGCCGGCGATCCGCACGGCGGCGGGCGCGTCCCCGTACGCCGCGGGCTGAACCGACAGGTGGGGCGGCGGCCGGCGTCCTGACGGGGCGCAGGCCGCCGTCGTCGTTCCGGGAGCGCCCGGGGCGCAGGCCGCCGCCGTCGTTCCGGGACGTCCAGGGGCGCGGTCAGGACGGGGCGCTGTTCAGGACCGGGACATCGGTCAAGCCTGGGAGCGCGCTCTGCGGGACAACGCCGCGCGCAGCACCCGCCGGCCCTCGGTGGCCACGTCCATGGCACGGCGCAGCCCGGCGGTGCCCTCGGTCGCCAGGAGGATCTCCAGGATCTGGATCTGGCGCCGCTCCTCCCCCGCGACGAGGGGCCCGTCGGCGCCGTCGGTCGGGTCGAGCTCCTGGTGGACCTCGAGCGCCAGGGCGGAGCACGCCGTCGCCCACTCGGCGAGCCGTTCGGCCACCCACTCGGAGGGCGCGGCGCCGATCATCTGCCGCACGGGTGCGGCCGCCTCGTCCGCGGCGGGGACGGCGTCGAGGGCGGCCCTGGCGGTGGCGAGGCGATCGGCCCAGCCGTCCTCGCCCGCGGCGATGCCGGACCACAGCGGTCGGAGCACGTCCAGCTCGTCGACGAGCAGCGGCAGGCAGCGGTCCAGGCAGGCGAGCCCGCTCGCGGCGAGAGCGCGTTCATCCGCCTCCGCGATCAGTTCCGTGAGGCTCTTGGACGTCATACGGACGCCTCCCATCGGCGACGAAGTCACTGCTCTTACTGCGCCCGATGGCTCGAATGCGTCACTCTGTGGCTGAAGTCCAATACTCAACGAATTTTCCGGTGCCCGTCGGCGCCCGTGTTCAGCCCAGTTTCCGCGCCAGCTCCGTGAAGGACTGCCAGTCCCGCGCGGGCTCCCGCGGGTCCCACAGTTTCTGGGCGGTGGCCTGGAGCGGCCGGCGGATGCCCGCCGCCACCTGGTCCTGCGTCTGGGAGCCGGCGAGGTCGCACCAGACGGCGAAGCGGCCGCCGAGGATCTGCGACGAGTACCGCTGCGGCACCGGCTGGCTGCCGCGCAGCACCAGCGGCGTCCACTCCTCGTAGATCCGGCGGCCGGTCGGGTACGTGAACTGGTTCGGCTCGCCGAGCACGTAGTAGAGGTACTCGTCGTTGAGGTTCACCAGCTTGCGGCCCTCGGCCAGGTACGCGGCCGGCGGGCGGGCCCCGATCTCCCTGCCCGTCCAGTACTCGACCTCGATGTTCTTGTCGGCGCTCACCACTCCCCCGGTGAAGAACCCGTCGTTCCACGCCTTGGGCTGCTTCTTCCGCTCGCGCACCACGGCAGCGCGGTCGTTCAGCCAGCCCTCGGCCAGGTCCTGGACGCCGGCGCCGGGGCCGTACTTCTCGCGGGCGGCCGTCGCCAGCTGCGGATAGGAGGCGGCCGGGTCCCTGACGGTCAGCGCCTGGTACTCGTCGGCGCCGACGTGGAACCACGCGCCGCCGAAGAGCGCGGTGTACTCCCGCAGCAGGTCGTCGACGATCTTCGCGGACGCGGGGTTCGAGATGTCGATCGCGCCCTGCCGGGGCACTCCCTGCACGTTGCGCAGCTGGAGCTGCGGATGGGCGCGCAGCACGGCGCCCAGGTGTCCGGGCGAGTCGATCTCCCCGAAGACGGTGATGTGGAGCCGGGCGGCCAGCGCCAGGATGCGGCGGACCTCGGCCTTGGTCAGATGCGGGTCGGAGACGATCTCGGGGTGCGAGTCGGACTGGATGCGGAACGCCTGGTCGTCGGAGAAGTGCAGCCCGAGCTGGTTCAGCTTGAGGTCGGCCATCTCGCGCAGCCGGTCCTCTATCCATCCGGCGGTGAAGTGCTTGCGGGCGATGTCCAGGTTCAGTCCGCGTTGGGGGCGGTCGGGCCGGTCGCGTACGACGCCTTCGGGCATCGCGCCGCCGGAGCGCACGGCCTGCTTGAGGGTGCGGGTCCCGTAGAAGACTCCGGACTCGTCGGGGCCGGTGATGCGGACGCGTCCGCCGCGGGTGGTCATCGTGTACGACTCGGGGGCGCCGCTTCCCGTGAGCGCCAGTTCCACGTCGCCGGTGCGGGCCGCGTTCGTGCCCCGGAATCCGAGCTTCAGCTCCTGGGCCATGAGGCGGCCCTCGTCGGCCAGCTCCTCGCTGCCCTTGGCGACGACGACGGCGCTGTCCGCCGTGCGGCTCCAGCCGGGGCCGCGGGCGGCCTGGTGGTCGCGTACGGAGGGGATGGTGGCGGGCGGTCTCGACAGGGCGTAGCTGCGGGTGGGGCTCGGAGTGGGGGACGGAGTGCCGGGGGCGGCCAGGTCCGGGGAGGCGGGCGACGCCGCCGGCCCGTCACCGGAGCAGCCGGTCACGTTGCCCGAGAGGACGGCGACGGCGGCGACGGCCACCGCGGTGACCTTCCTCGTTCGCGAACACCTCATCATGCCCAAACCTCCTGAAAGCGGATGAACCCGATCGAACTACACCGGCCATCCCCTCCAGCCTCCACCCACGGCGTCCATCACATGACCCCAAACTCTCCCGTCCGGGTGAAATTTGCGCATCCGTCGTACAACTCCCGACCCTCGTGGATAGCGTTACGACTCATCCTTCCCTCCCTTTCCAGCTGTCCCGCTGGCTTTTCGAGGAGTCCCCGCTGTCCAGCGAGTCCCACGCCGGCACCCCTGAGCGACCGCCGACACTCCGCTCCACCCGGCGGAGCGCTCTCGCCCCCTCGCCCATACCGCCCCGGCACGGCACGCCGACCGGCCTCGGACACTTCAACGGCGCGCCGGCCGAGGCCGCCGAAGCCCTCCTGCTGACCTGCTGCGGAAGCCTCCGCTGGGCACGCCGGGTCGCGGCCCACCGGCCCTACCCCGACCTCGAGGCGCTGCTGGCCGCCTGCGACGAGGCGGGGTACGACCTCGGTCCCTCCGACATGCACGAGGCGCTGTCCCGGGAGTCCTCCGCGGCCCTGCACCTCGGCGCACCCCAGGCAGCGCACACCGCGCTCGCGGCCGCGCACGCCGCCTACGAGAGCCGATTCGGACACGCGTTCGTCATCTGCCTCGACGCGTACGGCCCGGACGAGCACCTCGATCGGCTGCTCACCGGTATCCACAGCCGGCTCTCCCACGAACCTGACGAAGAACGGTCCGTTTCCGCCGACGAACTCCGGGCCCTCGCGCGCTCCCGTGTGGCCCGGGCCATGGCCGGGCGTCCGTAGTCCGACCTCGGCCGTCCGATAGACGGCACGTCTAGCCCGTCCGGGCCTTTTGGCTGCCTGTTTGATCACACCTGTGGACCCCGCGCGAACGAACCGACAACACGTCGCTACGATGGCCGGGGCCGGTGGACCGTACCCGGCCGGGCCAGACCGACACCCGCTGTACTTGATTCGAGTAGAAGATGGCGGCAGGCCCCAATCCCCGCTCCCGGAGGGTTCTTCCGTGCCGGCTGGAACGCTGTACCGCGGCCGGGAAGGAATGTGGTCCTGGGTGGCTCACCGAGTCACCGGCGTCCTCATCTTCTTCTTCCTGTTCGTACACGTGCTGGACACCGCGCTCGTCCGCGTCTCCCCCGAGGCGTACGACGAGGTCGTCGCCACCTACAAGACGCCGATCGTCGCGCTGCTCGAATACGGCCTCGTCGCCGCGATTCTCTTCCACGCGCTCAACGGCCTGCGTGTCATCGCCGTGGACTTCTGGTCCAAGGGCCCGCGCTACCAGAAGCAGATGCTCTGGACCGTGATGGCCGTCTGGATTGTGCTGATGGCTGGAGCGCTGTACCCGGTGCTCGGCCATGCCGCTCGTGAACTGTTCGGGAGCTGAGGCGAGAGATGTCCACTGAGGTTTCCTCCTCGATCGGCGAGGTCGAGGGCGGGCGGGTCTACGACGTCGACAACCCGGCCCCGTACATCGAGGCGCCGCGCAAGCGCACCAAGAAGACCCCGAAGTCGACCCGGGGCAACTTCGAGATGGCCGCATGGCTCTTCATGCGCCTCTCGGGCGTCGTCCTCGTCGTCCTGGTCATCGGCCACCTGCTGATCCAGCTGGTGCTCGACGGCGGCGTCTCCAAGATCGGTTTCGCCTTCGTGGCCGGCCGCTGGGCGTCCCCGTTCTGGCAGACCTGGGACCTGCTGATGCTGTGGCTTGCCATGCTGCACGGCGCCAACGGCCTCCGCACCGTCATCAACGACTACGCGGAGCGCGCGAACACGCGTCTGTGGCTCAAGGGCCTGCTGTACACCGCCACGGTGTTCACCATCCTTCTGGGCACGCTGGTGATCTTCACCTTCGACCCGAACATCCGCTAGGCACGGGGCTGAGGTAATCCACTCATGAAGATCCACAAGTACGACACCGTCATCGTCGGCGCCGGCGGCGCCGGCATGCGCGCCGCCATCGAGGCGACGAAGCGCAGCCGCACCGCCGTGCTGACGAAGCTCTACCCGACCCGGTCCCACACGGGCGCCGCGCAGGGCGGCATGGCCGCCGCGTTGGCGAACGTGGAGGAGGACAACTGGGAGTGGCACACCTTCGACACGGTCAAGGGCGGTGACTACCTGGTCGACCAGGACGCCGCCGAGATCCTGGCGAAGGAGGCCATCGACGCCGTCCTCGACCTGGAGAAGATGGGCCTGCCGTTCAACCGGACCCCGAACGGCACCATCGACCAGCGCCGCTTCGGCGGCCACTCCCGCAACCACGGCGAGGCCCCGGTCCGCCGGTCCTGCTACGCCGCGGACCGCACCGGCCACATGATCCTCCAGACGCTGTACCAGAACTGCGTCAAGGAGGGCGTGGAGTTCTTCAACGAGTTCTACGTCCTGGACCAGCTGATCACCGAGGTCGACGGCGTCAAGACGTCCGCCGGTGTGGTCGCCTACGAGCTGGCCACCGGCGAGATCCACGTCTTCCAGGCGAAGGCCGTCATCTACGCCTCCGGCGGCACCGGCAAGTTCTTCAAGGTGACCTCCAACGCGCACACCCTGACCGGTGACGGCCAGGCGGCCTGCTACCGGCGCGGCCTGCCGCTGGAGGACATGGAGTTCTTCCAGTTCCACCCGACGGGCATCTGGCGCATGGGCATCCTGCTGACGGAGGGCGCCCGCGGTGAGGGCGGCATCCTCCGCAACAAGGACGGCGAGCGCTTCATGGAGAAGTACGCGCCGGTCATGAAGGACCTCGCGTCCCGTGACGTCGTCTCGCGCTCCATCTACACGGAGATCCGTGAGGGCCGCGGCTGCGGCCCCGAGGGCGACCACGTCTTCCTGGACCTGACCCACCTGCCGCCGGAGCAGCTGGACGCCAAGCTGCCGGACATCACCGAGTTCGCGCGCACGTACCTCGGCATCGAGCCCTACACGGACCCGATCCCGATCCAGCCGACCGCGCACTACGCCATGGGCGGCATCCCGACCAACGTCGAGGGTGAGGTCCTCAGCGACAACACCACCGTCGTCCCCGGTCTGTACGCCGCCGGCGAGGTCGCCTGCGTGTCGGTGCACGGCGCCAACCGCCTGGGCACCAACTCGCTGCTGGACATCAACGTCTTCGGCAAGCGGGCCGGTATCGCCGCCGCCGAGTACTCCGCGAAGGCCGACTACGTCGACCTGCCCGAGAACCCGGCGTCGTTCGTCCAGGAGCAGGTCGAGCGCCTGCGCAACTCCACCGGCTCGGAGCGCGTCTCGGTTCTGCGCAAGGAGCTCCAGGAGACGATGGACGCCAACGTGATGGTGTTCCGCACCGAGCAGACGATCAAGACCGCGGTCGAGAAGATCGCCGAGCTGCGCGAGCGGTACCAGAACGTGTCCATCCAGGACAAGGGCAAGCGGTTCAACACGGACCTGCTGGAGGCCATCGAGCTCGGCAACCTGCTCGACCTGGCCGAGGTCATGGCCGTCTCCGCCCTGGCCCGCAAGGAGTCCCGCGGTGGTCACTACCGCGAGGACTTCCCGAATCGCGACGACGTCAACTTCATGCGCCACACCATGGCGTACCGCGAGGTGGGCGACGACGGCTCCGAGACCGTCCGTCTCGACTACAAGCCGGTCGTCCAGACCCGCTACCAGCCGATGGAGCGTAAGTACTGATGGCTACCCCCGTCATGGACAAGGCCGAGGCGGAGGCCAAGGCCGCCTCTCCGTACATCACGGTCACCTTCCGGATCCGCCGCTTCAACCCCGAGCTCTCGGACGCGGCGGTCTGGGAGGACTTCCAGATCGAGATCGACCCGAAGGAGCGCGTGCTCGACGGTCTCCACAAGATCAAGTGGGACGTCGACGGCTCGCTCACCTTCCGCCGCTCGTGCGCGCACGGCATCTGCGGCTCCGACGCGATGCGGATCAACGGCAAGAACAGGCTCGCCTGCAAGACGCTGATCAAGGACATCAACCCGGAGAAGCCCATCACGATCGAGGCCATAAAGGGCCTGACGGTCCTCAAGGACCTGGTCGTGGACATGGAGCCGTTCTTCCAGGCGTACCGCGACGTGATGCCGTTCCTGGTCACCAAGGGCAACGAGCCGACGCGTGAGCGTCTGCAGTCCGCCGAGGACCGCGAGCGCTTCGACGACACCACCAAGTGCATCCTGTGCGCCGCATGCACGTCCTCGTGCCCGGTGTTCTGGAACGACGGCCAGTACTTCGGCCCCGCGGCGATCGTCAACGCGCACCGCTTCATCTTCGACTCGCGTGACGAGGCTGGCGAGCAGCGCCTCGAGATCCTCAACGACAAGGACGGCGTGTGGCGTTGCCGCACCACGTTCAACTGCACGGACGCCTGCCCTCGTGGTATCGAGGTCACCAAGGCGATCCAGGAAGTGAAGCGCGCGCTGATCACGCGCCGCTTCTGATACGGCAGATGCCACAGAACTTCGTGTGACGTGGCGTCAAGGGCCTCGACTCCCGCCCGTGGAGTCGAGGCCCTTGCCCGTATCGCCGTACGGGCTTCACCGACCGGGGGCGGACCTGGCAGGATCGGGGGACGTCTGACGTGACGCAGCAGGAAAGCGGGGACGAGATGACCGAGCCCAATCCGTACAGGGACGGGGAGCCCGAGTACCAGTGGGGGCCGACACAGCCGCCGGGGACGCCGGCCTACGGCTACCCGAACGCGGCGCCGGGCTACGGCTACCCCCAGGACCCGCCTCCCTCGTACGCCCAGACGCAGCCCGCCGGTGTGCCGGTGCCGGTGACGGGCGGCGCGCCCGTCCCGACGGGTGGTCAGCCGCTGGTGTCGATCGGTGACATCACCGTCATGGGCGACTCGATCGTGACCCCCGCCGGGTCGATGCCGCTGCGCGGCGCGGTGTGGAACGCGACGGACATGTCCCGCACCGAGGAGAAGATCCCGACGCACGCGATCGTGCTCGCCATCGTCTTCTTCATCTTCTGCCTGCTGGGCCTGCTCTTCCTGCTGATGAAGGAGAAGCAGACGACCGGCTTCATCCAGGTCACCGTCACCAGCAACGGCAAGCACCACTCGACGATGATCCCGGCGCGGGGCCCGGAGACCTTCCAGCAGGTGATGGGGCAGATCAACTACGCGCGCTCGCTGAGCAGCATGTAACCCCGCACGCGGGCGCAGGGCCGGGGACATCGGGCACCGGCCCGCTCCGTCGTGGCGAGGAGGGCGTGTGAGGCCGTCGGCCTCACACGCCTTCGTCATGCGTGACACGGCCGGGTGCGGGAACGGCGCTCCCGCCGTCCAGGAAGCCGGTCAGCAGGGCGGTGATCTCGGAGGGCCGCTCCAGGGCGGGCAGATGGCCGGCCCAGGGCAGTTCGATGTGGCGGGCGCTCGGCATCAGGGTCGGCATCAGGGCCGCCATCCGCCGGAAGTCGGGCAGGTCGTGGGCTCCGGAGACGGCGAGCACGGGAACCTCGATCCGCGACAGGTCCGGCGGCTGGGCCGCGGGCGTGCCGGAGAGCACGTACGCGGCGCCCTCCTTCTCCACGGCCTCCTCCGCCGCGGACTGCACCTCGAACGCGTGCAGCTGCATACGGTGCACGGCCTCCCTGGCTGCCTGGCCGGCTTCGGGGCCCAGCCAGGTGGACACGTTCCAGGCGGCCGCGCCGTCGAGGTCGCCCGCCTCGAGCAGCTTGTTCTCCCAGTGGTCGAACGCGGCGAGCTCGTGGCTCTCGTCCGTGTGTCCGGGCAGGCCGGCGCAGAGCAGCGCCAGGGCGGTGACGCGCTGCGGGCTGTGCGCGGCGGCCAGCAGCGCCGTACGGCCGCCGAACGACGAACCGACCAGGGCCGCGCGTTCGATGCCGAGGGCGTCCATGAGGCCGAGAACGTCCCCGGCGTCCGTGTAGGGGTGTTCGGCCACGGGCGTCTCGCCGTAGCCCCGGAAGTCGCAGCGCACGACGCGATGGCCCGCCTCGACGAGGGCGGGGAACTGGGCGTCCCACATCCGCCGGTCGCAGACGCTGGAGTGCAGCAGGACGACCGCGGGGCCCTCGCCGGCCACTTCGTGAGTGAGAGTCATCCGGCCGAGGTTAGATCCCTCCGGTCCCCGACGCCTTCCGTTTTCCCGGTCGCGGCCGACGTCCGGATCAGGCGCGCTTGAACATGTTCAAAAGGAGGTCTACAGTCATGTCCACAGTCTTTTGAACGTGTTCAAGGGAGGGTGGGGAATGGACCTCACTGTTGTCGCGTACGTCTCGTACCTGCTGATCAGCGTGGCGCTCACCGTCTGGGTGGCCCGCACCCTCAGCCGGAACGGCAGGGTTTTCCTCGCCGACGTGCTCAAGGGGAACGAGAAGCTCGCCGACGCCGTCAACCACCTGCTGGTGGTCGGCTTCTACCTCGTGAACCTGGGCTTCGTCGCCCTCTATCTGCGGTCGTCCGAGGCGGTCACCGACGCACGCGGCCTCCTCGAGACCCTGTCGGTCAAGATCGGCGTTGTGCTGCTCGTCCTCGGCGTGATGCACCTCGGCAACGTCTACGTGCTCAACAGGATCCGCCGGCGCGGTGTCATGGAGCGCGAGCAGACGCCGCCGGTCGGACCGCAGGGCTGGACCCGGCAGTCCTCGGCCGACCCGTGGAGGGGTCCGGCCGCCGGTCCCGCCGGGGCGTGACGGCGGTGGCCACCCCGGTCCACGCACTGACCGTCCTCTACGACGCGAACTGCCCCCTCTGCGTCCACCTGCGCGGCTGGCTGCTGCGGCAGCGGCAGCTCGTCCCGCTGCGTGCCGTCCCCGCCGGATCGGTGGAGGCCCAGCGCAGGTATCCGGAGCTCGATCACGCCCGGACGCTGCGGGAGATCACCGTGATCGGGGACAGAGGCCAGATCTACACCGGCCAGGCCGCCTGGGTGGTCCTGCTGTGGGCGCTGGCCGAGTACCGGTCCAGGGCCCACTGGCTGGCCACCCCCGCGGGGGCGCCGTTCGTGCGTGTCACCATGCTGGCCGCGGCCAAGTACCGCGAGGCCGTGGGCCGTCCCGGCACCACGCCCTGCGACGAGCAGTGCGCCGTCCCCCATTAGGCTCGGACACCGTGACTGATCCGAAGGACCCCACCGAGGCCAAGGCTCCCAAGAGCGAACAGACCCGCACGCTGATCCTGGAGACGGCGCTCCGCCTCTTCCAGGAACGTGGCTACGACAAGACCACGATGCGGGCCATCGCCAAGGAGGCCGGCGTCTCGGTGGGGAACGCGTACTACTACTTCGGCTCCAAGGAACACCTCGTCCAGGGCTTCTACGACCGGATCGCCGCCGAGCACAGGGCAGCGGTCCGGCCCGTGCTGGACAAGGAGACCGACCTCGAGGCGCGGATGGCCGGGGTGCTGACCGCCTGGCTGGACATCGCGGAGCCCTACCACGAGTTCGCGGCCCAGTTCTTCAAGAACGCCGCCGACCCGGAGAGCCCGCTGAGCCCGTTCTCCCCCGAGTCGGAGCACGCCCGCGAGGAGGCCATCGCGGTGCACCGCGAGGTGCTGGCCGGGTCCAGGTCCAAGGTCCCGGAGGAACTGCGCGAGATCCTCCCGGAGTTGATGTGGCTCTCCCAGATGGGTCTGGTCCTGTACTGGGTGTTCGACCGCTCCCAGAACAGCGAGCGCAGCCGGCGGCTGGCCGTCCGCGGCGCCCGGCTGACCAGCCGCGGAGTGGCGCTCGCCCGGTTCCGGGTGCTGCGGCCGCTGGTCCGCGAGGTGCACGAGCTGTTCACCGACTTCCTGCCCGGGATGGCGCAGACCGTCGCCGCCCGCAAGGCGCACGGCGACGGCTCGGATTCCGCCTCCGGCTCCCGCGACGCGGGCGGCGAGGACTGAGCGGACACGCCGCCCGGGGTCACAGCCGGTCCGGCTCCGCCGGCCGCCAAACGCCCGCGCCGTCCGACGGGAACGGGACGCCGCTCACGCGGCTGCCCGCGCCCCCGTCACGCCTGGCGTGAGGCGAGCTGCACGACGGTGATGTCGGACGAGGCCCCGACGCGCACCGGCGGGCCCCACGCGCCCGCGCCGCGGGAGACGTACAACTGCGTGTCGCCGTATCGCTCCAGACCCGCGACGGTCGGATTGGCGAGGCCCGCGAGGAGGTTTCCCGGCCAGAGCTGGCCGCCGTGGGTGTGCCCGGAGAGCTGGAGGTCCACGCCCTGCTCGACGGCGTCGTGGATGACGACCGGCTGGTGCGCGAGGAGGACGGCCGCGCGGGAGCGGTCGCGGTCACCGAGCGCCTTGGCGAAGTCGGGGCCCTGGCCCTCGCTCTCGCCCGCGACGTCGTCGACACCGGCCAGGTCGAAACCGCCCGCGATCTCGACGCGCTCGTTGCGCAGCGGCCGCAGGCCCAGCTCGCGTACGTGGTCGACCCACGCGTCCGCGCCCGAGAAGTACTCGTGGTTGCCCGTCACGAAGAACGCGCCGTCACGCGAGCGGAGCCCGGCGAGCGGCTCGGCGGCGGGCCCGAGGTCGGCGACGCTGCCGTCGACGAGGTCGCCCACGACCGCAACGAGGTCGGGCTGGGCGGCGTTGATGGAGTCCACGATGCGCTGCGTGTGGGCGCGGCCCAGAACGGGCCCGAGGTGGATGTCGCTGACGACGGCGATGCGGTAGCCGTGGGCGGCACGCGGCAGCTTGGCGAGCGGAACGGTGACGCGCTTGACGCGGGGGCCGCGCAGCACGCCGTACGTGCCGTATCCCACGGTCCCCAGCGCGGCGGTGGCGGCCGCGCCGCCGACGACCCGCGATACGAACAGCCGCCGCGAGAGCGCCCCGCGGGCCGCGTCGCCGGACGCGGGTGCCGATCCGGGTGCGGATTCGGGTGCGGATTGGGGTGCGGATTCGGGTGCGAGTGCGGATTGGGGTGCGTCCGTACGGGTCTCCTCGGACGCGGCGTCGCCCGTGGCCGGCGGGATGATGGCCGTCGTCGCCACGGCCCCGTCGCCGGACGGTCCCGCGGGCACGGCGGGAACAGCGGCGTCGGCACGGGCACCGACGGGTGCCGGCGAGACGGCGGCCGGGGCCGCGACCGGCCCGTTGCCGGAGCCGGGAGCACCCGTGGCGGCGTCGCCGGGGACCGGTGCGCGGCGGGCGAGGAGACGCCGCAGCACAGGGCGCACCACCTCGCCCGCCACCAGCGCCAGCACCAGGTACAGCAGCGCGGCGAGCCACAGGAAGCCGGGCCAGGCGAGCACCTGCTGCACCGCGAACGGCGCACCCGCGCGGCCCGACGTCAGCGCGCCGAGCGACAGCAGCGGCAGCACCCACAGCACCACCGTCCCGACCCTGCGGGCGGTCCCGCCCGGCGCTGTCGTGTCGCGCACCAGGCGACGCCACACGTACCAATGCACGCCCGCGAGCAGGACGACGACCAGAATGATCACGAGCACCACGACAGCGACCACGAACGCGTTCCCCTACCCCTTTTGTGTGCGCTCACGGCGCAATGCGCGCAGACCGCGCAACCCGATGGTGCCGATGACCGTCCCCAGGACAAAGGACGTGATGGCGAGCAGCAGATGGACCCAGAAGTACCCGGTCGGGTCGCCCGCGTCGTCGAACGCGAGCCCACTGGCGTCCTGCCACAGGTTCTTGACGAAAGTGATCCAGATGAACCAGCTCCATACCCCGAACGCGAGCAGGAACCAGGACACGGGGCGGCTGAGCTTCATGAGTCAAGTATCGCGGGCGTCCGCCGACCGGGCCTCGCGGGGTGCTCTGTCCCGGCGTCACTCCCGGCGGGTCAGCGGTCCGATCTCCATATTTTCAGCAACGCCCTGTACGTTCTCGTCCGTGTCTGCTCTGTCTGCTGCCTTCCAACCGTTCGCGAGAAGGGCGGTGCTCGCCGCCGTGGCCTGCGCGATGCTGCCCGCTCTGACCGCCGCGCCCGCGTCCGGGGCGACGCTCGACGACAAGCCGGTCAGAAAACAGCCCAAGCCGCCGGCCACCATGTCGACGGTCGGCGGGGCCCAACTGGGCAAGCCGGGCACACAGGTCAGACTCGGCGCGGGCGCTCCGGTCCTGCCGAAGGACGTCAGCGGCCGTTCGTGGATCGTCGCGGACGCCGAGAGCGGCGACGTGCTCGCCGCCCACAACGCGCACTGGCGCCTGCCCCCCGCCTCGACGATGAAGATGCTCTTCGCGGACACGGTGCTGCCCAAGCTGTCCAAGGACACCGTCCACAAGGTGACCGCCCAGGACCTCGCGGACGTCGGCGAGGGCAGCAGCCTCGTCGGGGTCAAGGAGGACCACACCTACACGGTCCACGACCTGTGGCTCGGCGTGTTCCTGCGCTCCGGCAACGACGCCGTGCACGTGCTGACGGAGATGAACGGCGGCATGGCCAAGACGGTCCAGGACATGCAGGCGCACGCCGACGAGCTGCAGGCACTCGACACGCGCGTCGTCTCCCCGGACGGCTACGACGCCCCCGGTCAGGTCTCCTCCGCGTACGACCTCACGCTCATCGCGCGCAGCGGCATGCAGAAGAAGGACTTCCGCGAGTACTGCTCCACGGTCCGCGCGTCCTTCCCCGGCGAGCAGAAGGAGGGCGAGGAGCGCGAGTCGTTCGAGATCCAGAACACCAACCGCCTGCTCACCGGGTCGGTCGGGATCGAGCCGTACAAGGGCATCGCGGGCATCAAGAACGGCAACACGACACACGCCGGAGCGACGTTCACGGGTGTCGCCGAACGGGACGGCCGGGTCCTGCTCGTGACGGTCATGAACCCGGAGTCCGAGGAGAGCCAGGCGGTCTACAAGGAGACCGCCCGGCTGTTCGACTGGGGCTTCGCGGCGGCCGGCAAGGTGACCCCGGTGGGTGAGCTCGTGCCGCCGAAGTCGGCCGACACGGATGCGACGGCCGAGCCGGTCAAGGACGGCAAGGGGGCGCCCGTGAAGCCCGTGGCCGCCGCACAGCACGGCTCGGGCGGCATGGGCGTCGCGCTCGGCGTCGTGGGCGGCGTGCTGGTGCTGCTGGCCGCGGGCGCGTTCCTCGTCAAGCGCCGCTGGCCGCTTCCCGAGAGGATGCGCCGCCTCCCGCGCCCGTGACCTCCTCGCCGTCGCCGCTGCTCCGCGTCGCCGTCCAGGCGGCGCAGAACAGCAGCAGTCTGGCGGTGAAGTTGATCCAGAGCAGGAGTGCGACCGGCACGCCGAAGGCGCCGTACATGCTGCGAGTCGCGACGCCCTGCATGTAGCCGCCGAGCAGCATCTTGAGCAGTTCGAAGCCGACCGCGCCGATCAGGGCCGCCACGACCAGCCTGCGGCGCGGCGGCTGCACGCCGGGCAGCAGGGTCAGGACGTAGAGCAGGATCAGGAAGTCGCGAGCACCGCGACCACGAGGACGGCGGTGCGCAGCAGGACGCCGCCGATCCCGCCCTCCGCCAGGTCCAGCCGCTCCGCGCCCCAGCCGACCGCCGTGGAACCGAGCGCGGAGGCGGCGAGCGAGGCCAGACCGATGCCTCCGAGGCCGGCCAGCACGCCCGCGTCCTTGAGCTTGCGCACCAGAGGATTGCCCTCGTCCTGGTCGTCGAGCTCCCACACGGCCCGCAGGCAGTCCCGGATGGAGCCGACCCAGCCGATGCCGGTCAACAGCAGCAGAGCACCGGCGACCGCCCCCACGGTGCCCGCGTTCGCGACGAGGCCGTCGATGTCGACCTGCTCGGAGATGCCCGGCACCTGGTCGGAGATCTTGTCCTTCAGCGTGTCCAGCGCCTCCTGGTCGAGCAGCGCGGCGCCGATCGCGGCGGCCACCGTGATCAGCGGGAAGAGGGCGAGGAAGCTGAGGAACGTGACGGCCGCGGCCAGCCGCGTCCAGTGCACCCGCTCCAGGGTCTCGTAGCTGCGCCAGGCGTGCGTGCGCATCAGGCGGGCGGCGAGCGGGCCGACGACGGGGAGCTTGATCAGCCAGTCCATGCCGTACGCCTACCCGGCGATCGCGCCGCCAGTGCCCGTGCCGCTGTACGCCGGCGAACCGGTGACGCGGCGGCCAGGCCCACGGGTGGGACGGTCAGGCGGTGGTGGCCCGCTCGTCGACCGGTGCGCTCTGGGCGGGGACCCCCGGCACACCGCCCCCGAAGGCGAAGGTGCGCAGCTTGCGCCACACGCCGTCCGGGCCCTGCTCGTACAGGGCGAAGGAGGCGCAGGTCCACTCGGCGGCGTACTCCGAGAGCTCCTCGTACGCCCGGTCCATCGCCTCCTCGGAGATGCCGTGGGCGACGGTGACGTGCGGGTGGTAGGGGAAGTGCAGCTCGCGCACCAGCGGACCGGACGCGTCCCGCACCCGCTGCTGGAGCCAGGAGCAGGCCGAGCCGCCTTCGACGACCTGGACGAAGACGACGGGCGACAGCGGGCGGAACGTGCCCGTGCCGGACAGGCGCATCCGGAACGGTCGCCCGGCCGCCGCGACGGACGTGAGGTGCGCCTCCACCGCGGGCAGGGCGGCGGAGTCGACCTCGGTCGGCGGCAGGAGGGTGACGTGTGTCGGAATGCCGTGCGCGGCGGGATCCCCGAAGCCCGCACGCCGCTCCTGGAGCAGGCTGCCGTACGGCTCCGGGACCGCGATCGAAACGCCGAGCGTTACGGTCCCCACGTCGTTCTCCTCAGTCTCGGTGCGCGGGCTGCTGTGGACAGCCTGCGCGGGTGTGCCGCCGCCAGTGTGGCGGCTGTACCGCCGGTTCGGCCAGAGGCCTTGGACACAGGTCCTCGGACTCCTTCCGCCCGGCGGCCCTCCGGTGTGCGCTCGGTGCACGACCGGGCGCGCTCGGTGCTCGCGCCCGGTCTCGCCGGCCTCGCGCTCAGTGCTTGGCGGGGAGGAAGCCCACCCGCTCGTACGTGGTGGCCAGCGTCTCCGCGGCCACCGCGCGGGCCTTCTCCGCGCCCTTGGCCAGGATGGAGTCCAGCGTCTCCGTGTCGTCCAGGTATTCCTGTGTGCGGGTGCGGAACGGTGTGACGAATTCGACCATCACCTCGGCGAGGTCCGTCTTGAGCGCACCGTAGCCCTTGCCCTCGTACTTCCGCTCCAGATCGGCCACAGCCGTACCCGTGAGGGTGGAGTAGATGCTGAGCAGGTTGCTGACACCCGGCTTCCCGACCGGGTCGAAACGGATCACGGTGTCCGTGTCGGTGACCGCGCTCCTGACCTTCTTGGCGGTCGTCTTCGGCTCGTCCAGCAGGTTGATGAGGCCCTTCGGCGTGGAGGCCGACTTGCTCATCTTGATCGACGGGTCCTGGAGGTCGTAGATCTTCGCCGTCTCCTTGAGGATGTGCGGAGCGGGGACGGTGAACGTGTCGCCGAAGCGGCCGTTGAAACGCTCGGCCAGGTCGCGGGTCAGCTCGATGTGCTGGCGCTGGTCCTCGCCGACCGGGACCTCGTTGGCCTGGTACAGCAGGATGTCCGCGACCTGCAGGATCGGGTACGTGAACAGGCCGACCGAGGCGCGGTCGGCGCCCTGCTTGGCGGACTTGTCCTTGAACTGCGTCATCCGGGACGCCTCGCCGAAGCCCGTCAGGCAGTTCATCACCCACGCCAGCTGGGCGTGCTCGGGCACGTGGCTCTGCACGAACAGGGTGCAGCGCTCGGGGTCGAGCCCCGCGGCGAGCAGCTGGGCGGCGGCGAGCCGGGTGTTGGCACGCAGCTCGGCGGGGTCCTGCGGAACGGTGATCGCATGCAGGTCCACGACCATGTAGAACGCGTCGTGGGACTCCTGGAGCGCGACCCACTGGCGGACGGCGCCGAGGTAGTTGCCGAGGTGGAACGAGCCGGCGGTGGGCTGGATTCCGGAGAGCACACGAGGTCGACGCTGCATGGCGGTGCCATTCCCCTGAGGGTGGTGGTGGGCGACGGGCGGGCGAACTGAGGCCATGCTCCACATTCTCTCAGGTGCGCAACCGGTGTACGCGTCCCCCGGCGCCGGGCCGGCTCCGGGAGGGCGGGAGGTTCGGGATCGTGGCCGGTGCGGATCGTGGCCCGTGCGGACCGTCGCCGGTGCGGATCGCGGTGGCTGCGGTGCGTGGCCGATGAGACGAGGAACACACGTGCGGTCCCCCGCCCGGACCGGGTCGCCGGGACCGGCCGGACCGACCCGGCAGGCCCCGGCCCCCTCGGGCTATGCGGGCAGGCCCGGCGCCGGATGCGCCGACATCAGGTCGGACACCTCCGCGCGGATCGCGGCCAGCGCGGTCTCGTCGCCCTTGGCCGCCGCCGCGACACCGCGGTCGATCCACTCGGCGACCGCGGCCATGTGCTCCGTGCCGAGGCCGCGGGAGGTCAGCGACGGCGTGCCGATGCGGATGCCGGAGGGGTCGAAGGGCTTGCGGGGGTCGAAGGGCACGGTGTTGTAGTTGACGACGATCCCGGCCCGGTCGAGCGCCTTGGCCGCCACCTTGCCCGGGACGTCCTTGGAGGTCAGGTCGATCAGGATCAGGTGGTTGTCGGTGCCGCCGGAGACCAGGTCGAAGCCGCGCGCGAGCAGCTCGGCGGCGAGCGCCTTGGCGTTGGCCACGACGGCGCGGGCGTAGTCGCGGAAGGAGGGCTGGGCCGCCTCGTGGAGTGCGACGGCGATCGCGGCGGTCGTCTGGTTGTGGGGGCCGCCCTGGAGACCGGGGAAGACGGCCTTGTCGACGGCCTTGGCGTGCTCCTCGCGGCACATGAGCATGGCGCCGCGCGGCCCGCGCAGGGTCTTGTGGGTCGTGGTGGACACGACGTCGACGTGCGGCACGGGCGACGGGTGGGCGCCGCCCGCGACGAGACCCGCGATGTGGGCGATGTCGGCGACCAGCACCGCGCCGACCTCGCGCGCGATCTGGGCGAAGGCGGCGAAGTCGATGGTGCGGGGCAGCGCGGTGCCGCCGCAGAAGATGACCTTGGGCCGCTCCTTGAGGGCGAGGTCGCGCACCTGGTCGAAGTCGATGAGCCCGTCGTCGTGGCGCACGCCGTACTGCACACCGCGGAACCACGTGCCGGTGGCCGAGACGCCCCAGCCGTGCGTGAGGTGGCCGCCCATCGGCAGGGCCATGCCCATCACGGTGTCGCCGGGCCGGGCGAAGGCGAGGTAGACGGCGAGGTTGGCCGGGGAGCCGGAGTAGGGCTGGACGTTGGCGTGGTCGACGCCGAAGAGGGACGTGGCACGGGCGACGGCGAGCCGTTCGACCTGGTCGATGTTCTGCTGGCCCTCGTAGTAGCGGCGGCCCGCGTAGCCCTCGCTGTACTTGTTCTGCAGGACCGTGCCGGATGCCTCGAGCACGGCGGCCGAGACGTAGTTCTCGCTGGGGATCAGTCGCAGGGTGTCGGCCTGGAGCAGTTCCTCGGCTCCGACGAGGGCGGCGAGTTCGGGGTCGGCGGCGGCGAGCGCGGGGTGCGGCAGGGGAAGGGCCATGGTGTCCTCCGGGACGGTCCGTGACATCGGTCGTGGTCCCGGGGTGCCCAGGCGATCGACACCACGTGTTACTGCCCCGCGCGGCTTCCTCGGGGTCAGTTCCCCGTACGCCAGTCGCCGCACGTGCCGCCCACCCTAGCCCCTCTCCGGCCTGATCGACCGGACAGGGCCCAGCGGGCACGCCGACAGCCCGGTTTCCCCGTCCGCATGGCGAGCGACGATAGAAACGGGGGCAAACCCCCGGATCCGCGCACCGTCCAGGGGGACGGGGCGCCGTCCCTCACCGGCTGGTCCGTCCAGACGATCGGAGCACCCGTGTCGACCACGACATCCGCCTTCGCCGCCGCGGAGGCACACACCGCGCACAACTACCACCCGCTCCCGGTCGTCGTCGCCTCGGCCGACGGCGCCTGGATGACCGACGTCGAGGGGCGCCGGTTCCTCGACATGCTCGCCGGCTACTCGGCCCTCAACTTCGGTCACCGCAACCGTCGGCTGATCGACGCGGCGAAGGCCCAGCTGGACAGGGTCACGCTCACCTCCCGCGCCTTCCACCACGACCGGTTCGCTGACTTCTGCGCCCAGTTGGCCGAGCTGTGCGGCATGGAGACGGTGCTGCCGATGAACACCGGCGCGGAGGCGGTGGAGACGGCGGTGAAGACCGTCCGCAAATGGGGCTACCGGGTCAAGGGCGTCCCCCAGGGACAGGCGAAGATCATCGTCGCGGCGAACAACTTCCACGGCCGTACGACCACGCTCATCAGCTTCTCGACCGACCACGAGGCGCGGGCGGACTACGGCCCGTACACGCCCGGCTTCGAGATCGTGCCGTACGGCGACCTGACGGCGCTCGACGCGGCCATGTCCGCGAACACGGTGGCGGTGCTGCTGGAGCCCGTCCAGGGCGAGGCGGGCGTGCTGGTCCCGCCGCACGGCTACCTCCCGGGAGTGCGCCGGCTCACCCGGGAGCGCGGTGTGCTGTTCGTGGCGGACGAGATCCAGTCGGGTCTGGGCCGGACGGGAAAGACGTTCGCGTGCGAGCACGAGGGAGTCGTGCCGGACGTGTACGTGCTCGGCAAGGCGCTCGGCGGCGGTGTGGTGCCGGTGTCGGCGGTCGTCTCGTCCGCCGAGGTCCTCGGGGTGTTCCGGCCGGGCGAGCACGGGTCGACGTTCGGCGGCAATCCGCTGGCCTGCGCGGTGGCGCTGGAGGTCATCGCGATGCTGCGCACCGGCGAGTTCCAGGCGCGGGCCGCCGAGCTGGGCGATCACCTGCACCGCGAACTGCGCCTGCTGGCGCAGAGCGGCGTCGTGACGGAGGTGCGCGGACGCGGGCTGTGGGCGGGTGTGGACATCGCGCCGGGCCTGGGCACGGGCCGCGAGATCTCGGAGAAGCTGATGGACCGGGGTGTCCTGGTCAAGGACACCCACGGTGCGACGATCCGGATCGCGCCGCCGCTGGTGATCAGCAAGGAGGACCTCGACTGGGGCCTCGACCAGCTCCGGGCGGTCCTCACCGAGTGAGCGGCGCCCCGGGCCCGCGTGGCGCCCCGGCCGTCGCGCCCTCGGCCGCCCGGGCGTCCGCGGGGCCCGCGGCCGGGCCCCCGGGCTCCTCCAGCGACGTGCACAACGCCTCCAGTGCTCCCGTCCAGGCGCTGTCCGGCGGCGTCGCGTACCCGACGACGAGTCCTTCACGGCGGGCGGCCCGCGCGTCGGGGTGGCGGAAGTTCGAGAGGCCGTGCAGCGCGAGGCCGTGCCAGGCGGCGGAGCGGACGGCCTGGCGCTCGGTGCCCGGCGGGAGTTCGAGCACCGCGTGCAGCCCGGCGGCGATCCCGCTGACGCGGACGGCGGGCGCGCGTTCCGCCAGCGCCGCCACCAACTGGTCGCGCCGCCGCCGGTAGCGCAGCCGCATCCCGCGTACGTGCCGGTCGTACGCGCCCGAGGCGATGAACTCCGCCAGCGTCAGCTGGTCCAGCGCGCCGGAGGCCCACTCCTCGCGGCCCTTGGCCTCCAGGGCCTCGCCGACCATGCTCTCCGGCAGCACCATCCATGCCAGCCGCAGCCCCGGCGCAAGGGACTTGCTCGCCGTGCCCATGTAGACGACGCGTTCGGGGTCGAGTCCCTGGAGGGCGCCGACGGGCTGGCGGTCGTAGCGGAACTCGCCGTCGTAGTCGTCCTCGAGGATCAGACCGCCCGTCCTGCGCGCCCAGTCGACGGCCGCGGCGCGCCGGTCGCGGTGCAGGGGGACGCCCAGCGGGAACTGGTGGGCGGGCGTCATCAGCACCGCGCCCACGCCCCGCATGCCGCCCAGCCCCTCCGTGCACGTGCCGACGTCGTCGAAGGGCAGCGCGGGCGTGCCGAGGCCGGCTCCGGTCAGCACGTTCCAGTGGAAGTCGAGCCCGTAGGACTCGACGGCGACCTCCCGCACCCGCCGTTGCCTGAGGACCCTGCCCATCAGCATCAGACCGTGCACGAAGCCGTTGCAGACGACGACCCGTTCCGGGGCGGCGTACACACCGCGGGCGCGGGCCAGGTAGTCGGCGAGCACGGTCCGCAGTTCGATGCGTCCGCGCGGGTCGCCGTAGCCGAGCGCCTCGTGGGGCGCGGCGGTCAGCGCCTTGCGCGCGGCCTTGAGCCATTCCGCGCGCGGGAACGACGCGAGGTCGGGGCTGCCCGGCTTCAGGCTGTAGGCGGGCCCGCGGCGCACGGGCCGCGCCCGCACCCGGGCCTCTCCCGACGGCGGCTTGCGCGGCGCGGACCTCGGGGCGACCCGGGTGCCGGAGCCCTGCTGTGCGACGAGCCAGCCCTCGGCGACCAGTTCCGCGTAGGCGTCGGCGACGGTGTTGCGGGCGACGCCCAGGTCCAGGGCGAGGGAGCGGGACGACGGCAGCCGGGTGCCGGGCGTGAGCCTGCCGGTGCGGACCGCCTCCCGCAGGGCGTCCATGAGTCCGCTGCGCAGCCGGGTGCCACGGAGCTCCAGATGCAGGTCGGCGCCGAAAGTGGCCCAGGAATCCGTCATGAGAATGGACCATATCGCTGAGCCAACCGACCCGTACGGTCGCTGTCATGACGACGAACGACACGTACGCCACCCGGGTCGAGCCGCGTATCCGCGTCTCCGAGCTCCTCCCCGATGTCCACAAGGCCATGGTCCGGCTGGACGGCGCCGCCCGGAAGGGCCTCGACCCGACCCTGCTGGAACTGGTGAAGATCCGCGCCTCGCAGATCAACCACTGCGCGTTCTGCCTCGACATGCACAGCAAGGACGCGCTGGCCGCCGGCGAGTCGGTGGAGCGCATCGTGCAGCTGAGCGCGTGGGAGGAGTCGCGGCACTTCTACACCGAGAAGGAGCTGGCGGCGATCGAACTGACCGAGGCGGTGACCTTGCTGACTGGGGGAGGTTTCGTCCCCGACGAGGTCTACGAGAAGGCGGCGAAGCACTTCGACGAGACCGAACTGGCCCACCTCATCGCGTCGATCGCGGTGATCAACGTCTGGAACCGCTTGGCCGTGACGGGCCGGCTGTGCCCCGGTGACTACACTCCGACGGCTCACTGATCCGCTGACGGCAGAGGGCACCGCGCGGCCCCGGGACACGGTCCCGGGCCCCGCCGTCCGACCGGCCGCGTACCTCTGGAATTGCTCAACTTCCTTGCCCAGTAAGGCTTTCACGACCGAGGATCATGCCATGTTCGGACTCGGTAAGCAGGAGATGCCGGTGCTGGTCCTGCGCGACGCGGAGGACATCGAAGACGCCGTCCGCGCGGCCCTGGGCAGTGCTTCGCCCGAGGAACGCCCCGGCCTGGAACGGGCGCTGGCGCTCGTGACGGAGGCGCGGACACGGCCGGACGGCGAGCTGCACGCCCGCTGGGTCCGCCAGGTCCTCGCGGAGGCGGGCGTCCAGGACCCGCCGGACTCCGTTCCGGCGATCAAGGCCCTGCGGGACGCGGCTCCCGGCCTGAGCCTGCTGTCGGCGGTCCAGCTGGCGAAGTCGGCGGCCGCCACGCCCGCGGCGTGAACCGCGGGCCCGGGGTGCGGCCCCGGGCCCGGCTCACGGTCCGGGCGTCACTGCGGCAGCCACGCCCGCCACGTGCGCTCGTTCTCCTTCACCCACTTCGCCGCGGCGGCCTGCGGCGACAGCTTCTGCTCGGCGATCATGAGCGCCACGTCGTTCTGCTGCTCCGTCGTCCACCGGAAGTTCTTCAGGAACGCGGCCGCCTTCCCGCCGTTGTCCGCGAACCGCGAGTTCAGGAACTTCTGCAGCGGGGTGTGCGGGTACGCGCACGCCACCTTCTCCGGGTCGGCGTCGCAGCCCTCCTTGTACGCGGGCAGCTTCACCTCCGTCATGGGGACCTTCTCGAACAGCCACTGCGGCTTGTACCAGTAGGTCAGGAACGGCTTCTTCTCCTTGGCGAACTGCTTGATCTGCGTGATCTGCGCCGCCTCCGAGCCCGCGAACACGACCTGGTAGTCCAGGTCCAGGTTCTTCACCAGCGCCTTGTCGTTGGTGACATACGAGGGCGAGCCGTCGAGCAGCTGGCCCTTGCCGCCGCTCTCCGCCGTCCGCAGCCGGTCCGCGTACCTGTCGAGGTTCTTCCAGTCCGTCACGTCCGGGTGCGCCTTCGCGAAGTACGTCGGCACGAACCAGCCGATGTGACCGGTCACGCCGAGGTCGCCGCCCGGCGTGATGGTCTTCTTGCCGGCGACGTACCGGTCCTCCTGCTCCGGGTGGCCCCAGTCCTCCAGGATCGCGTCGACGCGGCCCTGGCTGAGCGCGTCCCAGGCGGGGACCTCGTCGATCTGGACGGTGTCGACGCGGTAGCCCAGCTCGTGTTCGAGCAGGTACTGCGCCACGGCGACGTTCGCCTGGGCGCCGACCCAGGACTGGACGGACAGCGTCACGGTCTTCGCGCCGTGCGCGTCGGCGTACGGGGACGCCTGACGGGTCATGTCGGCCGCGCCGCAGCCGGTGACGGCCATGAGCCCGACCGCCGCGGCAAGCGCGGTGATGCGTGTACGAGAAGCCATGTCAGGCCCCCTTTCCGGTGCTGCGGCGGGTCGGCTGGGTGACGCGGTCCAGCATCAGACCGAGGCACACGATCGCCGCGCCGGCGACGAGTCCGGTCGCCAGGTCGCCCTGGGCGAGGCCGAACACCACGTCGTAGCCGAGCGCCCCGCCGCCGACCAGGCCGCCGATGATGACGACGGCGAGGACGAGAACGACGCCCTGGTTCACGGCCAGCAGCAAGGCGGGCCGGGCGAGAGGCAGTTGGACCTGGAGGAGCTGCTGGCGGGCGGTCGCGCCCAGCGAGCGCGACGACTCCATCGCGACCGGGTCCACGGCGCGCATGCCCTGGGTGGTGATGCGCACGACGGCGGGCAGCGCGTACACCACGGCGGCGGCGACCGCCGGGGCGCGGCCCACGCCGAACAGCGCGACCACCGGGATGAGGTACACGAACTGCGGCATGGTCTGGAAGACGTCCAGCACGGGACGCAGCAGCCGCTCCAGCCGGGTGCTGCGGGCCGCGGCGATTCCGACGGCGAAGCCGGTGACGAGGGTGACCGCGACCGCGGCCAGCACCTGCGAGAGCGTGTCCAGCGCGGGATCCCACACGCCGAGCACGCCGATCGCGGCCATCGCGAGGACGGCGGTCAGCGCGGTGCGCCAGGTGCCGATGAGCAGGGCGAGCACGCCGACCATGACCAGCACGGCCCACCAGGGCAGCCACTGCAGTCCGTCGCGGACCGGGTCCAGGACCCAGGTGGTGAAGCGGCCGGCCCAGTCGGCGGTGCCGCCGACGAGGGGCACGCCCGAGTACAGGTGGGCGGTCATCCAGTCGACGGCCCGGTTGACGGGCTCCGCGATGTTCACGGTCCAGGCGTCGGGCCAGGCGAGGCGGCCGGCGAGCCGGCCCGCGACGGCGGCGGCCACGGCGACGGCGGCGGCGACGGGCCACCCGAAGCGGGCGGCACGACCGGTCCTCGGCGGGCTGCCGATCCGCTCCCCCGCCGCGGCGGTGACGCGGTCGAGAACGACGGCGAGCAGCACGATCGGGATGCCCGCGGCGAGCGCGGCGCCGACGTCGACGGAGGCGAGCGCCTGGTAGACGCGGTCGCCGAGACCGCCGGCGCCGATCACCGAGGCGATCACGGCCATCGACAGGGCCATCATGATCGACTGGTTGAGGCCGAGCAGCAGTTCCTTGCGGGCCAGCGGGAGCCGGGCCGTCAGCAGGCGCTGGCGCCCGGTCGCGCCGAGCGAGGCAGCGGCCTCCATCACCCCGGCGTCCGCGCCGCGCAGTCCGAGCGCGGTCAGACGGGCCATGGGCGGGGCCGCGTAGACGACGGTGGCGAGGACGGCGGCCGGTACGCCGATGCCGAAGACGAGGACGACGGGCAGCAGGTACGCGAAGGCGGGCAGCACCTGCATGGTGTCGAGCACGGGCCGCAGCGCCCGGTGCGTACGGTCCGACAGCCCGGCGGCGAGCCCGAGGAGCGCGCCCAACAGGACGGACGCGGCGACCGCGACGACCATGAGCGCGAGGGTCTGCATGGTGGGAACCCACATGCCGAGCAGTCCGCACGCGGCGAACGCGGCGACGGCGGTGAGCGCCAGCCGGACCCCGGCGACCCGCCAGGCGACGAGCCCGGCGGCGGCGGTGACCCCGGCCCAGCCGGCGGCGAGGAGCACCAGGTAGACGGCGCGCACGGACAGCACGACGGCGTTGCTGACGTGCCCCAGGAAGTAGAGGAACAGGGGGTGGCTGTCCCGGTTGTCGATGATCCAGTCGCTGGTGTCGCCGAGCGGCCCGGACAGGTCGACGGCGAACCGGTCGGGCCAGGTGCCGCCGCCGACGAGGACGGCGCCGAGGACGAGGAGCACGGCGCCGCCCACGGCGATCGCGGTGCGCCGTGAAACGAGGGCGCGCAGCGGGCCGGTCGCCGCAGCGGGGGCGGTGGTCGTGGCGGAAGCGGTCATCGCGACCACCGCCGCCGCATCTGCCGGCCCTCCGGCGAGCGGGACACACCCGCCGCGGGGGTGGCACCGTCACGAGCCGGGCACCCGTACGGACGCGCCGTGGCGCGGGCCCGGGGCCCGTGGCCGGTGGCGCCGGAGACACTCCGGACACGCCTGTTCGGCGCGGCGACCGCGGATGCCGGCCGCATGCGCGGGGGTGGGTTCACGCCGCCGAAGGCGGCACCCGGCGGTCCCCAGGTCGTGTGCGTACGCATCAGGCGGCCCCCTTCGTCGCGGCGACCCCCGCCACGACCCCCAGCAGGCCCGTCTGGTCGACGACGCCCACGCAGCGGCCGTCCTCGACGACCCGGGCGGTCTTGCCCGTGCGGGCGACGGCCTCGATCGCCTCGTGGACCGTGGCGTCGGGCGTCAGCGCCGGCCCCGTCTTCGTCTCGGACGTCTCGGCGGGGCGCATCGCGGTGCGCACGGTCATGACCTGCTCGCGCGGCACGTCCCGTACGAAGTCCCGCACGTACTCGTCCGCCGGATCGCCCACGATCTCCTCGGGCGTGCCGAGCTGCACGATCCGGCCGTCCCGCATCAGCGCGATGCGGTCGCCGAGCTTGAGCGCCTCGCTCAGGTCGTGGGTGATGAAGACCATCGTGCGGCCCTCCTCGCGGTGCAGCCGTACGACCTCCTCCTGCATGTCCCGCCGGATGAGCGGGTCGAGCGCGCTGAACGGCTCGTCGAAGAGCAGGACTTCGGGGTCGACGGCCAGCGCGCGGGCCAGTCCCACGCGCTGCTGCTGACCGCCCGACAGCTGGCCGGGACGGCGGTGCTCCATGCCCTCGAGGCCGACCTTGGCGACGAACCCGGCCGCCCGCTCGCGGCGTTTGGCGCGCCCCATGCCCTGGATCTCCAGCCCGTACGCGACGTTGTCGAGGACCGAGCGGTGCGGCAGCAGCCCGAAGTGCTGGAAGACCATGGCGGCGCGGTGGCGGCGCAGTTCGCGCAGCCGCCCGGCGTCCATGGACAGCACGTCCTCGCCGTCGATGGAGACCGAGCCGGACGTGGGCTCGATGAGACGGGTCAGGCAGCGCACGAGGGTGGACTTGCCGGATCCGGACAGGCCCATGACGACGAAGACCTCGCCCTTGCGGACGTCGAAGGACACGTCGCGCACGGCGGCGGTGCATCCGGTGCGCTCGCGCAGCTCGGCGGGGGCCAGAGCGCCCAGAGCGGGGTCGGCGGGCACCCGGTCGGCCTTGGGTCCGAAGACCTTCCACAGTTCGCGTACGGAGAAGACGGGCGGCGGAGTGTTCATCAGGCATTGCCTCCCAGCAGGTCAGCGCATTTCTCCCCGACCATCAGCACCCCGATCATCGGGTTGACGGCGGTCATGGTGGGGAAGACGGAGGCGTCGGCGACGCGTACGCCGTCGAGCCCCCGGATCCTCAGGTCGGGCGTGACGACGGCGAGTTCGTCGTCGGCGGCGCCCATCCGGCAGGTGCCGGCGGGGTGGTAGACGGTGTGCGCGACCTTGCGCGCGTACTCGCTGAGCTCCTCGTCCGAGGTGACCTCGGGTCCCGGGCAGACCTCGCGCTTCAGCCAGCCGGCCAGCGGCTGCTGGGCCGCGATGCGCCGGGCGATGCGGATGCCGTCGACGAGGGTGCGGCCGTCGTAGTCGTCCTCGTCGGTGAAGTACCGGAAGTCGAGGGCGGGCTTGACCTCGGGGTCCGCGCTGGTCAGGTACAGCCGGCCGCGGCTCCTCGGCTTGGGGATGTTCGGGGTCATCGACACGCCGTGCGCGGGGCGTTCGTAGCCCAGGCGCTCAGGGTTGTCGGTGAAGGGGATCTGGTAGAAGTGGAACATCAGGTCGGGCCCGTCCGAGGCGGGGTCCCGGCGGACGAACAGACCGGCGTCGCTGTCCATCGCCGAGTTCTCGGGGATCGGCCCGTGGGTCTCCCACACGATGACGGACTCGGGGTGGTCGAGCAGGTTCTCGCCGACGCCCGGCAGGTCGTGGACGACGGGGATGCCGAGCTTCTCCAGGTCGGCGCGCGGCCCGATGCCGGAGTGCATGAGCAGCCTCGGGGTGTCCACGGCGCCGGCGCACACGAGGACTTCGCGCCGGGCGCGTACGACGTGCTCCTCGCCGTCCTTGGTGCGCACGTGCACGCCGGTGGCCCTGGTGCCCTCGATCTCCAGCCGGAACGCCCAGGTCTCCAGGGCGATGTGCAGGTTCGGCCGGTCGAGGAAGGGGTGCAGGTAGGCGACCGAGGCGGAGGAGCGCTTGTTGTTCTCCGGGTGGTACGCGAGGTCGAAGAAGCCGACGCCCTCGTGGAACGGCTTGCTGTTGAAGCCCTCGATGCGCGGCACCTCGAGCGCGGTCTGCGCGGCGTCGACGAAGTCGCGGGCGATGGCGTTCCGGTCGGCCTCGTCGACGGGGACGATGTTGTTGCGCAGCTTGGCGAAGTACGGGTCCATCGACGCGGCGTCCCAGCCCTCGGCTCCTGCCTCGGCCCACTCGTCCCAGTCGGAGGGCAGCGGCTTGAAGGCGATGAGGGTGTTGTGGGAGGAGCAGCCGCCGAGCACGCGGGCGCGGCTGTGGCGGATGTGCGAGTTGCCGCGGGGCTGCTCGGTCGTCGGGTAGTCGTAGTCCAGTTCGCCGCCGAGGAGTCCCATCCAGCGGCGCAGGGTCAGCACGTCGTCGCGGCCGACGTCGCTGGGGCCGCCCTCGATGACGGCGACGGTGACGTCGGGGTCCTCGGTGAGGCGGGAGGCGATCACGGATCCGGCGGTGCCGCCGCCGACGACGACGTAGTCGTACACGGTGTGGTGCTCGGTCATGCTGTTCTCTCCGCTCAGCCCGCGAACCAGCGCACGGGGCGCGGGGCGAGGTTCTGATAGATGTGCTTGCTCTCGCGGTACTCGGCGAGACCCGTCGGGCCCAGCTCGCGGCCGGTGCCCGACTTCCCGAAGCCGCCCCACTCCGCCTGCGGGAGGTAGGGGTGGAAGTCGTTGATCCACACCGTGCCGTGGCGCATCCGTCCGGCGACGCGGCGGGCGCGGCCGGCGTCGGCGGTCCACACGGCGCCCGCGAGGCCGTACTCGGTGTCGTTGGCGAGGGCGACCGCCTCCTCCTCCGTACGGAACGTCTCGACGGTGAGGACCGGCCCGAAGATCTCCTCACGGACGACCCGCATCCAGCGGTTGCACCGGTCGAGGACGGTGGGGCGGTAGAAGTAGCCGGGACCGTCCGGACGTTCGCCGCCCGCCCGGAGCACCGCGCCCTCCTGCAGCGCGGACGCCACGAAGTCCTCGGTCCTCGCGAGCTGCTGCGCGGAGACGAGCGGGCCGCACTCGACGCCCTTCTCGGTGCCGCGTCCGAGCCGGATCCTCTCGGCGCGGCGGGCGAGTTCGGCGACGAAGCGCTCGCGCAGGGACTCCTCGACGATGAGGCGCGATCCGGCGGAGCAGACCTGGCCGCTGTGGATGAAGGCGGCGTTGAGCGCCTGGTCGACGGCGGTGTCGAAGCCTTCCTCGGTGGCGCAGGCGTCGGCGAAGACCACGTTGGGGTTCTTGCCGCCGAGTTCCAGGGCCACCTTCTTGACGGTGTCGGCGGCGGCGCGGGCGACCCTGGTGCCGCTGACGAGCCCGCCGGTGAAGGACACGAGGTCCACGTCCGGGTGCTCGGCGAGCCGTGCGCCGACGGTGTCGCCGGGGCCGGTGACGAGGTTCGCGGCGCCGGGGGGCAGCCCGGCCTCCATCAGGAGCTCCAGCAGCGCGACGGTGGTCAGCGGGGTGATCTCGCTGGGCTTGATCACGAAGGTGTTGCCCGCCGCGAGGGCCGGGGCGATCTTCCAGCTGGCCTGGAGCAGGGGGTAGTTCCAGGGCGTGATCAGCGCGCAGACGCCGACGGGCTCGTGGACAACCACGCTGTGGATCTCGTCGGACCCGGCGTCGACGACGCGGCCGCCGCTCTCGTTCATGACGAGGTCGGCGAAGTAGACGAAGGCGTCGCGCACGCAGTCGACGTCGGTGCGCCCCTCTTCCAGGGTCTTGCCGGCGTCCCGGCTCTCCAGGCCGGCGATCCTCTCCCGGTCACGCTCGAGCAGGGCGGCGACGCGGCGCAGCAGGGCCGCCCGCTCGGCGACCGGCGTCCGCGGCCAGGTCCCGTCGTCGAAGGCGGCACGCGCGGCGGCCACGGCGTCGTCGGTGTCGGCGACGCCGCCCTCCGAGACGACGGCGAACACGCTCGTGTCGACGGGGTCGATGATCCCGCGCGTGGCGCCGGAGAGGGCCGAGCGCCACTCTCCGCCCACATGGATGGTCTGTTGTGCTGCCGACACGTCGTGTTTGACCTTTCGTTTCCGTTTCGTCCTGCACCGGTCACACCCCGGCGATCTGGCCGCCTGCCCGGGGATCCCAAATCCATGCGGAACGGTTAACGGAAAGTGTTCTGCTTCACACCGTGTGTGCGACGTACGTCACTCGCCCCCGTGCGCGATCAAGGGGGCGTAGGCGTGGCGGCGGGTCCCTTAGGGTCAGGTGCATGACCACGACTTTCCGCGAGCCGTTCCTCCGGCTCACCGAGCAGCACGCGGCCTGGGGCGCCGAACAGCTCGAGACGTTCAACGACTTCATGCCCGTCGGTGAGTGGAGCGCCGACCTCGGGGAGTGCCTGTACCGGCAGTCCGGCCGGGAGCTGCGGATCTCGCTGCTCGGCACGTTCGACACCGACGACCAGTCGTGGCTGTGGGCCTGGGCCAACCCCGGTTTCCAGGGCTCGCCCGTGGTGCACGCCGCCGAGACGCTCCGCGCGTACGGCCGGACCCACGGTCTGCCCGAGTTCACGAGTGAGCTGCTCCCCCTCGCGGGGCACGAGGACCCGCGCCGGGCGGCGGAGACCCTGGCGTTCACCGCGATGGGGGTCCTCGGCGCGTCCGGCTACATCGGCGTGCAGGCCAATCCGTCCGCGCGCGCCTACCTGGTCCCCGACGACCCCAAGGTCCCCGTCGCCGAGCCGAACGCGATCACGCTCCCCCGTGTCCTGCTCACCGGCGCCGGCCTGCTCGGCGGCTCCGCGCGGCGGGTCGTCGAGGGCTACGTCGCCCACCACGACCTGCCCGTACGCCGGGCCGCCGACCGCCTGAGCGCGGGCCTCCCCGACGGCGGCACGGTGGACGTCCTCTTCGACGAGCTCGACCGCATCGCCTCGGTGCACGTCAACTCGGGGGCGCCGACAGCCGTCTGAACGCGCCCGGGTCTCCCGGCCCCTGCGGCAGCGCGGGAAGCAGCACCCGGAGAAGACAGCACGCCCCCGGTGGCCGGAGCCGCCGGGGGCGTGAACCGCTGTGCGCGGTGCGTCAGACGAGGCCGAGCTCGCGGACCGCCGCGCGCTCCTCCTCCAGCTCCTTCACGGACGCGTCGATGCGCGCACGCGAGAAGTCGTTGATCTCCAGACCCTGGACGATCTCGTACTTGCCGTCCTTGCAGGTGACCGGGAAGGAGGAGATCAGGCCCTCCGGGACGCCGTAGGAGCCGTCCGACGGGATGCCCATGGAGGTCCAGTCGCCCTCGGCGGTGCCGTTCACCCAGGTGTGGACGTGGTCGATGGCGGCGTTCGCGGCCGACGCGGCCGAGGACGCGCCCCGGGCCTCGATGATCGCGGCGCCGCGCTTGGCGACGGTCGGGATGAAGGTGTCGGCCAGCCACGCCTCGTCGTTCACCGTCTCGGCGGCGTTCTTGCCCGCGATCTCCGCGTGGAAGATGTCCGGGTACTGGGTCGCCGAGTGGTTGCCCCAGATGGTGAGGCGCTTGATGTCGGAGACGGCGGCGCCGGTCTTGGCGGCCAGCTGCGAGATCGCACGGTTGTGGTCGAGGCGGGTCATCGCGGTGAAGCGCTCGGCCGGTACGTCCGGGGCGGCGGCCTGCGCGATGAGCGCGTTGGTGTTGGCCGGGTTGCCGACGACGAGGACCTTGATGTCGTCCGCGGCGTTGTCGTTGATGGCCTTGCCCTGCGGCTTGAAGATGCCGCCGTTGGCGGACAGCAGGTCGCCGCGCTCCATGCCCTTGGTGCGGGGGCGGGCGCCGACGAGGAGGGCGACGTTGGCACCGTCGAAGGCCACGTTCGGGTCGTCGGTGATGTCGATGCCCTTGAGCAGCGGGAAGGCGCAGTCGTCGAGCTCCATGGCCGTGCCCTCGGCGGCCTTCAGACCCTGCGGGATCTCGAGCAGGCGCAGCTTGACCGGCACATCCGCGCCGAGCAGGTGGCCGGAGGCGATGCGGAAGAGCAGCGCGTAGCCGATCTGGCCGGCCGCGCCGGTCACGGTGACGTTGACGGGAGTGCGGGTCATGGCGATCTCCGTAAGACAGCTGGCGGTGGGCAACACTGCCCCTCGTGCGGGACATCTCGTCCACGCCCGACCTGAATCTTGACGTGAAGAGAATTCCAGCGGTCAGGCTATCCGACCCGGACCCCGGGCAATCCACACCCCCTTGTGGCGCCGCTCACCCGTCCGGACCGCCCGCGAGGCCGCTGCATCCACCGTACGGCGGGTCACGCCGGGGTGGCCGTCGCGCGTCCTGGCGGGGCGTACAGGGGGTGCGCCGGTGTTGACCAGGCCGTTCCTTTCCGTGGCGGAACGATCACACGGTGGCGGAATGGTCACTTCCGTGCCACAGGCCCCAGCCGCCCCTTGATCGCTCTTGGCGCGTGCATGACCCTTGAAACACGACGGCGCCCGTCCTCCCTCGGGGGAGAGGACGGGCGCCGTTCCGCGTTTCGGGCAGTGATCCGCCGGCGCACGGTTCCGCTAGCGCACGGTGAAGTGCACGGCGTCCTCGAGGATGGGGATGTCCAGCCAGGGCTTCGGCTGCGTCACGAGCGCGAGCAGCACGATCGCCACGCCGAGCACGCCGTACGTGATCATGTCCGTGAAGCGCGAGCGCACGGCGAGCATGCCGACCGAGGGCATGCAGCGCCGCAGCACGGCTCCGGTGATGAGCGCGGCCCCGATGAGGATCGCGCCGACCCGGAAGGCCTCGGCGAAGGCGTCGGTGCCGACGACGAGGATGCCGGCCGCGGTCATCCCGAGCACGGTGAGCAGGGGCCACTGACGCGCGGGGGCGGGGGCGTCCTTGGGAGCGGCGCGACCGCCGCCCTCGGGCCGCGCGGTGTCCCGCGTGACGGCGGGGGGCCGCCGCGAGGGCTTCTTCTCCCCGGCCCCGGCCGGAGAGGCCTCCTGCCGCGCCTCGGCGGTGGCCTCGTCGGCCGCGTGGCCACACGGCTCCCCGGTCCCGGACCGGTCGCCGCCCGGCGCGGCGGCACCCCCGTCAGCGGCGGGGCCGCCCGGCCCCGCGACGGACGCGTCGTGGCCGGCGGCCCCCTCCACGGCAGCCTCGGCGGGCCGGGCGGCGGGCTCGGCGCCGTCACGGCCGCCCGGCGCGGCGGCGTCCTCGGGGACGTCGTTCGTGCGTACGCCCATGGCGCCGGCTCAGCCCTCGGTCGTGGCCGACGCCGCGCGCTCGGCCGCCTCGACCACGTTGACCAGCAACTGCGCGCGGGTCATCGGACCCACGCCACCCGGGTTGGGGGCGACCCAGCCGGCCACCTCCGCGACACCGGGGTGCACGTCGCCGACGATCTTGCCGTTCTCGTCGCGGCTGACGCCGACGTCCAGCACGGCAGCCCCCGGCTTGACGTCCTCCGGCTTGATCAGGTGCGGGACACCGGCGGCGGCGACGATGATGTCCGCCTGCCTCAGGTGCGCCGACAGATCGCGGGTGCCCGTGTGGCACTGCGTCACCGTGGCGTTCTCCGACTTGCGGGTCAGCACCAGCGGCATCGGCCGGCCGATGGTGATGCCGCGGCCGACGACGACCACGTTCGCGCCCTTGATCCCGACGCCGTGGTGGCGCAGCAACTGCACGATGCCGTACGGCGTGCAGGGCAGCGGACCCTCGATGCCGAGCACGAGGCGGCCGAGGCTCATCGGGTGCAGACCGTCGGCGTCCTTGGCCGGATCCATGAGCTCCAGGACACGGTTTGCGTCGATGCCCTTGGGAAGCGGGAGTTGCACGATGTAGCCGGTGCACTCGGGGTTCTCGTTGAGCTCCCGTACGACTGCCTCGATCTCCTCCTGCGTCGCGGTCTCGGGCAGTTCGCGCTGGATGGACGCGATGCCGACCTGCGCGCAGTCACGGTGCTTGCCGTTGACGTACCAGCGGCTTCCCGGGTCGTCCCCGACGAGCAGGGTCCCGAGGCCAGGGGTGACACCCCGCTCCTTGAGCGCCGCCACGCGGGCGGTCAGATCGGACTTGATCGCGGCTGCGGTGGCCTTGCCATCGAGAATCTGGGCAGTCATGCCCCCCATCCTCCCGGATGGACCCGCCCCGGTTCCAATCCGGTCCCCCGGGATCTCGCACTTCGAGCGAACAGCAGGTTGCACTTGCACAACACATGCGGATACCGGCTGGACAAAAAGTCGACGATGATACGACGATGAGCCGCGCAGTGCCGCGGGCAGTGCCGGGGGGCAAAACAGGAAATAACCATGCAGTTCCTCCGCTCGGACCGCGTCGTCCCCGGATCATCCAACGGAGGAACCCCACCCATGAGCTTCGGCGACCCGAACAACCCGTACGGCCAGCAGCAGGGCCAGCAGCCCGGCTACGGCTACCCGCAGGCCCCGCCGGTCCAGCCGTACGCCGGCGGCTACCCGACCGGTCCGACGGAGATGCCGGGCGGCGTCAAGGCGGCCCGCGTGATGCTCTTCATCATCGCCGGCTTCCAGGTGATCGGTGCGATCTTCGCCGCGATGGGCGCCGTCGGCCTCAACGAGGCCAAGAACGACCCGGCGCTCAAGGACGACCTCCAGTTCCAGCAGATCGCCGACATGTCGGTCGGCGCCGTGTGGGCCATCGCGTTCCTGATCCTGGCCTGGGGCGTGCTCGCCATCGTCCTCGGCGCCAAGTTCGGCAGCGGCGGCAACGGCATCCGCGTCACCGCCATGGTCTTCGGCATCATCACGGCCGTCCTCGGCATCTACCCGTTCGTCCTGGTCGGCCTGGTGCACACCGTGCTCGCCATCCTCATCACCGTCTTCGTCGGCAAGTCCGACGGCGGTGCCTGGTTCAACCGCCAGCGCGCCTGACCCGCGCGGCACCTCAGGTGCGAAGGCCGTGAACCCCGCTCCGGCGAGGGTTCACGGCCTTCGGCCGTTCACCGGCCCCTTTCGTGTCCCTCCGGCGGAAAGGGCGTGCGACGATCCGGCGGTCCCGAACCGGACGGGGCCGCCGTGCCGATGCCGCAGGGGCCCGCTGGTTGTTCACCAGCGGGCCCCTGCGTCCGTCGGCGCAGTCTCAGTGGAAGAAGTGCCGCGTACCGGTGAAGTACATCGTCACGCCCGCCTTCTTCGCCGCCTCCACGACCAGCTCGTCGCGGACCGAACCGCCCGGCTGGACCACGGCCTTGACGCCCGCGGCCGTCAGGATCTCCAGGCCGTCGGGGAAGGGGAAGAACGCGTCGGACGCCGCGTACGAGCCGCGTGCGCGCTCCTCGCCCGCACGCTCCACGGCGAGCTTCGCCGAGTCGACGCGGTTGACCTGGCCCATGCCGACGCCCACGGAGGCGCCGTCCTTGGCGAGCAGGATCGCGTTCGACTTGACCGCGCGGCAGGCACGCCAGGCGAAGGCCAGCTCGGCGAGCTCGTCGGCCGACAGCGCCTCGCCCGTGGCGAGCGCCCAGTTCGCCGGGTCGTCGCCGTCGGCCTGGAGGCGGTCGGTGACCTGGAGCAGCGCGCCGCCGTCGATCGGCTTGAGCTCGACCGGGTTCGCCGGGGCGCCCTCGGCGCGCAGCACGCGGATGTTCTTCTTCCGGGCGAGGACCTCGACCGCGCCGTCCTCGTAGCCGGGCGCGACGATGACCTCGGTGAAGATCTCCGCGACCTGCTCGGCCATCGCGACCGACACGGGGCGGTTGACGGCGATGACGCCGCCGAACGCGGACAGCGGGTCGCAGGCGTGCGCCTTGCGGTGCGCCTCGGCGACGTCGGCGCCGATCGCGATGCCGCACGGGTTGGCGTGCTTGATGATCGCGACGCACGGCTCGTCGTGGTCGTACGCGGCCCGGCGCGCGGCGTCGGTGTCCGTGTAGTTGTTGTACGACATCTCCTTGCCGTGCAGCTGCTCGGCCTCGGCGAGGCCGCCGCCCGCGGCGGAGCCGCCGATCAGTGCCGTGGAGGTGTAGAGCGCGGCGGGCTGGTGCGGGTTCTCGCCGTAGCGCAGCACGTTGTCGCGCTCCCAGGTGGCGCCGAGGAAGTCGGGGAAGACCGTCTCGTCGGCGGGGGCGTAGGAGGACGCGAACCAGGAGGCGACCGCGACGTCGTACGCGGCGGTGTGCTGGAACGCCTCGGCCGCGAGCCGCTTGCGGGCCGTGAGGTCGAAGCCGCCCTCGCGGACGGCCGCGAGCACGTCCGCGTAACGGGCGGGGCTGGTGACGACGGCCACGGACGGGTGGTTCTTGGCGGCGGCGCGGACCATGGACGGGCCGCCGATGTCGATCTGCTCGACGCACTCGTCGGGGCTCGCGCCGGAGGCGACGGTCTCCTTGAACGGGTACAGGTTCACGACGACCAGCTCGAACGGCTCCACGCCCAGGTCGGCGAGCTGCTCGCGGTGCGCGTCCAGGCGCAGGTCCGCGAGGATGCCGGCGTGCACCCGCGGGTGCAGCGTCTTGACCCGGCCGTCGAGGCACTCGGGGAAGCCGGTCAGCTCCTCGACCTTGGTCACGGGGACACCGGCGGCGGCGATCTTCGAGGCGGTCGAACCGGTGGACACGAGCTCGACGCCTGCCTCGTGCAGCCCGCGGGCAAGCTCCTCAAGACCCGTCTTGTCGTAGACACTGATCAATGCGCGACGGATGGGCTTGTTACCCGACTTATTCACCGACATGAACCTTTCGTCCCTCAATGCGGTAGCCGTGCCGGGCGAGACGCCCCACGACCTCGACGAGCAGCGAACGCTCGACTTCCTTGATGCGCTCGTGCAGAGCGGCTTCGTCGTCCGTGTCCC
>NZ_JBFAOY010000050.1:0-36853 GCF_040675505.1 Streptomyces sp. NPDC049597
AGGCAGCAGAGTGCCGAATCCCGAACCTCAGCACCTCAGGAACCCTGCACGTTCATCCGTACGCGGCCATGCACGTTCACGTGTACGCCGACACCATGTGATGGACGCTGGTCGCAGCCGAGGTCGGACCCTGACCTGGCGCAAGGGCTCGAAGGCGGCGATGAGCTCGCACTTCGTGCTCCTGCGGGTCCGCCTCGCGGGCCGCCGCCCGAAGCCGGCCGCGGACGGGACGATCCCGCTGGTCTGGCTGATCGCGCAGTGGCCCGAGGGTGAGGCGGAGCCGGTGAAGTACTGGATCTCGAACCTGCCCGCCGACATCCCCGCCAAGGATCTCGTCCGTCTGGCGAAAGCCCGGTGGCGGATCGAGCACGACTACCGCGAGCTGAAGACCGCCCTGGGGCTGGACCACTTCGAGGGCCGCTCGTTCATCGGCCGGCACCGGCACGTCACCCTGGTCACCGCCGCCCACCTGTTCCTGACCGAGCAGCGGAGCAGCCCAAAAGCCCCTGCCAGGGCCTGACTCTCTACCAGGCCCTGGACCTCCTCCAGCACCTCATCGCCACCTGGACCGGCACCTGCCCCACCTGCCGGCAAACCGTGCCATGGCAGCCCTACGACACCACCTAACAAAGCACTACTAGCCGACCGGCGCCTTCTCGACGGTGCCGCCGGCGGTCTCGGCGACCTGGTCGAGCAGGCGATGCCCGCGGCGTTGTCGTGCGCGCTCGCGGCCAGCATGCTGACGACGATGACCAGGCCGAGCACCACGGCCAGGCCCCGCTTGCGGTCCGGCACCCGTTTCGCGGCGTCACGGCCGGTCGTGGAGGCGGGGACCCGGCGGCCAGGTGGCCACTCTGCGTGTCCAGCATCATCAGGGTCGGGGTCCTCTAATCGGCGGGCCCGCTCACGGACCTGGCACCATTCTTTCCAGCTGCCCCCTGCCCGGAGGTCTGCGACCGCTGCGGGACAGGAACGCGAACGAGAGTTAAGGAACCCGGTTCCTGCTGCCATGACTGGAGCGTCTGTGCAGGTCCTGAGCTTTCGCACAACAGCAGACGAAGGGGCGTTCAGCAAGATTTGGCGCTCGACTCTGCGGAACGGGCGTGCGGCCCTGGTGTCAGAGCCGGCTACGCCTGCCACCCTGCATACCGAAATAATCGTTGCCGCAGCGGCATAGATGACCTGCGGCCAGCGGGCTGGCAGTCGTTCTTGCGTGCGATACCGAGGCGCGCCCTGTGGCCAACTGAATCGCCAGTCCTGGCACAGCACGACAAAGGCAGTGCCCCACGCCACCAGCTGCCGCAGAACGTCTTCGAAGCCGACGTGTAACGCACTGGCCGTGAAGCGACAAGAGGAAGTGAAAGGGACGGGGAGAAAGAAGGAGTCGATGTGAGACACCCGCCAGGCGGTTACCAGGTAGCGCGGATCGGTGAGGATCCAGAGGCGTTCGAGGCGTTCTATCGCGAGCACGTGCAGACGATGCTGCGGTACGCGGCCCGGCGCAGCCGTGATCCGTTTGCCGCGGCTGATCTGGTGGCCGACGTGTTCCTGGCGGCAATCTCGGCGGCTTCCGGTTACCGGGAGGAACTGGGCAGTCCTGTGGCGTGGCTGCACGGCATCGCGCGGAACGTGGCTGCGGCCGAGGACCGCAGGGCGGCCCGTTTGTCCGCGGCCGAGAGCCGGATATCCGGTCATCGGCTGCTGGAGAACGACGACATCGCCCGGCTGGAAGAACGCATCGACGCCGAACAGGCCTGCCACGGCCTGTTGGACGCGATGGCCACGCTGCCGGCGGGCCAGCGGGCCGTGCTCGAGTTGGTCGCGGTCGACGGCCTGACCATCGCCGAGGCCGCCGCCGCGTTGGAAATCAAGGCGGTGGCTGCCCGCGTCAGGCTCCACCGCGCCCGCAGCGCCATGCGGCGCGCGTTGTCCGCGCAGACAGCCCCAGACTCCACTCCGTCCCTTGCGCCCCCACTGGAGGTCACCCCATGAACCCCGGACGCTTCGAGGAGCGATTGATGCATGAGCTGAAGAACCACGTCGAACAGCGAGCACACGACGCGGCAGCTGCGGAGGAAGCCGCGCGCCGCTCCGGGCGGGCCGGCCGCAGGGGGTGGGTCCCGGTCGGGCTGACCGCCGGCCTCGCTGCCTCGGTCGCCGCCGCCGTTCTCGTTGTGAACCCGGGCGGTGGTGGCGGGTCGGCCGTCGCCGGCGATGACTCCTCGCCCAAGACTGATAGCTCCCTCAACCGGATCTCCACCGTCGCCTACACCCTGCAACGGGAGCCTTCCGGCGAGGTCAAGATCATCACCGGAAGGACTGAAGGCAAGATAAACGTTGAAGGCTTTCAGCGTGACCTGGCCCGCATGGGCGTGCGTGCCAAAGTCATCGTGACCGACCCCAACTGCCCCCCAGCGGCAACCGACGATGAAACTGCCAGCTCCTCCACGCCGAAGTCTGGTAAGCCCATTCCCGCCGATCCCGGCGGCAAGCTCGACAAGGCCATCCGATCGGAGGTCGAGCACGGCAAGGACGTGGTCTACATCAGCCCCAAGGGAATCCCCGCCGATGAAACACTGACCTTCCTCTTTAATGACCCCAAGCAGGTCTCCGGCTACTCCGTTTCACTGTGGCCCGGCAACGGCCCCGAGTGCATCCACGGATCCTGACAGCGGGGCCGGAAGCAGTCGTAGTGCCATTCTGCTGGTGGTTTCCTCCCTCATAGGCACGGAACCACCAGCAGACCAAACAGAACCGTTCTGCACTATCACAATGCAGTTCAGCGTCGGCTATCGCCCGGGGCGAGCAGGCTGGTCACCTCGGCGATCGCCTCTGGAGACGGCTTGAAGTACCGGCGCAGGTCTCCGGCTTCTTGTGCCGGGACTTGGCCATCAGCATCAGCAGGCCCGCCCCCGCCTCGCCGAGGTGGGTCAGCGCAGAGTGGCGGTACTCGTGCAGGTCCCAGCCCGTGCCGGGCCCACGCAGCGCGGTGTGATCGTCCAGCAGGACGCGGGCCTGCCCGTACGACAGCTTGCCGAGCCCGGTATCCGGGCACACGTCACGCGGGCTGACGACCTTGCCCGGCCCCGGGCGGCGATCGGTGACAAACACGGGCCCGCGGGGTACGGCCCTTCAACAGCCGCGGCCGGAGCCGGCGGTGCCGGCGTCCCAGTACAAGGTCTCCTGCACGTAGTCCTCACGGACCTGGCCGCGACGGCAAAGCTTGCCCCGGGCGCCCTTCGCCTTCACCCGCAACGGCGCCCGGCGAAGTCCAGGTCCTCGATGTTGACGACCAGGATCTCCTCCGCCCGTCCCGAAGTCTCGTGGAGCATCCGCCACAGCGTCTTCTCCCGCAAGTGCACCTCCCAGCGGGCGATCAGCCGATCAATCGCCATCTTCGAGCGGACTGGAGTTTCGGAGTCCGGCACCGCCAGCCGCTTCGCCCGGGCGGGGACCGACGGCCCCTCGTATCCCCGCTCGCGGCACCAACCGAGCCAGGACAGCACCGCAGCCCGGCAGGAGTTCCTGGTGTGTTGACCGTCGTCCTGCCCCAGAGCAGGTCGAGGACCTCGCCGATCTCGTCGTCCGCAATCGACGCCAGCAGTCTGCCCTGACCAATCCACTCGGCGGTCTTGCCCACCCCGATCCCGTAGTTCCGGACCGTGTTCGGGTTGTCGAGCGAACCAAGGAACACGTCGGCCGCCGCCCGGACGGTCAACGCCTTCCCGGTTGGCAGCTGCACGACGGTGGGCACCACTCTTCCTTGCCGCAGACAAGAGGGTCGCTTCGCGCAGCGCTGGAGAACGTCACCGCAGGTGACGCAACAAGCTCCCACGGATATTGGGGTGTTACCTGTGCTGGTCCCGCCGCCGACGCGCCGTCAGCCGCCCACCAGCTCCGACGGAGGCTTAGCGCACGATCTGACAGCGATGTTCCTCAGACCCCGACCACGGCAGACACCGGCTGTTCGCTCTGCTAGCGAGCGGTGGTTGTGCGGACCCTTTCCCGCAGCATCCTCATCACCCTTACGAAGAGCCAGCGTTGCAGGACGAATCTCCCTCGCCAACCGGGTCACCACCTGCCGGTGACAGGGCCGTCAGCCGCACCTGAGGATGGCCGGGCGGGTGGTGTGGACACCATGCCTGCTGAAATGGGTGACGTTGGTCGAGCTGTCGGCCACCTCAGGACAGGTCCCGTCCCAGGCTGGCCACCAGCCGCAGACCCCGCCAGAACACTCCCATCGTGTCCGCTGTGCCCAGCGGGCCCCATAACCGGTCGAAGAGCAGGGCCAGCGGTGCTGCCCCCAGTCGGCGCCGGGCCTGCCGCAACGCGGCCGTCGACGGATCGGGAAGCGACGGCCCCGGCAGTCCGGCCGTCAACCTGGCCCTGGACGAGGCCAGGAATCCTGTGGTCATGGAGCTGGAACTCATAGAGCCGAATCTTTTCTCCTCGGGGACCGACCCCAGGGGTTGGAGCGATTCGTCGACGCCGCGGCGACAGGAGATGTGCCGGGCCCGTCCGGTCACGGAACGCGATGTCCTTCCGACTCAAGACCAGGCAGCTCGCGGCGCACCGTCCACACACCACGAGGGAGGGTGATCCGACCGCAGGCAGGCATGTCCTTGCCTCGAACCCCCAGGACGCGCGCACAAGACAGTGGGGTGAATGCACCCCGCGTGAACTCCCAAGCGCTTTCAAGCAGGGCGCGTTGCCGCGTACAGGCACTGAAGGGCGCAGTGGCGGCGTCGGGCCGGACAGAGTCGCACCCGCTCGGTTGACGCCGAGGAACCCGCGGGCGTGCTTCAGCTGTCATCGCGCGGATACGCCATGACTGTGATTCATTGACGATACGTCAATTCGGTGCACAGCGATGCCTGATGTGAGCAACAAGTACTCTCGCCCCCTCGGAGACGGCCCCGATAGTTTCAGGGCAATCGAGATCGCCGGGCGACGACAGCCGAGCGCACTGCGAACTCCGGCGTAGCGTCCGCGGAAGAGAGCCCCGCGCCTAATTCGTTTCTCTGATCGAAGGGAATGACGTGACTTCTTCAACCCGACGTCGGCTTGCTTCCTCGCTCATCGTTTCCGCCCTTGCCACGACAGCGCTGTCAGGTCCACCGGAACCGCCAATGCTGCGGTGTCCTGCCCGGCTCGGGAGAACCTGAAGCCGGCGCTGAGCACGCGGGTTTGCATAGACGGGGCCAACACCTATAGCAAGAAGTGCTCGGTCGAGGTCAGGAACACGACCGACTCTCACTACTTTCTCAGGCAGGATGTACGTGCAGGTGTACCCCCTGACCGATTATTCGTACTACGACACAATGGCGTACCGGTTCGGCCCGTTCCAGATGACGAACTGGATCTTCTGACACGGCGCAACGCGGCGGTCCGGCGGGACCCGGCCCGGCTCTCCGCAACAGCCAACGGGCCTGCTGCGGCTCCTCGCCCAGGGCGCGCCCGGGACGCGGAAGCGCGGTCATCCCGGCCCGTCACTGTCTGCGGCAGCGGGTCCACACGGAACGTCACGATCACGCTTCCGAACGGGGTGCACAGCGATTGCCTTCGCCCGGTGGGAGCAGGAGACCGCCCTCAGCAGAGTCTCCGCCGCCCCCACGCGCGACAGGACCGTGTACCCGGACGTCACTCCGGTGTGCGCCAACGGGCAGCGGGCCTGCTGCTTCCGGCCTGGACAGCCCCCACGGACAGGCGCGGGCGACCCCGCGCCGCTCAAGAAGAAATCACAACGACAGGAGACATCATGCGCACGTTCGCGCAGAGGACCGGCATCGCACTCACCACCGCGGCCATCGCCCTGGGCGGAGTGGTCGCCACGGCTCCGGCCGCTTCCGCCGCGGCCCCGGGGACCCGTGTCTTCAAGCCGTACTACGGACTTACCTGCGACCTGTGGACCACCACGACGCTCGGGTACACGCGGGGAGCTCCGTCCTGCTGGACCCCCAGCAGCAACCCCTCGTGGAGCAAGTGGCAAGCGAAGGTCACCTGCACCGACGGAAGTGTCTCGTGGAGCAGTGTCGTCAACGGCCCTGCCGGCGCTTGGTCCTCCACGACGGCTGGCTGGTGCTGGGGCGGCGTACGGGACATCAACATCGTCGAGATCCCGATGTAACCGCGCAGCCTGTTGCCACCGCCGGGCCCGTGGCAGCCGCAAGCCTTCCGTCCGGCCGCCGTGCACACACCGAGCACGGCGGCCGGATCGCTTCAGGCCCCGGGGCGCCCAAGGGCGCTCGAGCAAGGCTCCGCCGTGCCCGCCGTGCCCGCCGTGCCCGCCGTGCCCGCCGTTGCAGAACGCCGCAGGCGAACGGCTAGGATGACACGGTGCGGCCGGTCACCCGCCGGGCGCCGACGCATGGGAGTTGACCACCCAGGTCGGATTCGACGCGGACACACCGAGGTCGCTCCGAATGCTGGGCAACGCGATGTTCGTGATCGTGCCGTACCAGCACAACCATCAACCGCCCGCCCGCAATCACGGCAAGGGCAAGGCCCAGATGCAACCCGCCTGGCGACAGGCCGCGGCAGCGCCTGCTGCAGGTCAGCCGTTCAGCCGCTCGACCAGTTCCCGTCGGCTGGTGATGCCGAGCTTGGCGTAGACGCGCTGGAGGTGGTTGTCGACCGTGCGGTTCGACACGCTCAGCCGCGCCGCGATGTCCTTGCTCGTCAGGCCCTTGGACGCGAGGAGCGCGATCTCCCGTTCGCGGCGGGTGAGCGGCACGGTCGCCACGGCCGGCATGAGAAAAGGGGAGAGTGCCCCCTCGCACTTTTCCGCGTTGGCCGCCGAGCGCGCGGCAGCGGCGGCGGAACGACGCGCGTGTCCCCCTCTGCTCCACAGCATCGCGGCAGCGTTCGCCGCTTCGGCCGCCAGCAGGTTTGCTCCCACCGTCTCCAGTTGGTCGGTGACGTCGAGCAGCCGTTCCGCATCCTCGGCGGCCAGAGCCGCGACCAACTCGGCACGCGCCGCGGAGAAGGGCCCATCGCACAGCAGGGCCAGTTCGGCCATCCGGTCCGCAACGTCCTTCGCCCTGCCCATTCTGGCCAGATCGGTGAGCAGGATCACCTCGAACGCGGTTTGGCCTCGCTCCCTGGCATCCCGCCCGGCTGATTCAAGCACTTTGCAGGCGAGCTCCAGCTCGCCGCGGGCGGCATGCAGCCATGCGTCCCCGAGCCGTTCCTCGGGTATGTACACCGAACGAGCCACACGGGCATGCTCCACCAGCGCCGCTTCCGCCGAGGAGGCATCGCCGAGCAGCGCGGCGGACGCCGCCACGCCGCACAGCGCCAGAGTCCGGCCGATCATGGTTCCGGGACGGCTGGCCCGGGCGACTTCGGCGTACCAGCGGCGTGCCGACCCAGGACACCCCGCCAGCCAGTAGTTCCGGCCCAGGTGGAAGGCCAGCAGCATGCGCTGCGGGGCCGCGGGCACGTCACCCAGCTCGGCGAACGTCCGCGCGGCCAGGGACCGGGCCTCGGCCAACCGCCCGCTCTCCGTCAGCGCCAGGACCAGTACCGACTTGACCGCCGCATCGTCCGTGGCCATCGCGAACTTGTCGACACTGGTGGCGGCACACACCTCCACGGCGCGCTCCGCCCAGACGGTCCCCTCCGCCCCCCTGCCAAGGAAGGTGAGCGCAGCCGCCTTCCCCGTCGCGGCCATGAGCCACAGCTGCACGTCGGGGGCCTGTGCCGCATCGGTCTCCACGTCATCGAGGAGGGCCAGGCTACCCGCGAAGTCGCCCACGCTGACACGGATGGCCGCCTCGTTGGTCCTGAGCACACGCAGGCCGAACGGGCTGACCACCCGGTCGCGAGCGCAGTCGTTGGCGGCGAGCGCGACGTGAAGAGGCGCTCCTTCACCCCAGATCAGGTTCTGCGTGCGCAAGAGTGCCACCGCCAGTGCTTCCGGCTCGCTCTCGGCCAGGGTGTCGGCGGCGGCAAGGACTGCCTTCGACTGTCCGCAATTCCCTTCCGCGTGCAGCGCTTTCCCGAGCAGGAGCAGCTCGCCGAGGGTGCGGCCCTCCTCGGGTACGGCGCGGAGGAACTCCAGCGCGCGGGAGTGGTCTCGGGCGTACAGGGCCAGGGCTGCTGCCTGGGCGAGCAGCACGCGGTCGGCGGTGCCCGTGGCCGCCAGTTGATAGGAAGCCAGCTGCATCGCGTCCTCTCTGCGGCGGGCCCCCGTCTTCTCCAACACGGAGGCCTGGTGCAGCAGAATCTCCCGGCGGCGCACAGCAGTCATGTCGGCCCGGAGTACCTCTCCGTACAGGGGGTGGGCCAGGCGCAGCGATGTGCGCCGCCTGTCCTGCAAGGCGGTGACAAGCCCGGAGTCTTCCAGTTCATGGAGGATCTCTGCCCCTGCGTCGGACTCCAGATGCGCCAAGGACATGGGTTCGCAGAGCGCCAGGGTGTCGAGCACCTGGCGGCCGGTTGCGGTGGTGGCCGCCAGCCGGTGCCGGATCAGGTCGGTCAGCTGTCGAGTGACATGCAGCTTGTCGGTCGCGGCCAGCTCCCAGATCTCCCCGTCGCTGGCGAGGGTTCCGGCAGCGAGCGCGCCCTGTACCAGCTCGCGCAGGAAGAGCGGATTGCCGCCGCTCACGGCGTACATCTGGTAACTTGACTTCATGTTGACGGGCCCTTCGAGCACTCGCTGAAGCAGCGTGTCGACCTCCTGCCATCCGAACTGGTCCAGTTCCACCTGATGCACCGCGTCCCCACGCCCCAGGGCGGCCACCGCGTCACTGCGGGACTCGCCCGTACGTACCGTGGCCAGAAGGAAGATCACGCGAGCGTCCATCAGTTGCCGCAGCAGAATCGTGGAGGTCGTGTCCAGCAGTTGCAGGTCGTCGATCATCACCACCACTGGGGACCGTTGCCCCGATGTACCCGCCATCAGCCGGCGCACCGTTGCGAAAGCCGAGACCGGCTCCGACAGATCTACTCCGTCGGGCAGCAGGTGGGCGATGGCACCGAGCGGTATCTGCGCCGCCGCGGCAGTGGCCACCGCGCTGCCGGTCGGGCGACCGGCCTGCGCCGCCCGGGCGAGGCACTCCTGGGCCAGCCGGGACTTGCCCACTCCGGCGGTGCCGTGGATGAGGAAGCCGGTGTACTCCGGGTCGGCCACCACCTGGTCGAACGCCGCGAGCTGGGGTGCGCGCCCCACCAGCGGCCACTGCCGTAGCAAGGCATTCACGTTCATCGTCGCTCCCCCTGTGGGCATCTTCCTGTCCGCGCCGAGCCAGTATGAGCTCAGTGACGGGCTCGTCATCCATCGCTTTTCCCGGCGCCCGGCAGCGCCGGTTCACGATGCTGACCCGTTCACGTCCGATCCACTGCTCCCGGTTCCAGCGCGGCCGTGAGCCCCGGGCACGGAGCCGGCGCCTCGCGACGGCCTCGGGCCTCCGGGCTGCATCAGCGCTTTGAGTATCACCCATGCACTTCGGCTCCGTGTCCCGCTCCGGGCTCGGCGTCGTCCACCCTGACTGCAGAGTGGCCGCTCCCGCTCCGTCGCCGCTTCCCGTCGGGGACCACAGGGCAGCCAAACCGACGACTGGGCACAGGGCGCCACCGCCCGGCGCGGGCCGGCCCTGTTCGCGTACAGCTACGGCGAAACTTGGGGCTGTCGGAGGCGCACGCGGTGCCGGTGCCCCAGCGACCTGACCGGGGCGGACGAGAGGCGGCCGGAGTGTTCTGCTCCGGGCGAGCGCCCAGGGTGGCGGCGAAGTCCTCGGCCCAGGGCCAGCTCGACCCGCAGCCTTTCCATCTGCTCGGCGGCGGCCCGCTCGTAGGTTCGTACGCGTTCCAGGAGGGCCTCCCGCTCGTCGGCGTCGAGTCCGGTGCCGGCGTCGAGGCGGTCGGTGGCGTCCCAGGAGGGTGTGGCGGCAACACTCCTGCCAGGCGTCGGAGGAGTCGATCGCGTACATCTCGTCGGTCGGCTTCAGGTAGTAGCCGGTGCCGTAGTACCTGAAGCGGTCCGGGTCCGAGAGGTTCTTGCCGGTCTGCGCCCGACCGCGTCAGCTCGGACGACCGGGGTGAAGGAGATCGAGTGCTGAAGGCAGTTGGCTGCGGCGCGTGATGCCGAGTTTCCGGTAGATGTGCTGCAGGTGATTGTCGACGGTTCGGACGGACAGCACGAGGTGCTTGGCAATCTCCTGGCTCTGTACGCCGCGTGACGCCAGGAGGGCGATCTCACGCTGGCGCGCGGTGAGCGGTTCAGCACCGGCAGCCCCCGCCAAGCCGGGGCTGCAGGCCCCTTGGCAATGCGCCCGCAGGGAGGCCGAGACTGTCGCCGCTCGGGCGGCGCGCCGGCCGTCTCCCTTCCGGGCGTGGCCGTGTGCTGCTGCCGCGGCGGCTTCGGCCGCGAGAAGAAAGGCCCCGGTCTCCCGTAGTTCTTCGACGACCTGGTCGAGTGCGACGGCGTCCTGTGTGGCCAGCGCGGTCGCGAAACTCGACCGGACGGCGGCGAAACGTCCGTCGGACTGCGCCGCCAGTACGCGAAGGCGCGCGTGGACTCGGTCTGCTGCCCCGAGGCGGGCAGCCTCCGTGAGGAGCAGCATCTCGGACGTGACGTATCCCATGGCTCGTGCCTGATCGGCGGCCTCCAGCAGTACCTCCTGGGCAGGCTGCACAAGTCCCTGTGACGCCAGGATCCAGGCCTCACCGAGACGGTCCTCACCACTGAGGAACGGGAATCTCGGATAGCTGTCGAACCCGTCGAGGGCGTTTCGGGCGCCCGCCTCATCCCCCAGGACGGCGGATGCAGCGGCAAGGCCCGACGCCGCCAGTCTGAGAATGATCGGTACCGGCTCGCTCCTGGCCAGAGCCAGGCTCTCCGCATACCAGCGCCGGGCATCCGCCGGTCGACCCGCCAGCCAATGGGTGCGGGCCAGGCCCCAGGCCAGCCAGACACCGGGCTGTTTCGCCCCCGCGCCCACAGCCGCTTGATGACCTCTTTCGGCGGTCGCTCGCGCCGACTGCAGGTCGCCCGATGCGGCATGGGCAAGAGCCAAGGCCGACAGTGCGGCCGAATGGTGCTGGATGACGATGTGCTCACTGGCCCGCAGGTGCTCCTCATGGACCCGCTGACCCAGTTCTACCGCCTCGGCGGTTCGGCCGACCGTGGCAAGCCCAAGCACCTTCATGCCCAGGCCGTACAACCGGACCCGGTCATCGGCCGCATCGCCGATGTCCTCCAGCTGCTGGAGTCCCTGGTCGGGCATGCCGGCAAGGACGCGCATCGCGCCCTCGTTGACCCCCAGCGCCGCTCGCAGCGCGACGTCGCCCGTCCGCGTCCTCGCCTCGAGGTTGACGGCGAGTGCCTTGGGAAGATCGCAGGTGCCCCAACAAAGGTTCTGGGTCCGTTCAATGGTGACGGCGGTGCGTTCCTCGTCGGAGACCGCCACGGCATAGGCATGGGCGAGTGTCCTCTCGGCCTGCTCGTACCGACCGAGTTGGTAGAGTGCCTCCCCCCTCAACAGGCGCGTGTCGATCGTCTGATGGCCGTCGGGGACGGCGTCGAGCAAACCCAGAACCTGGTGGTAGTCGTGGCCGTGACGCGCCAGGCCGGCCGCATGGACGAGAAGGCCGGGGTCGGCGGGCAGTCCTGCGGAGATCTGCCAGGTAGCGATGCGGAGCACGTCGCTCTGGCGGCGAGCACCGAACGCCAGAACACGTTCGATGTGACGGCTCAAGATGCGCCGTTGGCGCAGGACAGGAATCCTCCTCCGCACGACCTCGGCGTAGAGCGGGTGAGCGAGTTCGACCATGATGCGTCGGTCCACCATCTGCACCCGGATGAAGCCAGTGCGCTCGAGGGTTTCGAGCGCCTCGTCGTCCGGTGCCTCGAGCTCCCCGACGCCGACGGGCCCGACGAGCGAGAGCAGTTCCACGAGGCGCAAGCAGGCCGACGGCAGGACGGACACGCGCGTCTGGATCTCCTGGGTCAGGCAAGCGGTCGCCGCGACCGGGCCCGTCAGGCGCCACACATGGTCCTCGCTGATCAAATCGCCCTGCTCAACGGCGCCTATGACCAGCTCGCGAAGGAACAGCGGATTGCCTTCTCCGGCCTCCTGGAGGGCGATGACGGTGCGCCTTTCGACCACCCCGCCCAGGACCGCCGACAGCACCGTCTCGGTGGCGGTGCTGTCCAGCGGCGGCACGTTGATACGGAGAAGACCGTCTGCTCGATCGATTGCGGCGACGGCGTCAGGTGCCGGGACGTGGTCGCGGGCGGTCGCCACGAGGAAGACGGATGCCGCATCCAACAGCTGGGACACCAGCATCGCCGAGGTCGCGTCGAGTAGATGGACGTCATCGATCAGCAGCAGGAACCGACGCCCGCCGCCTGGCCGAAAGGACGAGGTCGCGGCACGAAACACCGCCGGAGGGTCGGACAGGTCAACACCGGAAGGAAGCAGATGCGCGAATGCTCCCAGAGGAACGGAAGCGGCGGCCGCGCTCGCTTTCATGCGCGCGCCCGACCATCCTGCGTCCACGGCCCGATCCCAGCATTCCCGAGCAAGCCGGGACTTTCCGACTCCCGCCGGACCCAGCATGAGCACGCCGCGCATTCCGCTGATCCGCACGGTGGCGTCGAAGGCGCCCAACTCCTTCTCGCGACCCACAAATGGCCACGGCAATCCCAAAGAGGCACTAAGAGAAGAGGGATACATTCCTAAACCTTGGAAAGGCGTCATGGGTGACCAGCAGGGAGAAGACTTCGCCCAGGAGGCCGACCACTTCGATGTACGCGGCCATCGGCGGATCAGAATCGGCAACGCTATGGGGCTCGCGGGGCGGGTGGACAGTTTCTCGGTGCGGTCAATGACACGACCCAGAACGAGTCCGCCCATGTCGGCCATCGTGGCACGGTCGGGTTCCAGGGGGAAGTGGTGCATGGGGCATCCAGTGGGGAGGGAAGTGGTACGGCGACGGCATCCGGCCCGTCGGCCGGGACCCGCCGCAGCGTCCTCGATGCGGAGAAGGAATGACTTCCTCGTCCATGTAGCCCATCGTCGCAGACCACCCGAGAGGGCCAACATTGCCTGGTACGGCACCAGCAGCCCCCTAGCGGCCCCCGCGTGCTGTGAAATCAGTCGGCCGGGAACCGAGCCACCCAACGGCGTTGCCACAGTGTCTCGACGGCCCGGTGGTGATGGTGCCTGCGCGTCCACGCAACAGCGTCCGCCGACGACACCCCCGCCAGGGTGGCCAGGCAGGCGATGACGGTTCCGGTGCGGCCGATGCCGCCCCCGCAGGCGACTTCGACGGCTGCGCCGGCCCGTGCCCGCTCGTGCAGCGCGTGGATATGTCGCACGGCCAGGTCGCGGTCGCGCGGCAGCAGGAAGTCGGGCCACTCGATCCAGGCGCACTCCCACGCCAGCCCTATCTCGTGGCGGCGGCGCAGTCGGCTGGATCCCAGGTAGAGGCCGAAGTCGGGCACGAGTCCGGCCGGTAGTGGGTGGCGCAGGCCGCGCCCGCGGACCCAGGAGCCGTCCGGGAGTTGGAGGGCGCCCGGCAGTGGTGCGTTGCTCATCGAGCCTCACATCCTTCCCGCTGCCGGCGGCGGTGGCGGGCGGCCTTCAATCGGTTGCCGCACCGGTCGGGCGTGCAGTAGCGGCGGCGTCCAGCCCGGGTGGTGTCGGCGAACACGCCGCGGCAGCCGGGGGCGGCGCAGTTACGGAAACGCTCGTGACCGAGCGTGCGGACAACGCCGAGGAGGCCGATGGCCAAGAACGCCGCCAGCTCATCGGCGAGCGGTGCGCCCGCCGCGGTCGCCACGTACCACTGCCATCGGCCTTCGCCATCGCGTCGCAGCACCGGTCCCGGGACGGCGCGTCCGACCAGCACGGCCGCGCCCGCGACGGCCTCGTCGGCCGTGACGGTCTCCATGATCGCGCGCAGTTCCCGGCGCAGCAGGTGCACTTGGGTGAGGTCTTCGCCGGTCGGCGACTGTCCGTCCGTCACAGCGTCAGGTCGAAGGTCATGCCTGCTCAGAAAGACTGTCAGCGCGTCGGCGTCCGGCAGCGCTTCTCCGGTAGTCGTCTGCACGGTGGGTGAGGTGCAGACCAGCTCGGTCGCGACCGCCGCACCCCTGGCGTAGTCGATGAGGGAGAACTCCATCTTGTCCTCTCTACGCAGTAACCCCTATGGAGAAACTATACCGGTTACTTGCTGACTGCGGGCGTCACCGTTCCCGGCCTACCCGGCCGATGACAGGGAGTCGATCTTGGTGTCAAACGTGCAGGAGCGTTGTCGGTCGTCATGCTCCGAGACTGCCGACCGCCCTGCCGCAACGTCTTGTACATTCCTTGCATGGTGACCCGGCAGCAGGTTTCCGCGTGGCGCCCGCGGGTCCCGGGTGTGGTGGAGGTCTTCCCCGCCCACTTCACCGAGCACGCGCACCCGATGCACGTGCACGACGTATGGACACTGCTCGTCGTCAACGACGGCGTGGTCCGCTCCGACCTGAACCGCCACGAGCGCGGTACCCCGAACGACACGGTTCCCTACTCCCGCCGCGGGTGCCGCACAACGGCTTACCCGAACGACCTCGTCGGCTCCCTCCTGCGCCGACGTATCGGACACCTGCACACCGCACTCGCGGAAAGGGGCGACGAACTGGAAGCGCAAAGCCGCCTCACGCCCATCCGTGAACGGCTGCGCAACCACCTGCGGCCACGGCTTGTCTGCCCGCCTGCCGGTGACCCATCGCGGTATAGCCCACAGCCTGCGGGAACTCCTCGACGAACGGCTGCTCCAAGGGGTGACCCTGGACGGGGCCGCGAAGCTGCCGAACGACACCCCACGCACCTGGTACGGGCGTTCAGCGGCGCCTTCGGCGCGATGGGCAGCCACCCGGAGAAGTGGCGGCCGCGGCCGGCTTCTCTGACCAGTCGCATCTGAGTCGGCATTTCAATCAGCGGGGAAGTTCTTGTACCCGCTCCTGCGCCCTGGCTCTCGTCCGTGAGTGAGTAGTTCCTACTCAAGCGCTGAGAGCTTCCAGGGGTCCAAGCTCTCCATCGACGTACGAGCTGCGGCTCACCGGCAAGGCTTTGGGAGTATTGATGAGCGCACATGGTGATGTAGACATGGGTCACACGGTGGCTGGGTGGACCGGACCCTCCATCGCAACGATGGGGTTCAGCGTCGCTGGCCTTGGCATCGTCGCTGTATCCGGCCCTGTGAGCGCCGCGGGCGTCGCGGTCATCGCCCTGTCCGTGATCATCACCTGGGTTCTTCATCTGGCCGGTTGGGGCAAGCCGAGCGGCCCTCGTCCGGCTGACCAGTGGGACTGGCGCGTAAAGGACCTCACTGCTTGTCGAGGGCACCTTGACTGCGTCGGCTTCCGGACAGCCGGACGGCGGGCAGCGGCGGCTGCTGAAGTCGGTAGGCCGGTGCCCGAGACGGTCGGCGCCCAGCCGTAGAGCAGTGCTCTGGCCTCCGCAGCCCTCAACGTGGGGGCAGCGTCGGTGGATGATCACACAGCAGTACTTGAGTAGCTGATAATGCATGTGGATCCTGGGCACCCTGTGGCGCACAGCCACGAGCGGGGCCAACCGTGGGGAGCAGCGCGTATGCAGGCTTTGGTTTTCGACGCTTTCGGCCAGGAGCTCTCGATCCGTGAGGTGCCCGACCCTGCCCCCTCCCCTGTCGGGGCAGTGATCAAGGTCGAGGCGGCAGGGCTGTGCCGAAGCGATTGGTACGGCTGGCAAGGCCACGACCAGGACATTCGCTTCCTCCCGCATGTACCAGGACATGAGCTGGCAGGGGTGGTCGAGGCGGTGGGCTCTCAGGTCTCGAGATGGCGGCCTGGGGACCGGGTCACCGTGCCGTTCGTGTGTGCGTGCGGGAGCTGCGGCGCGTGCGCGGCTGGAGAGCAGCAGGTGTGCGAGCGGCAGACTCAGCCGGGGTTCCATCAGTGGGGCTCGTTCGCGGAGTATGCGGCAATCGAGCACGCCGATGTCAACCTGGTCAGGCTGCCGACGGCGATGGAGTTCACGGCTGCGGCGGGCCTGGGATGCCAATTCGCCACCGCCTTCCGCGCCGTGGTCCAGGTCGGCGCGGTTCGACCGGGTGAGTGGGTGGTGGTCCACGGATGTGACGGGATCGGGCTCTCGGCTGTCATGATCGCCGTGGCCGCCGGGGCCAGGGTGGTCGCGGTGGACAGCGGTGTCGAGGCACTGTCCATCGCCGAGCGACTGGGCGCTGCCGAAGTGCACCGGATGCCTGCGAGTGGTGCGGCACCCGGCAGCACCCGTGGCGTCCCTGAGGCCGTTGATGAGGTCGCCGCCGCGGTCCGGGACATCACAGGAGGGGGAGCCCACCTGTCGATCGACGCCATGGGCCACGCCTTCAGTACCGAGCTGGGGATCGGAAGCCTCCGACGGCGCGGACGGCATGTCCAGGTGCGGGCCGCCGGCGGGCTCACCAGGCTGTCGATGAACCGTGTGCTGGCGTACGAGCTGGTCGTTTCGGGCAGCCACGGCATGGCCGCGCATGCGTATCCCGCAATGATGGACATGGCGGCGGCTGGCATTCTGCGGCCGGATCTGCTGGTCACCAGGACTGTCGGTCTGGACGAGGCCGGACTTGCCCTGGCCGAGATCGGCTCCGTACCCGGCATCACGGTAATTCTCCCCCACGGCTAATATCGCATCAGGCGTGGTTCGCGTAGGAGGGGATCAGCGCTTCTAGTCGTAGCCCTCGTCGGCTTGGAGCTTGGCCGGTCGGCGTCTGCGGCGCCCGGGTCCTGAGCGGATCGGGGGGTATGCCGCGGACGAGGACTAGGGGGCCTGGCTGTCGTGCAGGTTCGCGCCCGAGACGCCGATCGAGAGGGGCGGACCGGTCCGCTCGGTGATCAAGTGGATCTCGAGCCGCCGTGCCCGTAACACCACCGTCCAACACCCGCCCCCGAGCACCCGAACCACCCCGATGAAGAACAGGAAACTGCTCGAAGCGCACGGCATCATCATCCCGCCCCCCAACAAGATCAAGACGACGTGTTTCTAATAAATCGTTTGCAGCAGTTCCGTTGCGAGGGTAACGCCCTTGATGCATGACATCCGGACTCTGGATAGGATTAGCACTTGAACTCTTCAGACATCTTGATTGAAACTCTGCGATTGCGCCTCCGGAAACTCCGGGATGATGACGCCGATGCACTCTCCGAATACCGATCCCACCCAGAGGTTGCTCGATATCAGGGCTGGTCATCCCCCGTGTCGCGCGAAGCGGCAGCATCCGATATCAGAGAATATGGGGGAACCGATCCGTCCGCCCCTGGATGGTTTATTTTTGCCATCGAAATCAAAACTGAAGGTCTACTGGTGGGAGAAGTAGGCGTTCGCTTGCATGACAACAAGATGCAGGCCGACATGGGCTACAGCCTGGATCCCTCGCATCAAGGAATGGGGCTTGCGACAGAAGCAGTAACTGCCGTCGTTAGCAGCTATTTCGAACGAGGCGTGCGCCGAATATCCGCAGATTGCGACGCGCGGAATATTCGATCGGTCGCGCTCCTCGAGCGAGTCGGATTCCGGTTTGAAGGCCTTCGCGTAGCAAACCGTTACGCCAAAGGCGAATGGATAGATGAGCTATTCTTTGGATTGCTCTCTGAACGCCGCTCTTAGGTTGGAGTGTCCGTCGGTGGATCTCAACCTGTTCCGCGCCGCGAAACGACCAGGTCAGCTAGTACTCCAACTGTAGATCGTGATCTTGCTGGTCGGGGTCAGTGCGGGAACGTGTACGGCCACCGTTGATCATCGGTGTGTGAAGACAGAAGATCAGGCGGTGGCCGCAGGTCACAGCATAGGTCCTGCCCGGTGGCAGGGCATGTTCGAGGCCCTGATGGGCCGCATCGCGGGCGCTTTGCGCGGGTCGAATCGCGTTGCCAGGCACGGCAGTTGATCCTCGGGTGGATGTCGGACCTGCCGCGCAAGAACTGCTGGACGCTTGCCGAGCACGCCGGACTCGCGTCCCCGGACGGTCTGCAGCACCTGTTGCCCCGGGCCAAGTGGGACGCCGACGCGGACCGCGACGACCTCCGCGGTTTCGTCGTCGAGCACCTGCGGGACGACGACGCGGTGCTGGTCGTCGACGAGACCGGCGACCTGAAGAAGGGCACGCACACAGTCGGTGTCCAGCGCCAGTACACCGGCACCGCCGGACGCATCGAAAACAGCCAGGTCGCCGCCTACCTCGCCTGCTCGACCCCACTCGGGCACGCGGCGATCGACCGGGAACTGTATGTCCCCCGCTCCTGGACCCAGGACCTGGCCCGCTGCCAGGCCGCCGGGATTCCTGACACCGTGGGCTTCGCCACGAAGCCCCAACTCGCCGCACGCATGATCGGCCGCGCACTGGATGCCGGGGTTACCGTCTCCTGGGTGGCAGGCGACGAGGTCTACGGGGGCAACCCGCACCTGCGGACCGCGTTGGAGCAATGGCAGCTCGGCTACGTCCTCGCGGTTGCCGGCGAACACCAGATCACCACCCGTGCGGGCACGTTCCGCGCCGATGCCCTGGTCAAGAAGCTTCCGAAGCGGGCCTGGCAGAAGCTGTCCGCGGGAGCTGGAGCCAAAGGCCACCGCCTTTACGACTGGGCCCTGGCCGACATCGCCGACGACCGTCCCGGTCACCGCCATCTGCTTGTCCGACGCAACCGGAGTACCGGTGAACTCGCCTTCTACCGCTGCTACTCAGCGAACCGAGTGCCGCTGTCCACCCTGGTGCGAGTGGCCGGCCGCAGATGGACGGTCGAGGAGACCTTCCAGTCCGGCAAGGGCCTGGCCGGACTGGACGAACACCAGGTCAGACGCTGGACCTCCTGGCACCGTTGGGTCACCCTCGCGTTGCTCGCCCACGCCTTCCTCGCCGCAGCCGCGGCCGCCGAACGTGCTCAGGACCCAGCCCCCGACGACCTGATCCCGCTGACCTGCAACGAGATCCAGGATCTGTTCACGACACTCGTTGTCCGGCCTGTTCTCGACTCGGCACACCGGCTGCACTGGTCGGTCTGGCGCCGTCGCCACCAAGCCCGCGCCCGCGCAAGCCACTACTACCGCCAAGTGGCCCTCCAACTATGAAGAACGTGCACCCACCAGGCAAGGCAGAATATTCACATGATCACTTGTCACCTGCGCTACGAGATCGACCCCAGCCAGACTGCCGCGTTCGAGACGACGTGACGGGGTGGATCCCGATCGTCACTCGCTTCGGCGGCACGCACCACGGCTGCTTCCTGCCGCACGAAGGAGCCAACGACATCGCCTACGCCCTGTTCTCCTTCCCCAGCCTGGCTGCCTACGAGGACTACCGTGCTGCCATCCGGCAGGATCCTGAGGCTCAGCAGCTCTGGCAGCTGAGCACGGAGACCCGCTGCATCCGCCGCTTCGACCGGACCTTCCTGCGCCCGGCAGTGCAACCGTCAGGCGGCGTTGAGACCGCATAACCCGCCCGCAGGCAGGTCTCCCTGACCGTCACTGTTCCGCAAAGTTCATTACGCCGTAATACGTAGGTGCGAGATGCCGCCGAACAGCATCCACGATGGCGACTATTGCGGCGCAATAGCAATCCCACATGTCCTACCCAAATACTGTAGGCAGGGCGAGGTTCTGACCTGCGGTGCATTCGGTTGAGTGGGACAGGTCGGCGGTCGGTGTCCCGCTCAACCGTAGGCAGCCGTCTCTGGGGTGTTGTCGCGGAAGTTCACCGATCGGCCCGGAGATGTCATGCCCCTGCAGATGAAGTTGGGCGCGATGACACTCGACTGCCCCGATCGGATGGCCTAGGTGGCGTTCTGTCAGCAGGCCACCGGCCTCGAACCCCACCCGAAGTCGGCCGCCGACTTCGGGTGGGGTTCAACGTGAGGACGGACTCGTCCTCGGTTTTCAACGGGTCGACGGCTACCGGGCTCCGCGCTGGCCCCTGACCAGACCGTTCCCCAGCAGCTTCACATCTGCTTCAAGGCCGAGGAGAACTTGGAGGAGGCCGAGGCCCGGCTGCCAGAGCTGGGTAGGGGCAAGCCGGATCACCAGCCTCATGAGGCTGCCAGGGCGCGGGTAGCTGGTCCGCGCCCTCAAGCACCCCGGCCACCCGCTGACCATGGCTGAGCCTCGTCGACGTCCTCGGCCGCGACTCGCTCACCGCGTACGAGCAGCTCGCCCTGGTCGGCGAGTTGCGCGACCGGGGCGAGAAGCGCCCCACCAGCGAGGCAACGGCCGTGGTCCGCTCAGGCGTCATGGTGCTGCTGCAGCGCGAGCTCGGGCTGGAGGTCTACCACCTGCGGCAGATCGAGCAGCTGCCCGGCAAGACTCCGGTGGACGTCGCTCGCCGCGAGCGACTGCGCGAGAGCCTGCAGATCCTCTCCGACCACATCGGCCGCCGGACCCGGTGGACCGTCGACGGCGGCCTGCTCAACCGCGGCCACCCGCTGGGTGCGGATGCTCGACACGTCCTCGGTGGTGCTCGACACCGGAACCGCGTCGGTGAGCTGTGCGCCCTGTGCCTGGAAGACCTCTCACCCACCTTGGAGGATGTCGCGTCGTACGCCCGCCCCAACTCCCCCACCGTCGTCGAGGTAAGCGAGCGGGTCGTCCGCACCCCAACGCGCGTGAGGCAGCCCACCCGGGCCACCTGGGGCTCGGGCCACCTTCCTCGCCCACCCGCGTCGGGGGGGCGAGGCCCAGGTGCTCATCCCCCGCCCTCGCCGCCGCTCGGCGAAGGCCACGGATGGGCGTGGTGACCTGCCGTTCGTCACGATCACCGCGACGTCCGCCCTGTGGACTTGGCGGGCCGTGCCGTTGAGTGCCTGAAGGTCGGGCGTGCCCATCGCGGAGCCGGCGAGGCCGTTGCGCCTGTGTTTGCACTGGATCACCCAGCGTCGTCCGTAGGGATCGGTGGCTTTCAGTCTGCGGCAGTTCACAGCGGCAGCGTGGCCAGACAGGCTGTACGGCTCCTTCTCGTCGCGGCGGAGAGACCCGTTGGATGGCTCTCGACCTCACGCAGCGTCAGGCGCAGCGACCCAGCCAGTGCGGCCGCGGGCAGGTCGGGGCCCGTGGGTCACGGGCCCGGTGCTGCGCGCCCAGCCGCCGCTCTCGGCCGGGGACATCTGGAGACGCCAGGGGACTTCCAGGGCCGTTTCGGTGGACTGGGGGCGGCGCGGGGGTGCTCAGCTTCCAGGAACGCCCTCTTGGCGACGGCCTGCGGACCGAAATGGACGACGACGTAGGAGCGGAAGGACGGGTCGACGCGTACGAGCCGGGCCGGCGCGACCGCAGTGTCGATCCGGAGGTTCCATTAGCGCGAACGTCAGGTCCATCATGTCGGTCTGGCGGACCAGCGTGACGAACCGCACGGGCACCTTGGCAGCGGACGGTTCCGCGAGGCCGTTCTCCTTCCCCGGGTCTCTGACACCGGCGTAGGCGGCGAGCAGGAGGACTCCTGCGACTCCTCCTGCTCCCAGCACCTTGCGCCGTGTGACTCCGCACTGTGGTCCGTCGGCTCCGTTGACGGTTCCGGCGTCGTCAACGCGGACGGCGTGCTCGGTGCCTCATCGGTTTCCGGCGACAGCCGGGAGTCCTCGGGCTTGTCCCCCGTTGTCATGGATATCCCCGTCGTCGTAGAAGAAGCAGCCTGCTCACCGGCGCGCGGAATCGGTGTCAGGTGCGGGTGAGGGAGCCGCCGGGGGCGCGAGCGCGCATCGCGGGGAGTCGCTCGCCCCTACCCTCGGCGGCAGTACGAGCGCGGCGGCCGGCGCTGGTCTTCGTCAGCTCGTGGACGATACCGGCGGGGTTGCTGACCGTGACGTTGAGTGCGTTGACTGTCCGCAGGTCCAGCCGGTGGTCCGGCCCTGCTTGCACACGGTGCTTGCGACCACGGCGCCCACGGAACCCTTGACCGTGCCGGCCCCCGCCCCGGCCTCCGCCACCGCGGCCGCGGCCGCGGCCGCGGCCGCGAGGCGACCGTCCTCGTCGATCCAGGCACCCGACAGCCGGGTGCCGAGGGACGTGCATCAGACCGTGCGGGCGGCTCCCCGGAGGCGGCTGTGGTGCCCATGACCGCGGATGTGGTCATCGCGAGAGCGGCGACGGCGTTGGCGAGACGGCCTCTGCGGCGCTGCATCAGTTACGTCCCCTGCGAGCGAGGCGCCCGGGACTGGCACCAACGTCCTTGTCGACTCAACAGCCTTGTTTGCAAGACCCGTTGTTGCGAGAGCAGTCGCTACGCTGATCGGGCACGCGGGTCCCACCCCTGCAGAAGTCTACGGTGGCCTCCTGAACAGCGGTGATGCGCTGACCACTTGAGCTCACCACCGTCTGCCGACACCCGGGGCCGTGATCCCAAACCCGCAGGTGGGCGCTTTCGGCAACTCGCGTCGAGAATCAACGTCGATGAACGGTCCGGCCGATTCGACGCTCTGCTACGGGCCGGCAGCCACTACTCTCGGGTGCTTTCTGGCCGCCGGTCGGCGGCTGGAGCGTCACTTCGACGGCGGGGTGCACAGCCGACAGGTCGATGATCCCGGGCCCTCGTCCCCCGGCGGCATCCCGTCCGGGGCCTACCCGCCGACGGCGTGGGAGACGGTGCGGGTGGCCTCGGCAGTGATGAGGTCGCGTGCCTCGATGATGCGGTCGCGGTGAGTGCGGTGGGAGACGAGGCAGATCCGCAGGGTGTAGCGGCCGTCGATGACGGTGCTGGAGAGCACGATGCGCCGGTGGGCGTTGACACGTTCCAGAAGGCGCCGCGTGGCCTCGTCGGCCCGGTCGGCGGCGGACGGGCTGTCGTCCTTGGGACGGATACGGAAGATCACGGTGCTCAGATCCGGCGTCTGAGGAACTTCGAGCCCGGGAACGCGGGACAAGGCCGCGTGGACCTGTTCGGTCAGATCGAGTTTCTCTTCCAGGGCGTCGCGGAAGGCGTCCACGCCGTGCAGGTGCAGGGGAAGCCAGATCCGCAGGCCGCGGATCTCGTGGGTGAGCTCGGGCCCCAGATGGCCGGAGTCGGGTACGCCGCCTGCTGGGCCGATGTCCTGCAGGTAGCTGCCGGAGCCGTCGTGCGCGGCATGCAGGGCGGCGACGTCGCGGACGACCAGGGCGCCGGTTCCGAAGGGCATGAACAGGGTCTTGTGCGGGTCCAGGGTGATCGAGTCGGCCTGCTCGACGCCCGCCAGGCGTTCCTTTCCGCGTGTGGTCAGGCGGAAGAAACCGCCGTAGGCGGCATCGATGTGGAACCACAGGTCCTCGCGCCGGGCAAGGCCGGCGAGTTCCGGAAGGGGGTCGATGGTGCCGGTGTCGGTGGTGCCGGCGGTTCCCACCAGCAGGAACGGGCGCAGGCCCGCCTGCCGGTCCGCGCGGATCAAGGCCGCGGCCGCGTCGGGATCCATCCGCAGGTCGGCCGTGTGCGGGACGAGGCGTATGTGGTCCTTCTTGATGCCGGCGAGCCGGGCGGCCTTGGCCACGGAGTAGTGGGCGAAGGCGGTGGTGTAGACGGTGCCGGTGGCGAGGTCCTCGCCGAGGCAGTCGTAGCGGGCGGCGACGACGGCGGAGAAGGTTGCCATCGACCCGCCACTGGTCAACAGGCCGCCGCTGCCCGAGGGCAGCCCGCACACATCGAGCGCGATCCAGCGCACCACGCTCTCCTCCAGGGCGGCGAAAGCCGATGCTATGGCGGCCAGTCCGCCGTAGCGGTTGACGGCGCGGTTGTAGAACTCGGCGAGCGCGGCGGTGAACAGGCCGCCGCCGGGGATGTGGGCCAGATGCCCGGGCCCGGCGGTCTCCACGGCGCAGTCGGCGGCCTCGTCGAGACGGCCGAGCAGGCTCTTGAGGTCGCCGGGCTGCGCGGGCGGCGGGGCGAGGAAGGACTCCACGAGTGCGGCGGTCGCCGCCTGGGTGAGGGCGCTGGTCGCGGGGCGGGTGGGCAGTTGCTCGGTGCGGTCGATGACACGGTCCAGGACGAGTCCGCCCATCTCGGTCATCGCGGCGCGGTCCGGTTCGAGGGGAAAGGGGTGCATGGGGCATCCAGGGGGGGAGGGAAGTGGTATGGAGACGGCATCCGGCCTGTCGGCCGGAGCGCGTGACCATGATGCGCCGCCGAGTGCGGCACGCGATGGCGTGATCGGCGCCCGCAACGCTACTTGGCAGAGGATTGTGTGGCGGATCAGCCGTTACGCTGCCTTTCATGCCACGTCCTCTGTATGACCGCATCGACCGGGCGATCCTGGACCACCTCCAGCGCCACGGCCGGACCCCGAACGTCGACCTCGCCGAGGCGGTACGGCTGTCGCCCACGTCCTGTCTGCGGCGTACCAAGGCACTGGAAGAGGACGGCGTCCTCGCCGGCTACCGCGCCGATCTGGACCGCGAGCGCCTCGGGCTCGGGCTGACGGTGTTCTTGTCCCTCAAGGTCGAGCACTCCCGCACCACCTCGCAGGTGGTCGAGGCGGCACTGAAGACGATCCCGCACGTGGTTGCCTGCCACGTGGTCTCCGGCGACGCCGACTTCTTCGTCGAGCTGGCCGTGCCCGACCTGCGGACCCTCGAGCGGGTGCTCACCGACGACATCCTCGCCATTGAGCCGGTCCTCGACGTCCGCAGCACGTTCTGCATCCGCACAGTCGTCGACCGTGGCCCGCTGCCGCTGGACGCCTGGGCCTCCCCCGCCGCACGCCCCTGACCTGCCCGGATCATCCCACCCGGCCCGGCCGCCCGCAGTCGGTTCAGGCAGCCTGGCAGCAGCCAGCGGCGGCCGGGGCCTGCTCCCGCAGCGGGACGAAGTCGACCTTGCCGTCCACCCGGCCGGGACCCGCATCATCGTGCGACGCGAACGACCGAGCCGGGTGCCCAGTTGTCCCTGTTCGACCAGGACGATGAAGCTGTCCAGCACCATCAAATGCAATCGTCAGCGTGAACGTCGACAGGCCCTCGGGGGCCTCACGCCGCTGGTCGGCGGTCCGGTCCGTGCGTGCGGTGATGAGCCGACGTTCCGCGACAATCGGCGGTGTGGGCGCGGGGCCTGGGTGGGTTGTCTGTTGGTCGTGGTGTGGCGGGATTTTCTGTGCGGTTGTCGTTTGTGCTCCTTGGGCGGGCTCGGTGGTCTTGGCAGGCTCTTGGTGCTCATACCACCTACCAAGCGGGGTGCCCCTGTGACTGCATATGTTCTTGCCCAGGTGAACGTTTCTCGTCTGAAATACCCATTGACTTCTGTTCAGTTGAGGCCGTTCGTGGACGCTGAAGACTCTGTCTACGCCGACGCCGAGGAGGCCGAGGGATTCGTGTGGCGGCATACGAACAGCGATGGGGAGGACCGATCGGGTCTGCGTGTCTTCAGTGATGAGCGTCTGGTGGTGAATCTGTCGGTGTGGCGGGATCTTCAGGTGCTGAGGGCGTTCATGTATCGGGGGCTGCATCGTGACGTGATGGCGCGCCGCTATGAGTTCTTCGAGCAGGTGAATGAGGCGATGTCGGCGATGTGGTGGATCCCGGCTGGTCACGGTCCCAGCTTGAAGGAAGCGGAGCAGCGTCTTGTCCATCTGCGTGAGCACGGGCCGACGCCATACGCCTTCACGTTCCGCATGACGTTCCCGGCGGGCACGGCCCAAGCCGGGACCGGCTCTGCCGAAGCAGTGTCATGACTCCTGGTGTGGGGGGCGGAAAGTGCGTCGGTAGCTCTGGGGTGTGACTCCCAGGCGTCGGGCGAAGTGGTGGCGCAGATTGTCGACGGTGCCGAAGCCCGCCCGTCGGGCGATGGCGGTGATGGGGGCGTCGGTGGTTTCCAGGTGATGCTGGGCGAGTAGGACGCGCTGTGTGGTGAGCCATTGCGCCGGGGTGGTTCCGGTTTCCTGCTGGAAGTGGCGGGCGAAGGTGCGTGGGGAGAGGTGGGCGTGGCGGGCCATGTCTTCGACGGTCAGGTTCTGGTCGAGGTGGGCTTCGATCCAGTCCAGGAGGGGGGTGAGGGAGCCGGTTCCTTCTCTGGGATGGGGGCGTTCGCGGTACTGGCGCTGGCCGCCTTCCCGGTGCGGAGGGGCGACCATGCGGCGCGCGATGGCGTTGGCGACGGTGCTGCCGTGTTCCTTGCGGACCAGGTGGAGGCAGGTGTCGACGCCCGCGGCGGTCCCGGCACCGGTGATGACCGGATCCTCGTCGACGTAGAGCACGTCCGACTCGACCAGGGCCCTCGGGTGGCGGCGGGCGAGTTCCTCGGTGTAGCGCCAGTGGGTGGTGCAGCGCCGCCCGTCCAGCAGGCTCGCCTGCCCCAGGAGGAAGGCGCCGGTGCAGATGCTCAGGACACGCGCGCCGCGCTCGACGGCAGCACACAGCCCATCGATCAAGCCGTCCGGCTGCCGCACCCCTATGTCAAAGGCCGGGACGCAGATGAGATCCGCGCAGGAAAGCCGCTCCGGGCCGTGAGGGGCGTGCACGTCAAAGCCGTGCCGTGTGGGCACGCTGCCGCCCTTGGCGGAGACGAGGGCGAAGTCGTAGACGGGCAGCGCCTCGTCGCTGCGGTCGATACCGAAGACCTCGCAGAACACGCCCAGCTCGAAGGCATGGCTACCTTCGAGAGCCAGGACGGCCACATTGCGCAGCATCAGAGCCGGCCTCCTTTCGCACTCGACGCGATGGCAGGAATTCCAGCCTACCTGTCATCTCCGCCACTCCCGTCCGACGCCTTGCCCTGGAAGGCTCGAACCGTTCCGCGCACGACACCGACAGCTAGGACACCCGATGACCACGAACCTTCCCGCCACCGGCACCGCCGCACTTTCGTCGCAGGCCGGACAGGTCTTGCGTACCCTCGCGCTCGATGAGGACCTGAAGTGGCGCGTCCCGCAAGACCCGGTCCTGGGTCCCCTGGCCCACAAGGTCGCCCGGCGGTTCGTGGCCGGCGAAAGCCTGACCGATGCGCTGTCCCGCGCGAAGCGCATCCTTGCCGACGGCCACCGCGTGAGCGTTGAGTACCTGGGGGAAAGCTGCCGCGACCCGCGGCGGGCCGCGGCGGAGACCAACGTCTTTCTCGACGCCGCCCGACTGCTGCCGCCCGGCTGCTCGATTTCTCTCGACCTGTCCCACGTCGGCCTCGCCGTCGACGCAGACATCGCCCTGGCCAACGCCTCCCGCATCGCGCAGGTCACAGCGGAGACCGGTCTAGAGATGATCATCTCGGCCGAGGGCTCCGACCGCACCGACGCCGTGCTGGCCCTGCACCGTACCCTGTGCGAACGGTTCGACCACGTCGGCATCACCGTCCAGGCGCGACTTCACCGCACCGCCGATGACTTGCGCAAACTCCTCGCTCTCCCCGGCCGCATCCGCCTGGTCAAAGGCGCCTTCCTCGAACCCGAAACCATCGCCCTCCCTCGCGAAGGGTCCGCCGTGACCACTGCCTACCTCACCTACGCGGAACAGCTGGCCGCCTCGGGGCACCTGTGCTCCTTCGCCACTCACGACTGGGACCTGATCCACCGCATTGACCGCCACCTCGGCGGCAAGGGTTACGAAACCGCTCCTTGGGAATTCGAAACACTTCTCGGCCTTGGCCCCGACCGGCTCGACGCCATGGCCATGCAAGGCCATCCCACCCGCGAGTACGTCGTCTTCGGCACCGAATGGTGGCTCTACGTCTGCAACAGGCTCGCCGAGGATCCCCAGCGCCTTCTCCAGGCCCTCATCGACGCCGCTTCCTGACTACGACCCCAACCGTGTGAGCGCCATGTCCTCCGCCCGCAGCCCGACCCCAACTACATCCGGGAGAGGACCCCGGAGGTCCGGCCCTCGCAGCGACGGCAAGGCCCGGGAGCACTCCGTCGCCGAGGCCGCGGTCGGCGCCACCGCAACCAAATCCGGCGGCGGCTGCCCCAGCGTCGGCCTGGTGATGGCGCATCGACGCCACAAGGGCGAGGAACTGCCCGATCGGAAAGCACGCCGGCGAGACAGCAAACCAATATTCGCCCGAGGCGACGACGTCAGGAGCCTGCCATGGACGTGCAGCACATGCTACTGAGGTGGCCGCTGGTAGGCAGGGAAAATGAGCTGGAGAAATTCACGGCGGTCTGGGCGAAACGGCGCTGCCAGGGGCTGGTGATCTCCGGGCCGGCCGGTGTGGGCAAGTCCCGGCTGGCCGAGGAGTACCTGGCCCGGGCGGTCAAGGCTGGTTTCGAGTGTGGGCGGGCCACGGCGTCCGCAGTAGCCGCCACAGTGCCGCTGGGGGCGATCGCGCACCTCATCCCGGCCGGTGTGGATCTTTCCGATCCCGCCAGGGGTTTCGCCGAGGTGGCTCGCGCGCTGGCCGGGCCGTCGCGGGCTCGCCGGTGGGCGGTTCTCGTGGATGACTTGCATCTCTTGGACGCCGCCTCGGCGGTGCTGCTGCGGCAGTTGCTGGACGTGGGCGTGGTGAAGCTGATCAGCACGGCGCGCACCGGGGGACCAGTCAGCGAGGCCGTCGAGACACTGTGTCACGGGCACGCGGTGCACCGGATCGACCTTTCGCCTCTCGGCCCAAAGCAGCTGGAGGCGGTGATGCGGGCCGCTCTTGGGGGGGGTGGTGGGGCGGCGCACCCTCCACGAGCTGCAGACTGCATCCGGCGGCATCGTGCTGTACCTGGGGGAGTTGGTGCTGGGCGCCCTGGCCGCGGGGACGCTGGTCAGTGATGGGGAGATCTGGGAACTGCGCAAGGGATGGCTGGTCAGGACGCCTCGGCTGGCCACACTGATCGGGGCCCGGTTGGCCGCGGCGGACATTCGAGCCCGTCAGGTACTGGACCTGCTGGCGCTGTGCGAGCCCGTGTCGCTGATCGACGCCCAGCGGCTCGCCTCGGCGGACGTCCTGGCCGGCCTTGAAGAAACGGGGACTGGTCCGGGTCATGGCCGACCGGCGCCGCACCACCGTGCAACTCGCGCACCCCCTGTACGGGGAGGCGCTGCGGGCAGACATCCCGACCGTTCGCCGCCGCGACCTGTTGCTGCAGCAGGTCGAGCAGTTCCAGTCCCATGGCGGCAGGCGACGGGACGACGCGCTGCATATCGCCACCTGGCAACTGGCCGCCACCGGCACCGCCGACCCGGACATGCTGGTACAGGCTGCCACCCTGGCGCGCTACGCCCGCGACTACCCGCACGTTGTCACACTGCTGCAGGCGCTGTCGGACGACCATCACACCACCGAGAGCCGTGTCTTGCTCGGGAAGTCCCATTTTGAGCTGGGGGACTTCGCCGAAGCGGAGGACGCCTTCGCTCAAGCCGAGGCTCTCGCGGCAGACGAGGGCCAACGCCTGGCAGTAGTGATGGAGCGGACCCAGAGCTTGTTCTGGTCAGCGGCTCGCACCAGAGAGGTTTCTACACGTCCGCACTGATCAGCATCCGTTGCTGCGACGAGTCTCGCCGCTTCTACGACCGTACGCGCGCCGAAGGCAAACGACACAGTCAGGCCGTCATGGCCCTCGCACGCCCACGAGTCAATGCCCTTTGGGCACTTCTGCGTGACGGACGGTGCTACGACCCCATACCGCCCGTCACACAGGCCACTTGATATCCCGATTAGGAATCGGAGATCTGCCGGACCGGCCGTACCAGCGGGACGACTTCCGGCCCCGCGGCACGCGGCTTCAGCGACAGCGGTAGGTGAAGGCAGCCGAGGCCGTGTGCGGCGTCGGGGAGAGGATGTCGACGACGGCGCTGGCCCGCTGCGTCCCCCGGCCGTTGAAGGTCCAGCGCAGGACGAGCCGCGCCTCCTTCTGGTGGGCCGAGACGGACTGGGTCAGTTCCCCGGAGACGGTGCCGTCGCTGCGGAGCCAGCGGTAGCGGATCATGCCGGGGGCGCCGTTGGTCCTCGCTTTGGCGACCACCTCGGCGGTGCCGTTGCAGCCCACCTCGGCTGGCTCGGCGCGTACGGTGACCTCGGTGACCTTGGTGGCAGCCCGCTCCGGTGGAACCCGCAGCGAGAGCAGGACCGCGCACACGGCGGCGGCGAGCAGGACCGGCAGCAGCCGCTTCCGTATCCGCGCCCGCCTTCGGCGCCGACGTGGCGGGATGGCCGGCGGGCCACCCCGCCACACGGTGGTGACGACGGTTCCGCTGGCCTGCTCCTCGTCGGTCAGTCGCACCGTCGGCGCCTGCTCGCGAGCCCCGGGAGGGCTCAAGGGGTACAGCCCCGTCTTCCACAACGTCGGGGCTGTGGGAAGGACGTCGCTCCGGGAGGCGGAGGAGTCGCCAGAGCTGACACTCCAGCCCGTCGTCAGGTACTCGGGGTCGTCTTCGGCCTGGCCGTGGGTCGCGGGCGGCCGCCCCAGCCGGGCGAGACGCTGTGTCAGCCAGTCGTGGGAATCCGGCATGGTAGCTCCAGACACAGCGCTCAGCCCAGTTCGGGGAATTCGATGGTGCATGCCAGGGCGCCCGTGTCCCGGTACCGCTCACCCGACTCGGCTCTCGGCGTCGTGGATATCCGCAGGCCCCAGTACCGCGGGCATCTGTCACTGCGGAAGGTGTGCGTGTAGCGGAGGTCGTATGAGGTGCGTCCCTTGAGCACATAGGTCTCCGTGCTGCCGTCCTGCTCTCCCGGAGTGCCGCTTTCATCACTGTTGTACCAGGTAAGGGTGATGGTGACCGGTTCGGGACCGGTCGTGGTGACCGCAACCCCGGCATCGGCTGCCCGCCCCGACGACGACGCGCCGAACCGGGTGATCTCCGCACCGCTGACGGCCACGGAGTCCGCCGCAGGCGACTGCGGCCCACCACCGGTGGGGGTGGGCGCTACCTGCTCTCCCGGACCGACGGGATCCGGGGAGGACGCTCCGGATTTCCCAGGCTCGGCCGCACCACCTGCGGTGCCTCCTCCGGTGGGTGTCGCATCGGCTCCGCCCGAGGGCGAGGCGGGTGAAGTGGAGACGGAAGGGGACACCGAGGAGGAGGCGGACGCCGAAACCTCCGACGGCCCTCGGGCGAGCGTTGAAGTACTCTCGCCGGGCACCAGCCGGGTCGTGGAGCGGGGTGACGACGAGGACGCCTCATGCGAGGAGGGACCCCCGCTCACCGCGACGGCGGCCAGCACGGCCACACCCGTCAGCAAGCCGACGCCGACGAGTGCAGGGACGCGCAGGCGACGTCCCGCGGACCGGTCAGCAGGCACGGCGCCGCCCCTGGACGGAAGCCGGCCGGGCCGCCGTACGCCCAGGGTGCCATCCGGTCCGTCAAGGTCGGTGGTGGCGAGTGACGTCGTCGCTTCCTCGCCCCCACCGTCGAAAGGCTCCGCCAAGCCCACCGTCAGTCCCGCAACGCGGAGCGCCAGTTCGTGGAGCCCTCGCTCCTCCCAGTCGTCCCCATAGCCTGCGAGGGCCACCGCCTCCAGTTCAGCGAGGAAGTCGGCCGCCGAGGCCGGCCGGTCCAGTGGGCGCTTGGCCATACCGCGCTCAATCAGAGGCCGAACCGGCTCCGGCACGGACCGGACGGGTACCTTCGCCGACAGGTGCTGCATGGCTATCTCCACCAGGTGCTCGCCGTGGAACGGCCGCTCCCCGGTCAGGCACTCGAAGAACGTGGCGGTGGCGGCATACACGTCCGTAGCCGGGGAGGCTGCCTCTCCCTGCCACTGCTCAGGTGCCATGTACATGGGGGTTCCTGCCCCGCTGGGGGTGCTCCCGTCGCGGGCCGCGATCCCGAAGTCAACGAGCTTTGAGACGCCTTCGCGCGTGACCAGTACATTCTCCGGCTTGTAGTCGCGGTGCACGATGCCGGCCCCGTGTGTGGCAGAGAGGCCGAGCAGAGAGCCCTTGAGCACCATCAGAGCTGCCTCCGGGGTGGTGGCTCCCTCCTGCCGGAGCAGCGTCCTCAGGGAGGGGCCGTCGATCAGTTCCATCACAAGCGCGGCGCCCTCCTCGCTCTCCACATACCGATGCAAGCGGGCCACATGCGGAGAGCTCAGGTCCCTCAGAAGCCCTGCCTCGGTGCGGAACGCCTGGAGAAAGCGGGAGTCCCCTGCCAACCGGGCATCGAGGTACTTGATGGCCACCGGGTCACCCGTGGACTGCTCGACGGCCAGCACTACACGTCCGCTGCTGCCGGCCCCCAGTTCCCGAGTCTCCACGAACCCGGGGATCGACCAATTCTTCACGTGATCCTTCTGCCTTTCCTCTGTCAACCCGTGCCGGGCGGTGACGCTCCCTCCCTGACGCTCCGCCGCAGCGGCGAGGCAGGGAACAGGCAGCGGGGGCCAGCTTGACCGTCCAGGAGCCGGTGCGCATGAGTGATCGCTACTCACCTCCGCCGCACCGGCTGGGTGGGGACACCGGCCGTGGGGAACGGGTACAGCAATCACCGCGAGAATGATCTCGGGCCGCCCAGCCCGTCGAGTGCCCCGTGGGATACAGCGGAAGATCCTCGACCGTCGAGGACGCGCTCACCGTCCGCCTGTGCCGGCCGAATTCGGCCGATGGCGCAGCGGGCGCTCTATACCCGGCACGGCTTGGTGGAGATCCCCGCGTACAACGACTGCCCGTTTTCCGATGTGTGGTTCGAAAAGTGGCTGACGCGCACCGTCAGCGCGGGGCGGTAATGGCAGCCCACGATGGGGGTCGGTCGGCACCTCAGAGAGCCGGCTGCTGGACGAGCTTTTCGTAATCCCTCGCGTGCCGGCGGGCGTGCATCATCCAGGCGAGGGTGTGTTCGACGACCCAACGGCGGGGCAGGACAACGAAGCCAGAGGTGTCCTTGGGAAGACCGACTGTCTTGATCGTCAGGTTGAGGTGACGTTTTGCCCGGGTCAGGAGCTTGCCCGCGCAAGCCGAGTCGGCCCGGACAATCGTGATCTCGGGGTGCATCAGGCGGAGGCGGAACAGGACTTCCTTCGCCGCGGCACTGTCGTGCAGGTCGACAGGGTGACCATCACCAGCAAGCGGCAGGCCGCGGGTGTCGACCACAGATGCCGCTTGCGGCCTTGTCTGGAGCCCGCCGATATCGCAGGTTCTGATCTGGTGTGTTGTGTGGTGGACGGTGTCCTCGACGGTCTCGCCAGCAGGGTCCGATGACCGCCGAATTCTTTCTCTGCGTGTCGCCGCGGCGGCCCGATAGGTCGGGCGTGCGTCGTTCCCCGAGCGCGGGAGGGCGAGGGCCTCGCGCAACCCCCGGTTTTCGACTCGAGTTGTCGGTTGCGCTCGGTGGCAGCCTCCAAGCGCCGTAGAGGGAGGCGTCAAAGGCTCGTTGCCGATCGGGAACCGGCCGGGCTGCGGGGATCGACCGGCGGCGGGCGCGACATCGCTCGATCTCGGCTCTCAGGTCCGGCTGGTTGTGGAGCCAGGACCCGGAGACGCCCGCTTCGCGAGCAACGGTCTCGAAGGTGATCGCGGCGCCGGTGGCATCCATCCGCCCAGGCAGATCAAAGTGCGGGCCAACCTCCAGGAACGCCGCCACACACTCGCCCGGAAGATCTTCCACGGCCGGGCCGGGCAGCTCTACCAGAACTATCAGGACGGCATGAAGGATTGGATCGGCGCCCTCCGCCTCGTCCTCAACGCCCTCGTGCTGTTCAACACCCGCTGCATGGACGCCGCCGTCACCCAGCTCCGTACGGACGGGTTCGACGTGCGCGACGATGACGTGGCCCGCCTCTCGCTTCGTCCGCCACCACATCAACATGCTCGGCCACTACTCTTTCCAGCTCCCCGACCTGCCCGGAGGTGTGCGATCACTGCGGGACAAGGCGTGTCGGACAGTGCGCCCACGCCACCAGTTGCCGCAGAGCCTCTTCGACCTGCCGGTGGGTGCAGTGCGAGCTCACCGTCGCCGACTTGGGCTCAGGGTGAAGGTGACGACTGTCGATCCGGGCGGGTGCTGTCAGAAGAAGCCAACTGCTGTTCGTCGAACTCGGCTTGTTCTGCGGTGCCCATCGTTCGCCAGTACTTGAGATTGAACGCCGTGCCGTCGACAACCGATGCCAGCGCTGCACGGTGCTCCCTGCTGCCGGCATAGACCCCTGGATCACGACGACGCCGACCAACGGCCCAGGCGATCAGAAAACCTGCTTGGGCCAGCAGGAGCGCAGCGCCAAGGTAAATCAAAGTCAACCAGGGGCGCCGATACTCCAAGCGTAAGGGCCCGTCACTCGCTGACAGGCCCTTACGCTCTGTGCGGCCGTGTGCGGCTCAGGCGGCGACGGCCGCCCGGCCTGCGATGAACGTACGAGCGGTCTCCGCCACCCGGCCGCCGAGGTGCTGTGCGGTCGCGATGTCGGCCTTGTGCACGCCCTCCGGACCCTCGTCGGAGTTCGTCTGGGCAGCAGCGCCGAAGAAGAAGCCGAGGCGATTGAGGTCGTCCTCGGAGCCCGCCGTGGAGTTCCATCCGGGCTTCAACCCGAGGTTCACCCAGTGCATGCCGTGCTGGGCGGCAAGCGTCGCGAAGTACTGCAGAGTGTGCAGCTTGTCGCCGCTCTTTGAGCCGGAGTTGGAGAAGCCGGCCGCCAGCTTGTCCTTCCAGGCGTCGGTGAACCAGCGCTTGGAGGAATCCTCGGCGAACTTGTGGAACGCGCCCGAGGCGGTCCCCATGTAGGTGGGTGACCCGAAGACGATGGCGTCGGAGCCGTCGAGCAGCTCCCACTGGGCCTCGTCGATCTCGTCGACCTTGATCAGGTGGACGGTGGCACCGGCGGCAGCCGCTCCGTCGCGGACGGCCTCGGCGATGACGGCGGTGTGGCCGTAGCCGGAGTGGTAGGCGATCGAGACAACAGGGGTGGTCACGGTAGGGACTCCTGAATCGGTGTGCTCATCGTTGGGCCCCCAGAGAAGCACTAACTGTTATGAAGCGCAACCCATTGGTTAGCGATGGGAGCGAGTATGGTGGCTGCATGGAGACCAGCGAGACCAGCACCTCGCAAGAGAGCAGTGGAGCCTGTCCGAACGGTGGCCTCGCCTTTGACGTGTTTTCCCGCAACTGCCCGTCGCGCGGCACACTGGAGCACGTCACCGGACGTTGGGGCAGCCTCACGATCGGAGCCCTGCATGACACCACGTTCCGCTTCAACGAGCTCCGCCGACGGGTCGACGGCGTGAGCGAGAAGATGCTGTCCCAGACCCTGCGCTCCCTGGAGCGCGACGGTCTCGTCCAACGGGAGGCGCAGCCGACGAACCCGCCGCGGGTTGACTACGAGCTCACGCCACTGGGGCACGAGGTCGCCGAGCGGCTTCTGGGCCTCATCCACTTCCTGGAGGGCCGGATGCCCGAGGTTCTGGCGGCGCGGGAGCGTTACGACGAGATGCGCGAGGGTCTTGGCAGCCGCTGACAGCGGGGCAGTAGCTGGAACGATTCGTCCAGGCGCGTCGGCGTATCGGGTGCCGCAGCTGGGGTGCATCTGCGGGCCCTGCTCGCATGGAGGATGCACCGACGGTCAAACCAACCGCCCTGATCATCGATGACACGGGCTTCTCAAGGACGGCGACGCGTGAGCCTGTGTGTCACGGCAGTACCCGGAACGGTCGGCAAGGTGACCAACTGCCAGGCGGGCGTGTCGTTGCACTGGCTCGGGGCTCCGCCTCGTCGGCGATCGACCGGCGTTTGTTTCTCCCCGGGAGATGGGATCCCACCTCGCCGCAGGCCGATCCCGCAAGGTGGCCCGCCGCGAGCAGTGCGGCATCCCGCCTGACGTGGGCCATGCCGAGAAGTGGCAGCGCAGGTCCTGCGCCAGCTCGCGCTCGACGAGGAGCTGAAGTGGAGCACGCGAGCCGGGCTTCGTCGGAAATGGCCGTGAACCACCTGGCCGTCACAGCTTGGGGGTGACCGTCAACGCGGCGAATCCCGGCAGTGTCAAAACCGCGTTCGGACGCAACGTCGGCGGCGTCTTCAAGGTGGTCGGGATGGTGAGGAAGGCGTTCATGGCCAGCCCGGAGAAAGGCGCACGTACCAGCATTCGACTGGCCAGCGATCCCGCATTGGACGACGCGACCGGCGGCTACTACAGCGCCGCGGAGTTGGACGCGTCCTCAGATGCCTCCCGCGACCCCGCCTTCGGTGCACAGGTCTACGCCCGCACCGCCGCCATCCTCGCGCAGAGATCCGCCACGACTTGAGCCGTGCGCGCTCGACCGGCGCCCGCGACGCCGCGGACAGCGCTCGGTCGACCGTTTGCTGGGTTGGCGTGAGGTCACGACCCGGCGGGCGTCTGAGGGGCGTCGTCACCCACGGGCCGGCTCCCATGTAGGCGCGGCCGGCGAGGACGGGACGCCTTGGCGTTCGCAGGTCTGGATGATCCGGTGAGTGCGGGCGCCGGTCAGGTCGTGCGCGGCCGGGCAGTGCGAGTGAGATCCACAGCAGCCGGCCCTCCGGATCGGTCACCACCTGCATGTTCACGCCATATCGGCGGTGCTTGGCCGAGTAGTCGGCCCGGCCGTCGCCCAGGCGGTCGCAATCCGCGAGAGTTCCGTCGAGCAGGACCCAGTCGGGATCGGTCTCGCGCAGCACCGTGAGCAGGCTCGGTGCATGGTCAGCAAGCAGGGTGATCACCCAGGTGACGCACGCGTGAACGGTGCCCACCGACATACCGGAGCCGACGGCCATCCGGCCGAGCGTGTCGTGCTTACGCAGGCATGTCAGGCCGACCGGCACACGCTGGTGCGGCGGAAGCTCGCATCGTCGCTCACCCTCACGGGTGACGATGAGTTCTCCGAGGCGGCGTAGGTGGGGGTGCTCGGGGCCGCCGCGGGTGAAGCGCCACAGCACCTGCTCGGCCTCCGCCGTGCCGAGCCGCAGCGCGGTGGCGTACTTGACCATCTGGTCGTACTGCTGCTGACCCCGCTCGGCTACACCGGCTGGTTCTACACCGCCGTGGCGCTGGCGACCGGCGGCTGGTGGCTGTGGGAGGCCCACGCCCTGCA
>NZ_JBFAOY010000051.1:0-36495 GCF_040675505.1 Streptomyces sp. NPDC049597
ACCGCGAGCGCGGCGTCGTCCGGCGCGACCGGCTCCGCGTGGCCGTCCTGGTCCCGCTTGAAGGCCGGGATGTCCTTGGGCGCCAGACCGCGACGACCGACGGGCGCGCGAGCCTGCCCGGACCGTCGGGCCAGGAGCTCGCGGGCTTCTCGACGGACGCGCCGTCGACCTCGCCCGGGTGCTGGACCGCGACCAGCACGCGACGGTCCTGGATGATCGGACCGCAGGTCTCCGCGCCGGTCGGCACCGTCAGGAACTGCTTGAGCTCACCGCGGCGCTCGCCGTGGGTCGCGACGCCGAACAGGCCGTCGTGGGAGCCGAGCGCGTTGCCGTCCGTGGACAGCCACAGGTTGCCGTACGGGTCGAAGGCGACGTTGTCCGGGCAGGAGATGGGGCTGACCTTGTCCTTGGGGAAGCCGGCGAAGTAGGTGGCCGGGTCGTTCGGGTCGCCCGCGACCAGGAACAGGCGCCAGGCGAAGCCGTCGCTCGCCGGGTCGTCCCAGTGCTCGGCGAGCTCCAGGACCTGTCCGTGCTTGTTGCTGTTGCGCGGGTTGGCCTCGTCCGCACCCGCCTTGCCGGCGGCGCCGCGGTCCTTGTTGTTGGTGAGCGCGACGTAGACGCGGCCCGTGCGGGGGCTCGGCTCGACGTCCTCGGGGCGGTCCATCTTGGTGGCGCCGACCTTGTCACCGGCGAGGCGCGTGAAGACGTACACCTCTTCGGCGGTCATGCCGGGGACGTGCGAGACGTCGCCCGTGGCGAGCGGGATCCACACGCCGCTGCCGTCGAACTCACCGTCGTTCGGCAGCTTGCCGGTGCCGTCGATCTCCGCGGCCGGGCTGTCGCCCGTCAGCTTGGCGACGTAGAGGGTGCCCTCGTCGAGGAGCGTGAGGTTGTGCTCGCGGGCGCGCCGGGAGCTGCCCTTCATCATGCGCTTGCTGGAGACGAACTTGTAGAAGTAGTCGAACCGCTCGTCGTCGCCCATGTAGACGACCGGACGGCCGTCGTCGGTGAGACGCGGCTGCGCGGCCTCGTGCTTGAAACGGCCGAGGGCCGTGCGCTTGCGGGGCGTCGACTCCGGGTCGTACGGGTCCAGTTCGACGACCCAGCCGTGGCGGTGCGACTCGTTGGGCTCCTGCTCGGCGTCGAAGCGCTTGTCGAAACGCTCCCACTTGCGCTCGGTGGCGCCGGTGCCGATCCCGTACCGCTTGTCGGTCGCGCTCGACCCATTGGCGAAGTACTGGTTGAAGTTCTCCTCGCCGTGGAGCGTGGTGCCCCACGGAGTGGTGCCGCCGGCGCAGTTGTTGAGCGTGCCCAGCACCTTGGTGCCGGACGGATCGGCGGACGTACGCAGCAGGGCGGAGCCCGCGGCCGGACCGGTGAGCTCGAACTCGCTCGTGGCGGTCAGGCGGCGGTTGAGCGGGTGACGGGTGACCGGGGTCAGCTTGCCGCTGCGGTGCTCCTCCTGGACCACGACGACCGACAGACCGTGCGCGGCCCAGGCGATCTCCACCTGGTCGCGGGTCGGGTTCTCGGGGTCGTAGCCCTTGAACATCAGGACTTCGTCCGTGTACTCGTGGTTCGCGACGAGGACCTGTCGGCCGTGCTCGCCCTTGAGAGGCAGCAGGGAGAGGAAGTCGTTGTTGTAACCGAACTGACCCGCCTGGGCCTTGGCGGTCTGCTTGTCCGGGTCGAAGGCCGGCGCGCCGCGCAGAATGGGCTCGCCCCAGCGGATGACGACGCTCTGCTCGTAGCCGGCGGGGACGGTGACCTTGTCGTCCTTGTTGGGGGCGACGGGAGCGAAGCGCAGACCGCGGGCGCCGTCGGCCGTGCCCGGCTTCTGCGGCAGACCGGTTCGCGCCGCGGCGGCGGGGGTGGCGCCCTGCACGACGGCGGCACCGCCGGCGGCGGCGGCGACGGTGACCACGGCGGCGGCACGCATCATCGAACGGCGCGAGAGCGCGCTCGCTATGACGTCACCGGCGTACTCGTTGTCGCTGGTGTTGGGAACCTCGTGGAAGCAGGCGTCGCCGCAGCGGTAGCGGCAGGTGAGCGCGGAACGTCCGCCCGCGTGCGGGGCGGTGTTCAACAGCGGCAGCAGTTTGCGCACGTCGTCCTCCTTCGGCGCACCCTGCGCCGACATGGTGTCGGAATGATTCCGGCGGTGACGTTAGGTGCGCTCCTCTGCCCGGCGGCGGACACGAGGTGAACGAGGAATGAATGGGGCACGCACGGGGCGCGGTCGGTGTGTGTGGGAGAGGCATGCGGGTGCCCTCCCGGAAGCCGCGACGGGCGGCCGCTAACCTTACGTGTCCGCCCTGGCCCGCGTGCCTGGGGGGAACGTCTGCAGAGCGGACAGTCACCGCACCCAACTCATGCGAAAGGCCCCGCCCATGGGTATTCGGAGCTTGCTGCGCAAGGTGTTCGGCCGCGATCGCGCTGACGGCGCCGGGCGCGAGGAGTCGGCGGCGGCCTCCGTTCCGGCCCAGACGGAGCGCACCGAACCGGCCACGGAGGCCAGCACGGAACCGGCCACGGTGCCGGCCCAGACCGCGACGGACCGGGCGGCGGACCTGGTCTCGGCGGCGTTCGACAACCCGACCCCACGCTTCCCCACCCAGCCGAAGCCGTCGACGACGGCGCCCGCCCAGGAGCCCACCGCACCCGCGGAGTCCGCCGCGCCTGCGGAGACCGCCGAGCAGGTCGAGCCCGAGCCCGCAGCGGCTGCGGAGACCGCCGAGCCGGAGGCCGCCGCCGAGCCCCAGGCCGCCGCGCCCGTCGAGGCCACCGAGCCGGAGGCCGCCGCAGCTGCGGAGCACGCCGAGACCGTCCCGGCCGAGCCCGAGGCCGTCACGCCTGCCGAGGCCACTGAGCCGGAGACCGCCACGGCTGGAGAAGACGCCGCCTCGGTCGAGCCCGAGCCCGTCGCGCCTGCGGAGCCGACGGAGGCCGAACCGCTCGCGGCCGAGACCACCACCCCCGAAACCGACACCGCCGCGCCCGAGACCGCCCCCGAGCCGGAGGCCGCCGCCCCCGCCGAGGAGCCCGAGCCGGCGGCCGACGCCGTCGAGACCGAGCCCGAGCCCGAGCCCGTCAAGGCCGACGACCCGGTCGAGGTGCAGGACACCGCTCCCGCCGCCGGAGGCGGCAAGGCCGCCACCCCGCTCGCGCGGATCACGTCGCGCGCGCCCAAGATCGTCGACGCCTACAAGGCCGCGGGCGCCGCCCTCAAGAAGGCCGGGCTCACCGGCACCCGCGCGCGGGTGTACCTCGTGCTCGACCGGTCCGGGTCCATGCGGCCCTTCTACAAGGACGGCAGCGCCCAGCGCCTCGGCGAGCGGGCGCTCGCCCTCGCCGCGCATCTCGACGAGCGCGCCACCGTCGACGTCGTCTTCTTCTCGACCGAGATCGACGGCACCGGGGAGCTCACCCTCGACGCCCACGAGGGCCGCGTCGACGAGCTGCACGCCGGGCTCGGCCGGATGGGACGGACGAACTACCACCTCGCCGTCGAGGAGGTCCTCGCGCTGCACGCCAAGGCGGCCACGGACGCCCCCGCGTTCGTGATCTTCCAGACCGACGGCGCGCCCGAGTCCAAGACCGCGGCCACCGCCGCCCTCACCGCCGCCGCCGACCGGCCGGTCTTCTGGCAGTTCGTGGCGTTCGGCGAGCACGACGCCAAGGCGTTCGACTACCTCCGCAAGCTCCAGGCCGCCAACTCCGCGTTCTTCCACGCCGGCCCCGCGCCCGCCGAGCTGCCGGACGCCGAGGTGTTCCAGGGCCTCCTCGGAACCTGGCGCCCCTGACCGGGACGGCGAACGACACCCCGACGGCCGGGCCGCGCACACCGCGCGGCCCGGCCGTCGGCGTCCGGCTCGGTCCCCCGCGCCTCATGCGTGTGAGTTGATCTCCACCGGGCCGATAGGATTTCGACCATGGCGGCCACTGGATCCGAGAAGCAGGGGGCGAAGGCGTACTACGTCTCGACCCCCATCTACTACGTCAACGACGCTCCTCACCTGGGCCACGCCTACACGACCGTCGCAGGCGACGTGCTCACCCGCTGGCACCGTCAGCGCGGCGAGAAGGTGTGGTACCTCACCGGCACGGACGAGCACGGTCAGAAGATCATGCGCACGGCCGAGGCGAACAACGTCACGCCCCAGGCATGGTGCGACAAGCTCGTCGAGGAGGCGTGGAAGCCCCTCTGGGAGCACCTGAACATCGCGAACGACGACTTCATCCGCACCACGGAGAAGCGGCACACGGATCGTGTGCAGGAGTTCGTGCAGGACCTGTACGACAAGGGCGAGATCTACAAGGGCGGGTACGAGGGCCCGTACTGCGTGGGCTGCGAGGAGTACAAGCTCCCCGGCGATCTCATCGAGGCCGAGGACGGCACCAAGCTGTGCCCGATCCACAAGAAGCCGGTGGAGATCCTGAAGGAGGAGAACTACTTCTTCAAGCTCTCCGAGTACGGCCCGAAGCTGCTCGACCTCTACGCGGCGAACCCGGACTTCATCCAGCCCGAGTCCGCCCGCAACGAGGTCGTGAACTTCGTCAAGCAGGGCCTGCAGGACCTGTCGATCTCGCGCTCCACCTTCGACTGGGGCGTCCCGGTCCCGTGGGACGAGAAGCACGTCATCTACGTGTGGGTCGACGCGCTGCTCAACTACGCGACCGCGGTCGGCTACAACGAGAACCCGGCGAAGTTCGAGGAGACCTTCCCGGCGAACGTGCACCTGGTCGGCAAGGACATCCTCCGCTTCCACGCGGTCATCTGGCCGGCCATGCTGATGGCGCAGGGCCTGCCGGTGCCCGGCAAGGTCGCGGCCAACGGCTGGCTGATGGTCGGCGGCGAGAAGATGTCGAAGTCGAACCTGACCGGCATCAAGCCGCAGGACCTGACCTCGCACTTCGGCGTGGACGCCTACCGCTGGTACTTCCTGCGCGCGATCGCCTTCGGCAGCGACGGCTCGTTCTCCTGGGAGGACTTCACCGCCCGCTACACCTCCGAGCTCGCGAACGACTACGGCAACCTCGCCTCGCGCGTCGCGGCGATGGTGGGCAAGTACTTCGGCGGCGAGCTGCCGGAGGCCACGGCCGCCGGGGACGCCGAGAAGGCCGTCCAGGACGGACTGGCCCGGGCGGTCACCGAGGCCGACCGGAAGATCGGCGAGGAGCTGGACTTCCAGGGCGGCATCCTGGCGATCTTCGACTTCGTGAAGCAGGTCAACGGCTACATCACGGAGCAGGAGCCCTGGAAGGTCGCCAAGGACGATTCGGACGAGGGCCGTGCCCGCCTGGCCACGATCCTCTACACCGCCGCCGAGTCCCTGCGCGCGGTGGCGGTCCTGCTGAACCCGGTGATGCCTCAGACGTCCCAGAAGCTCTGGGAGTCGCTCGGCGCCGAGCCGGTCCTCGGCACGCTGGCCGACCAGCGGGTCCAGGACGCGGGAGAGTGGGGCAGGCTCCCCGCCGGCGCGACGGTGACGAAGGGCGCGGTGCTGTTCCCGCGCCTCGAGGAGAAGCCGGCGTAAGGACGCCGTACACGCGCAGAGGGGCCGGGCCCGGAGCCCGGCCCCTTTCGCATGCCCGGACCACGCTGAGCGCCCCCGGCCACATGGCCGGGGGCGCTCAGCGGAACGGAAGGCGTTACTTGTCCTTGTCGCCGGACTTGGCGACCGGCTTGCGCAGCGCGATGTTCAGCTCGCGCAGGCGGGCCTCCTCCAGCTCCGTCGGGGCGCCCATCATCAGGTCCTGCGCGTTGCCGTTGAGCGGGAACGCGATGGTCTCGCGGATGTTGGGCTCGTCGGCGAGCAGCATGACGATGCGGTCGACGCCCGGGGCGATGCCGCCGTGCGGCGGGGCGCCGTACTGGAAGGCGCGCAGCATGCCGGCGAACTCGCGCTCGACGGTCTCCCGCGAGTAGCCCGCGATCTCGAACGCCTTGAACATGATCTCGGGCTCGTGGTTCCGGATGGCGCCGGAGGACAGCTCGACACCGTTGCAGACGATGTCGTACTGCCAGCCCAGGATGTCCAGCGGGTCCTGCGTCTGAAGAGCCTCCAGGCCGCCCTGCGGCATCGAGAAGGGGTTGTGCGAGAAGTCGATCCTGCCGGTCTCCTCGTCCTTCTCGTACATCGGGAAGTCGACGATCCAGCAGAACCGGAAGACGTTCTCCTCGAAGTGGCCGGCGCGCTTGGCGGCCTCGACGCGGACCGCGCCCATGATCTTGGAGACCTCGTCGAACTCGCCCGCGCCGAAGAAGACCGCGTGGCCGGGGGCGAGGGAGAGGCGCTCGGTGAGGACCTTGACGTCCTCCTCGGTGAGGAACTTGGCGATCGGGCCGGTCAGGGCGCCGTTCTCGCCGACCCGCACCCAGGCGAGGCCCTTCGCCCCGTGCTCGACGGCGAACTCGCCGAGCCCGTCGAAGAACTTCCGCGGCTGGGCGGCCGTGTCCGGCACGGGCAGGGCGCGGACGTGCTTGCCGGCGAACGCCTTGAACTCCGAGCCCTCGAAGACGTCGGTGATGTCGACGAGCTCCAGCTGCGCCCGCAGGTCCGGCTTGTCGTTGCCGTACTTCAGCATCGACTCGCGGAACGGGATGCGCGGGAACGGCGAGGTGACGTGGCGGCCGCCGCCGAACTCCTCGAAGAGCTCGGTCATCAGCTTCTCGATCGGCTGGAAGACGTCCTCCTGCTCGACGAAGCTCATCTCGACGTCGAGCTGGTAGAACTCGCCCGGCGAGCGGTCGGCGCGGGCGTCCTCGTCGCGGAAGCAGGGCGCGATCTGGAAGTAGCGGTCGAACCCGGAGATCATGAACAGCTGCTTGAACTGCTGCGGGGCCTGCGGCAGCGCATAGAACTTGCCGGGGTTGAGCCGGGACGGCACCACGAAGTCACGCGCGCCCTCGGGGGAGGTGGCGGTCAGGATCGGGGTGGCCATCTCGTTGAAGCCGAGGGCCGTCATCTTGTGACGGATCGCGGAGATCACGGCCGTACGCAGCATGATGTTGCGGTGCATGCGCTCGCGGCGCAGGTCGAGGAAGCGGTACTCCAGGCGTCGCTCCTCGCCCACACCGTCGTCGGTGTTGATCTGGAACGGCAGCTGCTGCGCCGCGCCCAGGAGCTCGACCGCGGACACCTCGACCTCGATCTCGCCGGTCGGCAGGTCGGGGTTGACGTTCTCGGCGCCGCGGGAGACGACCTTGCCGTCGATGCGGACGACCGACTCCTTGTTCACCTTGTCCAGGGCCTCGTAGGCCGCGGTGCCCGGGCGGGCGACGAGCTGCGTGATGCCGTAGTGGTCGCGCAGATCGATGAAGAGGATGCCGCCCAGGTCTCGGCGATTGTGCAGCCAGCCGCTCAGCCGGACGTCCGCGTTGACGTCAGAGGCGCGGAGCTCGCCGCAGGTGTGGGACCTGTACCGATGCATCGTCGTTCATCCAGTCTTGGAGTGTCGGGGTCGGGCAACCTTTGCAAGGTTACCGCCCGGCTCCCCCGCGACTCATTTGACATAGACGCGACAGCGTCACATCCGCCGGTCCTTGCTGCGCCCGGCGGCCCCGGCCGCTGCCCGGCGCTGCCGTCCGGCGCGTCATGGGCGTCGGGGCCGGAATAGGGTGAGGGCCATGCGTACGGAGGACGTTCTGGCCGCCATCGCGACGGGCCTGTGGCGCTGGGACGACGCGTCGGGGCAGGTCACGCTCGACGCGGAGGCCGCCCGGCTGCTGGGGCTGCCCGAGGAGCCCGGCGAGTACTCGGAGGCCGCCGTGCGCTCCCGCTTCCACCCGGTCGACTGGAACGAGGTGAACGGGATCGTCGCCCTCGCGGCCGCCGAGGGCACCCTCGCCGAGGCGCGGCTGCGCGTCGTCGACGAGGCGGGCCGGGTCCTGCGCACCGTCCGCAGCCGCAGCAAGCCCGTCCTCGAAGGCGCGCACTACCGGCTGATCGGCACGATCCAGGAGGTCACCGAGCCCAAGCCGAGCGCGACCGCCGCCCAGACGTCGATCACCGGTGACTGGCGCCGCTCGCGCGAGGCGTTCCTGCTGGACGCGGGCCGCGCGCTGGCGGAGGCCCGCTCCACGGCCGAGGTCCTGCGCGTCGCCGCCTCCCTGTCCATGCCGGGCTTCTCGCCCGACGGACTCGCCGTCTTCGGCGTCGGCGGCGACCGGCTGACCATCATCGGCCACCACGGGCACGGCGAGGGAGACGACGAGCCCTTCAGCGACCTGCCGCTGGACACCGACTACCCCGCCTCCGAGGTCGTCCGTACCGGCCGCGCGATCTACCTGCCCACACCGGACGACTACCGCCGCCGCTATCCCGTCACCTGGCCGCTCGCCCGGCGCTTCGGCCGCCGGTCGTGGGCCTTCCTGCCGCTGATCGTCGCGGGGCGCACGATCGGCGCGTGGATGGCCGCCTTCCGCCACCCGGTCGCCTTCACCCCCGACGAGCGCTCGGTGCTGACCACCGTGGCCCGCATGCTCGCCCAGGCGCTCGCCCGCGCCGGGGCCGCCGAATCCGAACGGGAGCTGTCGCTCGGCCTCCAGCGCACGATGATGCCGACGCTCGGCCCCGGCATCCCGGGCATGACCGTGGCCGCCCGATACGTTCCCACCGGCGGTGGGCTCCAGGTCGGCGGCGACTGGTACGACATGATTCCGCTGCCGTCCGGGCGTGTGGCGCTCGTCATCGGCGACGTGCAGGGCCACGACGTGCGGGCCGCAGGCCTCATGGGCCAGCTGCGGATCGCCCTGCGCGCGTACGCCTCCGAGGGCCACCGGCCCGATGCGGTCCTCTCCCGTGCCTCCCGCTTCCTGCACGGCGTCACCGACGCCCACGAGTCCGGCGACCACGCGGGACCCCGCTTCGCCACCTGCCTCTACCTGGAGGTCGAGCCGTCCACCGGCCTGGTCGAGATCGCCCGCGCGGGCCATCCCGAGCCCGCCGTGATCACCTCCGACGGCACCGTGCTGCTCCGGGCCACCGAGGGCGGACTGCCGCTCGGCATCGACCCGGACACGGACTATCCGACGACCCGGTTCGTGCTGGAGGCCGGCGTGACGCTGATGATCTGCACGGACGGGCTCCTGGAGACCGGCGGGCACGACCTGGACACGGGGTGGGCGCGGCTGCGGACCGTGCTGGAGGAGAACGCGGGCCGGCCTCTGGAGGATCTCGCCGACACCCTCGTCCAGGCCGTGCACGGACCGACGTCGCACTACACGACCGGCCCGCTCGCCGACCGGCGCGAGGACGACATCGCGGTCCTGCTGCTCACTCGGGAGGCCCAGCCCGCCCGGCGGCCCACCCGGCGCACCGCGATGAGTGTGGCGCAGGCGCAGCCGGAGCGGATCGCGGCGGCGCGGCAGCAGGTGCGCCAGCTGCTGCACGACTGGTCGGACGAGGAGCAGGTCGACTCCGCGGTGCTGATTGTCTCCGAGATGATCACCAATGTGCTCGTCCACACGGACGGCAACGCCCTGCTGGCCGCCGAGGTCGCCCACCGTGAGAAGGGCCGCAGACTGCGCGTGGAGGTCACCGACCCGAGCGACGAGCTGCCCCACAAGCGGCGTCCGGGCGAGATGGCGTCGTCGGGGCGCGGCCTGGTGCTGATGGAGGTGCTGGCGGACGCCTGGGGTGTGGATCCGAGGGGCGAGGGCAAGTCGATCTGGTTCGAGCTCTACGAACCGCCCCCGGGCGAGGGCCCCGACGGGCCGGACGGGGCGCCGCCCGTGGCGTAACGGGCCCGCAGCTCGCCGATCACGCCGAAGGCGGCGGCGGTGACGGGCACGGCGAGCAGCATCCCGAGGATGCCGGCGAGGCTCGCCCCGGCCGTGATGGCCAGCATCACCACGGCCGGGTGCATCTGGACCGTACGGCTCTGGATCATCGGCTGGAGCACGTGGCCTTCGAGCACCTGGACGGCGAGCACGATGCCGAGGGCCCACAGCGCGATCACGAATCCGCGGTCGGCGAACGCGACGAGTACGGCTACGGCGCCGGAGATGAAGGCGCCCAGATACGGGATGTAGGCGCCGACGAACACCAGCGCCCCGAGCCCGACGGCGCCGGGCACGCGCAGGATCAGCAGCCCGACGGTGATGCACAGGCCGTCGATCAGCGCGATGAAGGTGGTCCCGCGCATGAAGCCCTCGACCGCCTCGAAGGCGCGGCGGCCCATCGCCTCGGCGGTGTCGCCGGTGGAACGCGGGACGAGGGAGCGCAGGGTGAGGACGGCGCGGTCGGAGTCGCGCAGGAAGAAGAAGACGAGCAGCAGCGCCAGCACGGCGATGGCGATCATCTCGCCGACCACGCTCAGTCCCGAGATCACGCCGGACGCGGCCGTGCCGCCGAATTCGCTCAGCAGCTTCTTGGCGTTGGCCGCGACGTCGTCGAGCGAGGTGCCCGCCGCGCCGAAGTGCTCGGCGAGGTCCTGGGCGGCCTGCCGGAGGGAGGCGATGATCTGGTCACCGGTCTCCAGCAGCGCGTTGACCACGATGTAGGCCGCGCCGCCGACGACCGCGAGCACGGCCGCGCACGTCAGACCGGCGGCGAGCGAGCGCTGCACCTTCATGCGCAGGAGCCGCCGGTACAGCGGTCCGAGCAGCGCGGTGCCGAGCAGTGCCAGGAGGACCGGCGTGACGGCCGTCCTGAAGGTGATGACCAGCCAGACCGCGACCGCCGCGACCCCGGTCAGCAACAGCGCGACCGCACACCAGGCCGCGAGCCGGCGCACGGGGTCGGGGAGGACGGGCCGGGCGTGAGGGGTCTGCACGCCACCCAGCCGATCACGCCTCCCGTTCGGCGGCCCGCCGGAACGGGCCAGGGGGGTGACAGGGCGTCAGCCCCCTGGCGGCGCTCCTCGTCAGGCGACGGTCGGCCCGGACTCCTGCATGCCGTGGACGGCGGGGATCGTGCCGAGCCGGCCCTTCTGGAAGTCCTCGAAGGCCTGCTGGAGCTCCTCGCGCGTGTTCATCACGAACGGCCCGTAGTGCGCCATCGGCTCCCGGATCGGCGCGCCGCCCAGCAGCACGATCTCCAGGTCGCCGGTGTGCGAGCCGTTCTGGGTGTCGTCCGCCCAGACGGTGAGCGCGCCGCCGGCACCGAACACGGCGGTCTGGCCCATGTGGATCGGCCGCCGCTCCTCGCCGACCGCGCCGCGTCCGGCGAGGACGTACGCGAGGCCGTTGAAGTCCTCGCGCCACGGCAGCCGGATCTGCGCCCCGGGGCGCAGCGTCGCGTGGATCATCGTGATCGGGGTGTGGGTGATGCCCGGGCCCTCGTGGCCGTCCAGCTCACCGGCGATGACCCGCAGCAGCGCACCGCCGTCGGCCGAGGTCAGCAGCCGGACCTGGCCGCCGCGGATGTCCTGGTAGCGGGGGTCCATCATCTTGTCCTTGGCGGGCAGGTTCACCCACAGCTGGAGCCCGTGGAACAGGCCGCCGGACATGACGAGCTGCTCGGGCGGCGCCTCGATGTGCAGCAGGCCGGAGCCGGCGGTCATCCACTGGGTGTCGCCGTTCCGGATCGTGCCGCCGCCGCCGTTGCTGTCCTGGTGGACGAAGGTCCCGTCGATCAGGTACGTGACGGTCTCGAAGCCGCGGTGCGGGTGCCAGGGGGTCCCCTTCGGCTCGCCCGGCGCGTAGTCCACCTCGCCCATCTGGTCCATCATGATGAACGGATCGAGGTGGCGGTAGTTGATCCCGGCGAACGCGCGTCGCACCGGGAAGCCCTCCCCCTCGAAGCCGCTGGGCGCCGTGGTCACGGCGAGCACCGGCCGGGACACGGCGTCGGCGGGCGCGGCGACGCGCGGCAGGGTGAGCGGGTTCTCGACAGTCACTGCAGGCATGGCGGGACCTCCTTGTACGACCAGCTTAGTTGAATCCTGAACTTCTTGCCATCGGGAACGACGAACGCCCGGGAGGAATTCCTCCCGGGCGCCCCGGTCCCTCAGCCTGCCCGCCGGCCGCTATCCGTACATCCGCCGCATGGCGAAGTCGACCATCTGCTCCACGGCCTTCGCGTCGAAGACCATCCGGTGGTCGCCCTCCATGTCGAGCACGAAGCCGTACCCCGTCGGCAGCAGGTCGATCACCTCGGCACCGGTGATCACGAAGTACTTGGAGTCCTTGCCCGCGTAGCGGCGGAGCTCCTTGAGGGACGTGAACATGGGGATGACCGGCTGCTGGGTGTTGTGCAGCGCGAGGAAGCCCGGGTTGTCGCCGCGCGGGCAGTAGACCTTCGACGTCGCGAAGATCTGCTGGAAGTCCTCGGCCGACATCGACCCCGTCGTGAAGGCCCGCACCGCGTCGGCCAGGGACGGCGGCGACGGCTCGGGGTACAGCGGCTGCTCTCCGTAGGAGGGCTGCTGCGGCACGTACTGCTGCTGCTGTGCGCCCGGGGTCTGGTCGTAGCCGTACATGAGCGCAAGAGTAACGAGTCACAGTTGCCCCGATGGGGGTTGCATCTTATTACCGACGGGTAGCATCATCGAAGCTACTTACTGGTACGTGGACGACAAGTCCATCTCCCGATCCTTACGGAGCCGTCGCCATGGGGCACTACAAGTCGAATCTCCGCGACATCGAGTTCAACCTCTTCGAGGTCCTCGGGCGCGACAAGCTGTACGGCACCGGCCCGTTCGCGGAGATGGACGTCGACACCGCCAAGTCGATCCTCGAGGAGATCGCCCGCCTCGCGGAGAACGAGCTGGCCGAGTCCTTCGCCGACGCCGACCGCAACCCGCCGGTGTTCGACCCGGCCACCAACACCGCCCCGGTCCCGGCCTCCTTCAAGAAGAGCTACGAGGCCTTCATGGACTCGGAGTACTGGCGCCTCGGCCTGCCGGAGGAGATCGGCGGCACCACCTCGCCCCGCTCCCTGATCTGGGCCTACGCGGAGCTGCTGCTCGGCTCCAACCCGGCCGTCTGGATGTACTCCTCGGGTCCCGCCTTCGCCGGCATCCTCTTCGCCGAGGGCAACGAGGCGCAGAAGAAGGTCGCCCAGATAGCGGTCGACAAGCGCTGGGGCTCCACCATGGTCCTCACCGAGCCGGACGCGGGCTCGGACGTCGGCGCCGGACGCACCAAGGCGATCGAGCAGGAGGACGGCTCCTGGCACATCGAGGGCGTGAAGCGCTTCATCACCTCCGGTGAGCACGACATGGAGGAGAACATCCTCCACTACGTCCTCGCCCGCCCCGAGGGTGCCGGTCCGGGCACCAAGGGCCTGTCCCTCTTCCTCGTCCCGAAGTACCACTTCGACTGGGAGACCGGCGAGCTGGGCGAGCGCAACGGCGTGTACGCGACGAACGTCGAGCACAAGATGGGCCTGAAGGCCTCCAACACCTGCGAGATGACGTTCGGCGACCAGCACCCCGCCAAGGGCTGGCTGATCGGCGACAAGCACGACGGCATCCGCCAGATGTTCATGATCATCGAGTTCGCCCGGATGATGGTCGGCACGAAGGCCATCGCCACCCTCTCCACCGGCTACCTGAACGCGCTGGAGTACGCCAAGGAGCGCGTCCAGGGCCCCGACCTGAAGAACTTCGCGGACAAGACCGCGCCCAAGGTCACCATCACGCACCACCCGGACGTGCGCCGCTCCCTCATGACGCAGAAGTCCTACGCGGAGGGCATGCGCGCCCTGGTGCTCTACACCGCCGCCATCCAGGACGAGATCGCCGTCAAGGAGGCCGCCGGCGAGGACGCCAAGAACCTCGTCGCGCTGAACGACCTGCTGCTGCCCATCGTCAAGGGCTACGGCTCCGAGAGGTCCTACGAGCAGCTGGCCCAGTCGCTGCAGACCTTCGGCGGCTCCGGCTACCTCCAGGAGTACCCGGTCGAGCAGTACATCCGCGACGCCAAGATCGACACCCTCTACGAGGGCACCACCGCCATCCAGGGCCAGGACTACTTCTTCCGGAAGATCGTCCGCGACCAGGGCCAGGCGCTGAACGCACTGTCCGAGGAGATCAAGAAGTTCCTCGCGATCGGCCCCGGCGGCGACGAGCTCGCCCCGGCCCGCGACGCGCTCGCCAAGGCGGCCGTCGACCTGGAGGCGATCGTCGGCACCATGACGAACGACCTGATCGCCACCGGCGAGGACGTCAAGAACATCTACAAGGTCGGGCTCAACACCACCCGCCTGCTGATGGTCTCCGGTGACGTCGTCGTCGCCTACCTGCTGCTGCGCGGCGCCGCCGTGGCCGCGGAGAAGCTGCCGAGCGCGTCCGCCAAGGACGTGCCGTTCTACCAGGGCAAGATCGCGGCCGCGAAGTTCTTCGCCGCCAACGTCCTGCCGGGCGTCTCCGTCGAGCGCACGCTCGCCGAGAACGTCGACGGCTCGCTGATGGACCTCGACGAGGCCGCGTTCTGACCTCGTCCGCACCGTCGCACAGGGCCGCCGCCCGACCTCTCCGGGCGGCGGCCCTGCCGCGTCGAGACCGTCGCGGCGGAGCGCGGCGAGCCGCCCACCTGGGGTGCCGCGCATTGGCAACCGGCGCGTGTACACCCCTCGTTAAGGTGAACCCATGAGCAGCCCATCCCCCCGCTTCGACCGCGGTCACACCGACGACCTCATGTCCTTCCTGACGGCAGCACCCTCGCCGTACCACGCCGTGGCCGAGGCCGCCGAGCGGCTGGAGAAGGCCGGCTTCCGCCACCTGCTGGAGACCGATTCCTGGGACGGCTCCACAGGCGGCCGGTACGTGCTGCGCGGCGGCGCGCTGATCGCCTGGTACGTACCGGAAGGCGCCTCCGCCCACACCCCCTTCCGCATCGTCGGCGCCCACACCGACTCCCCCAACCTGCGGGTCAAGCCGCTGCCGGACACCGGCTCCCACGGCTGGCGGCAGATCGCCGTCGAGATCTACGGCGGGACGCTCCTCAACACCTGGCTCGACCGCGACCTCGGCCTGGCCGGCCGGCTGACGCTGCGCGACGGCTCGCACCGGCTCGTCAACGTCGACCGCCCGCTGCTCCGCGTCCCCCAGCTCGCCGTCCACCTGGACCGCTCGGTCAACACCGACGGCCTCAAGCTGGACCGCCAGCGCCACATGCAGCCCGTCTGGGGACTCGGCGACATCGAGGAGGGCGGCCTGATCCGCTTCCTGGAGCAGGAGTCGGGCGTCGGCGAGGGCGAGATCACCGGCTGGGACCTGATGGTCCACGCCGTCGAACCGCCCGCCTACCTCGGCCGCGACCGCGAACTCCTGGCCGGTCCCCGTATGGACAACCTCCTGTCCGTCCATGCGGGCACGGCCGCCCTGACCGCGGTCGCCGCCTCCGGCGACCTGCCGTACATCCCCGTCCTCGCCGCCTTCGACCACGAGGAGAACGGCTCCCAGTCCGACACCGGCGCCGAGGGACCGCTGCTCGGTTCGGTGCTGGAGCGCTCGGTGTTCTCCCGCGGCGGCACCCTGGAGGACCGGGCCCGCGCCTTCGCCGCAAGCATCTGCCTGTCCTCCGACACCGGCCACGCCGTCCACCCCAACTACGGCGAGCGCCACGACCCCACGCACCACCCCCGCGCCAACGGCGGGCCCATCCTCAAGGTGAACGTCAACCAGCGCTACGCCACCGACGGCAGCGGCCGGGCCGTGTTCGCCGCGGCCTGCGAGAAGGCCGGCGTGCCGTGGCAGACGTTCGTGTCGAACAACGCGATGCCGTGCGGCACCACCATCGGCCCCATCACCGCGGCCCGGCACGGCATCGCGACGGTGGACATCGGCGTCGCGATCCTGTCGATGCACAGCGCCCGCGAACTGTGCGGCGCGGACGACCCGTACCTGCTGGCCAACGCGCTGGTGGCGTTCCTGGAAGGCTGAGCCGCACACCCGACCGGCCCGACCGGCCCGGCCGGCCGGCAGGAAGGCGACCTCCTGGCCGGCGGTTCGGCTCCGTCACCGACGACCGTCACCTGGTGCCGCCGCCCGCGACGCGGCGAACGGACAAGGACGACCTGACGAAGGGCCTCGCCGAGGCGGCCATGGCACGCTGACCGCCTCGGGACCGCCTCGTCTACCCGGCCGCCGGGTCCATCCCCGCCAGGACGAGCGGCAGCCGGTCGGCACCGCCGGCGGTGAGACGCACCGGAACGCCCCAGTCCTGCTGATGCACATGGCAGGCCGGGTACTCTCCCCCAGAGCCTCCGGTCTGGGAGGTGCCCCCAGCAGGGTCGTCGCAGGACGCGGCCATGGCCGACACGTGCAGCACGCCCTCGGCGATCTCCGGGTTCAGCTCCAGCTCCCGGCTCAGATCCGTCCCCGCGCCCTCGCCCGCGCGCAGCAGCTCGGGCGGCGTGGAGGAGACCAGCAGGCGGGTCGAGGGTCCGTAACGGGTGTCGAGCTTCTGGCCGGCCGGGGCCTGGAAGACGACGTCCAGCCGGAGCGCCCCCGGCGCGACGTCGGTCGCGGCGCGCTGGGTGCGGTGGGCGACGCCCTCCACGCGCACGGCCTCCTCCGGCAGCCGCAGCCGGGTCAGCCGGTGCCGGGCCGACTCCACGACCACGATGTCGTCGCCGACGAGCACCGCGCCGCTCGGCTCCCGCAGGTCGGTGGCCAGCGTGGTGACCTCGTTCGCCGCCGGGTCGAACCGGCGCAGCGCGTGGTTGTACGTGTCGCTGATCGCCACGGAGCCGTCGGGCAGCGCGGTGACGCCCAACGGATGCTGGAGCAGCGCCTGTCCGGCGTCCCCGTCACGGTGCCCGAAGTCGAACAGCCCCGTGCCGACGGCCGTGCGGACCTGCATGTCCCGGTCGACGAAGCGGACCGCCGAGGTCTCCGAGTCGGCGATCCACAGCCGGTCCTCGGTCGCGGCGAGCCCGGACGGCTGCGCGAACCACGCCTCGGCCGCCGGGCCGTCCACCAGGCCTTCGTTGGTCGTGCCCGCGGCGACCTGCACGGTGCCCGCCTCGGGATCGTACGTCCACAGCTGGTGCACGCCGGCCATCGCGATCCACAGCCTGCCGTTCCACCAGGCCACGTCCCACGGCGACGACAGTGAGACCTCCAGCGCGGGCCCCGAGGTCGCCGACCCCTGCCACCACTGCTTGCCGGTCCCGGCGAGCAGCTCGATCGCGCCGGTCTCGGGGTCGTAGGCACGGATGGCGTGGTTCACGGTGTCCGCGACGGCGACGCGACCGTCGGGCAGCAGCGCGAGTCCCTGGGGCTCGTTGAACTCGCCGTCCCCGATCCGCCGCACGACGCTCTCGCCGTCCGGCTCCAGCTCCACGAGCTGGTGCCGGGTCGAGTCGGACACGAGGAAGTTGCCCGACGGCAGCAGCAGCGCCTTGCCGGGGAACCGCAGATCGGTGGCCACGGGCTCGGGGGCCACATAGGGCCCGTCACCGCGCCGCAGCGTCCCCTTCGCCGCGTGCTCGGCCTCCAGTTCCTCGACGAGCTTCGCGATGGCGTGCGCATGCCCCTCGCCCGCGTGCTGGGCGACGACGTACCCCTCCGGGTCGATGACGACGAGCGTGGGCCAGGCCCGTACGGCGTACTGCTTCCACGTGGCGAGCTCGGGGTCGTCCAGGACGGGGTGGTGGACCTGGTACCGCTCGACGGCGTCGACGACGGCCTGGTGCTCGGCCTCGTGGACGAACTTCGGCGAGTGCACGCCGATGATCACCACGGTGTCGCGGTGCTTCTCCTCGAGCTCGCGCAGTTCGTCGAGGACGTGGAGGCAGTTGATGCAGCAGAAGGTCCAGAAATCCAGGATCACAATGCGCCCTCGCAGGTCCGCGAGGGTGTACTGCCTGTCACCCGTGTTCAGCCAGCCGCCCTTGCCGATCAGCTCGGGGGCACGGACACGGGCACGGCGGCTGGGCGCGGGGGTGGGCGCCGGGGCGGCATCGTTCATGGTTCCAGCTTGCCATCCGCCCATGACCCCCCGATCACGGCCGTGCGCCCCGGCTGCCGGGTCGTGCCCCGGCGGGCCGTCAGAGCGTCACGGTGGACTCGTAGATCCCGCTCGTCATGTCGTCGCAGAGTGCCCGGCACTTCCCGAAGAGGTCCGCGAACTCGGGCCTGCCCTGCCATGCGGCCGCCGCCTCAGGGCTCCGCCACGCCGCGAAGGACACGAAGTGGTTCGGGTCGGACACGTCGCGGATGAGGCGGGCCTTCACGAAGCCCTCGTTGGCACCCTTGGTCCACGCCAGGAATTCCGTCCAGGCGTCGATGAAGTCGTCGGCCTTCCCTTCTGTGACGTGCCAGTTCCCCGAGGACCAGTGCTTGAGTTCCTCTCTCATACCACCAGGCTAATCCGGCATACCGGTCAATTCCTTCGGGAATCCGTGCGCTCATGACCTACCTGGTGCGCGACAAGATCTTCGCGATCGGCGACGACTACTGGATCGACGACGAGCACGGGCGGCACGCCTTCCTCGTGGACGGGAAGGCGCTGCGGCTGCGGGACACGCTGGAGCTCAAGGACCCGGACGGCTACGTGCTCGTCACGCTGCGGCAGAAGCTGCTCAGCCTGCGGGGGGAGATGACGATCGAGCGGGGGGGGACAGAGCTCGCCACGATCCGCAGGAAGCGGCTGTCCCTGCTGCGCAACCACTACCGGGTCACGCTCGCCGACGGTACGGAGCTGGACGTCAGCGGGCGGATCCTGGACCGGGAGTTCGCCATCGAGTACGAGGGCGAACTGCTGGCGCACATCTCGCGGCGGTGGCTGACCGTGCGGGACACGTACGGCGTGGACGTCGTACGGGAGGAGGCGGACGCCGCCCTGCTGATCGCCGTCGCGGTGTGCGTGATCCGGATGGCGGAGAAGGAGCGGGAGGAGGGGTGAGCTACGCGGACCGGACCGGCGGGACCGGCAGGCCGAGGCGGCGGTCCTTGAGCGCCGGGAAGAGCTCCCGGGTCTTGTCCACCTTCGACGGGTCGAGGTCCACGGTCAGCACCTCCTCGTCCGGACCGGCCTCGGCCAGCACCTCGCCCCAGGGGTCCACGACGATGCTGTGCCCGGCCTGTTCGACGTCGGCGTGCGTGCCCGCGGTCCCGCAGGCGAGCACGTACGCCTGGTTCTCGACGGCGCGGGCGCGGGCCAGCAGGGTCCAGTGCTCGCGGCGGCGGGCCGGCCAGCCGGCCGGGACGACGAGCGCCTGGGCGCCGGCGTCGACGAGGCCGCGGAACAGCTCGGGGAAGCGAAGGTCGTAGCAGGTGGCGAGGCCGAGGGTGAGCGCACCGGGCACGGGCACGGTCACCAGGTCCTCACCGGCGCCCATCATCACGGCCTCGCCCTTGTCGAAGCCGAAGCGGTGGATCTTGCGGTAGGCGGCGGCCAGCCGGCCGTCGGGCGCGATGACCAGCGCGGTGTTGTAGAGCGTGCCGTCGCCGTCCCTCTCGACGATCGAGCCGGCGTGCAGCCAGACGCCCGCGTCGCGCGCGGCCTCGGCCATCGCCTCGTACGTCGGCCCGGCCGGCGTCTCGGCCTCCGCCTCGAACCGCTGGTAGGCGAAGGCGCCGACGGGCCAGAGCTCGGGAAGGACGACCAGTTCGGCGTCCCGTTGCTCGCGTACCAGCGCGGCGACGCGATGCCTGCGGGATTCGACTGGTTCGTCCGGGTCTACTGCGATCTGTACGAGCGAGGCGCGCACACTACCACCGTCCTGGCATTCGAGCTGTCAACTCGGGCCTACGATCGTCACACGAAAGCACTGCCGGGGTGCCTTCGGGCAGCGTACTGTGCTCATCCGGGGGCCACCCCCGGACCCCCGCAGACCGCCGCCAGTCCAGTTTGCCCGCGTACGACCGCCGAGGGGTCCCGTGACCGTCCATCCCAGCCTCCAGAACTACGCCGATGCCTGGACCCACGCAGTCGAGTCGATAGCCGAGCTGGTGCAGCCGCTCCCCGAGGGGGAGTGGAACCGCGCCACGCCGTGCCCGGCGTGGTCGGTGCGGGACATCGTGTCGCATGTCATCGGCATGGAGTGCGAGATGCTCGGCGACCCGCGCCCGATCCACTCGCTGCCGCGCGATCTCTACCATGTGCGGAGCGATTTCGCGCGCTACATGGAGATGCAGGTCGATGTGCGCCGGCACCACACGTCCCCGGAGATGACGGCCGAGCTCGAGTACACGATGATCCGGCGGGCCCGTCAGCTGCGCAACGAGACCCGCGCCCCCGACACTCTGGTCCGCGCCCCGCTGGGGGCCGAGCAGACCCTCGAACTCGCCTACCGCATGCGCGCGTTCGACACGTGGGTGCACGAGCAGGATCTGCGCGTGGCGCTCGGCAAGCCGGGCAACCTGGACTCGCCCGGTGCGTACGTGACGCGGGACTGCCTGCTCGAGGCCCTGCCCAAGGTGGTCGCCAAGGACGCGGGCACGCCGCCCCATTCGGCCGTGGTCTTCGACGTGAACGGCCCGGTGGAGTTCCTGCGGACCGTGCGGGTGGACGCGGACGGCCGCGGCTCGGTGGACGGTTCGCCGTCGCTCGGCCCGCTGGTGACGTTCACGACGGACTGGGAGACGTTCTACCGGCTGGCATGCGGCCGGGTGCGACCCGCGGCCGTGGCGGACCGGATCAAGATCGACGGCGACGCGGAGGCGGCCGAGGCGATCCTGCGCGTCATCGCGGTCACGCCCTGAGGAAGGCGCCGGGGGGCGGGCGCACCCGCCCCCAGCCCTCACCCCCCGCGGGTGGCCGTCAGACCGGCACGTGCACGGCCTCCACCCGGCTGGCCACCAGGCGCTCGCGCTCGCGCCGCACCGTGCGCGCCCGCAGCCGCAGGATCTGGGCGACCCCGAGTGCCTGGAGCACGAAGACGGACGAGAACGCGATCCGGTAGTCGCCGCCGGTCGCGTCCAGCAGCACGCCCACCGCGAGCAGTGTGGTCATCGAGGCGACGAAACCGCCCATGTTGACGATGCCCGACGCCGTCCCCTGACGCTCGGGCGGATTGGCGGGCCGCGCGAAGTCGAAGCCGATCATCGAGGCGGGGCCGCAGGCGCCGAGCACGGCGCACAGGGTGATGAGCAACCACAGGGGGGCAGGGCCGCCGGGGTACACGATGGTGGCCGCCCACAGCAGGGCGCTGGCCCCGATGGTGCCGAGCGCCAGCGGGGTGCGTGCCGCGTGGTGGCGCGCGATGATCTGCCCGTAGACGAGGCCGACGACCATGTTGGACGCCACGACCAGGGTCAGCAGAGCGCCGACGCTCTCCCGCGTCAGGCCCTGCGCCTCCACCAGGAACGGCATTCCCCACAGCAGCAGGAACACCATGGCGGGGAACTGGGTGGTGAAGTGCACCCACATGCCGAGCCGGGTGCCCGGCTCGCGCCAGGACGCGGCGATCTGGCGCCGTACGAACGCGGCGCCCGCGTGCCGGACGGGCGGCGGCTCGTGGCCCTCGGGGTGGTCCTTGAGGAAGAGCAGCATCAGCACGAGCACGACGAGGCCGGCCGCGGCGCTGCCGGCGAAGGTGGCGGTCCAGCCCATGCCGTGCAGCATGCGGGCGATGACGAGAGTGGAGACCAGGTTGCCCGCCATGCCGAACAGCGCGGCGATCTGCGCGATGAGGGGGCCGCGCCGGGCGGGGAACCAGCGGGTGCCGAGCCGCAGCACGCTGATGAACGTCATGGCGTCGCCGCAGCCGAGCAGCGCGCGGGACGCGAGCGCCATGCCGTACGAGGGCGAGAGGGCGAACCCGAGTTGGCCGACGGTGAACAGCACCACGCCGATGGTGAGGACCTTCTTGGTGCCGAGCCGGTCGACCATCAGGCCGACCGGTATCTGCATCCCCGCGTAGACGAGGAGTTGGAGGATCGAGAAGGTCGACAGGGCCGAGGCGTTGACGTCGAAGCGGTCGGCGGCGTCGAGTCCGGCGACGCCCAGGGACGTACGGAAGATGACGGCGACGAAGTAGACAGCGACGCCGATGCCCCAGACGGCGGCGGCCCGTCGGCCGCCGGGGGGATCACCGGGAAGGGACACCTCGGAGGAGGACGCGCTCACCGGGCCTCACCCCGAACCAGCACCTTGACGCGGCTGAGGTGGGCGCGCACGCACTCGGCGGCGCCGTCCGCGTCACCGGCCCGGATCCTGTCGAGGATCTCGGCGTGCTCGGTGTGGTTCCTGGTGACCCGGTCGGGGAGTGCCTGCATGATGGCGACGCCCATGCGCAACTGACGGTCGCGCAGCTGGTCGTAGAGCTTGGAGAGGATCTCGTTGCCCGCGTGGCGGACGATCTCGGCGTGGAAGCAGCGGTCGCTGACGGCGAAGGCGGCGAGATCCCCGGCGGCGGCGTGCCGCTGCTGTTCGTCGAGGATCTCCTGGAGCCGGTCGATGAGCGCGGCGGGCGCAGGCACGGCCCTGCGCACGGCGAACTCCTCCACCAGCAGCCGGGTTTCGACGACGTCCGCGATCTCCTGCGCGGAGACGGCGAGGACCAGCGCGCCCTTCTTCGGGTAGAGCTTGATCAGCCCTTCGACCTCGAGCTTGAGGAGTGCCTCGCGCACCGGGGTGCGCGAGACGCCGACGGCCTCGGCCAGCTCGCCCTCGGTGAGGAGTGTCCCGCCCTCGTACTGCCGGTCGAGGACGGCCTGCTTGATGTGGGTGTAGACGCGGTCGGCTGCCGGAGGCTGTCTGACGGGGGGCGCGGAGGCGGCAGGCATGCACACAGCATAGATACAACAGACTTCAACCAGAAAGCCCCGTCCGCGATACGGACGGGGCTTCCGTGCCCGGTGGGTTCACCGGGGATGTTTCACGTGGAACCGGCTGTCAGGCCCAGGTGATGAGCCGCTTCGGGTTCTCCAGGATCGCCGCGACATCGGCGAGGACCTTGGAGCCCAGCTCGCCGTCGACCAGCCGGTGGTCGAAGGAGAGCGCGAGCGTGGTGACCTGGCGGGGCTTCACCTTCCCCTTGTGCACCCACGGCTGGAGCTTGATCGCGCCGACCGCGAGGATCGCGGACTCGCCGGGGTTCAGGATCGGCGTGCCGGTGTCGACGCCGAAGACGCCGACGTTGGTGATGGTCACGGTGCCGCCCTGCATGGCCGCCGGCGTGGTCTTGCCCTCGCGTGCCGTGGCCACGAGCTCGCCCAGCGCCTCGGCCAGTTCCGGCAGGGTCTTGTCGTGCGCGTCCTTGATGTTCGGCACGATCAGACCGCGCGGGGTGGCCGCGGCGATGCCCAGGTTGACGTAGTGCTTCTGGACGATCTCCTGGTTCGCCTCGTCCCAGGCGGCGTTGATGCCCGGGTTCCGCTTGATGGCGACGAGCAGGGCCTTGGCGATCAGCAGCAGCGGGTTGACCCGCAGCCCCGCCATGTCCTTGTCGGCCTTCAGCTCCTCGACCAGCTTCATCGTGCGCGTCACGTCGAGCGTGACGAACTCGGTGACGTGCGGCGCGGTGAAGGCGCTGCCCACCATCGCGGCGGCGGTCGCCTTCCGTACGCCCTTGATCGGGACACGGGTCTCCCGAGCGCCTGCGGGGACGGACACGCGGGCCGGAGCCTCGGCCGTCACCGGCTCGGGGGCGGCGACCGGCGCGGGTGCCGCGGCGGCGTGCACGTCCTCGCGGGTGACGATCCCGTCGGGACCGGTGGGCGTGACCGTCTCCAGGTCGATGCCGAGGTCCTTGGCGAGCTTGCGCACCGGCGGCTTGGCGAGCGGGCGCGGGCGTGCCGGGGCGGCCCCGTTCATCTCGGCCTGGATCGCGGCCGCGGCGGCCTGCTCGGGAACGGCTCCGGCCGCGGCCTTGCGCGGACGGCGCTTGGTCGACGACTCGGCGACGCCGTAGCCCACGAGGACCGGCTGGCGGCCCTGCGGCTTGGTCTCCGGCTCCGGCTCGGCCGCGGGCTGCGGCTCGGCGGCGGCGAGCGACGGCTCGGTGGCGGCCGGGGGCGGCTCCTCGGCCGGTCCCGACCCGGGAGCCACGTCGATCGTGATGATCGACGTGCCGACGTCGACGGTCGTGCCCTCCTCGAATCGCAGCTCGTGCACGACGCCGTCGTACGGGATCGGCAGCTCGACGGCCGCCTTCGCCGTCTCGACCTCGCACACGACCTGGCCGTCGGTGACGGTGTCACCCGGCTGGACGTACCACTTGAGGATCTCGGCCTCGGTGAGTCCCTCGCCCACGTCGGGCATCTTGAACTCGCGGAAGCGCAGGGAGGTGTCTGCGGTCATGGTCACGGCACTCCTCAGTACGCGAGCGAGCGGTCGACGGCGTCCAGCACCCGGTCCAGTCCCGGGAGGTACTCCTCCTCCAGGCGGGCCGGCGGGTACGGGGCGTGGAAGCCGCCGACCCTCAGCACCGGGGCCTCCAGGTGGAAGAAGCACCGCTCGGTGATACGGGCGGCGATCTCCGCGCCGGAGCCGTAGAAGACGGGGGCCTCGTGGACGACGACCAGCCGGCCGGTCTTCTCGACGGACGTCTGGATCGTGTCGAAGTCGATCGGGGACATCGAGCGCAGGTCGAGGACCTCGACGGACCTGCCCTCCTCGGCCGCCGCGGCCGCGGCCTCGACGCAGACCTTCACCATCGGGCCGTAGGCGGCGAGGGTGATGTCGGTGCCTGCCCGGGCGACGCGCGCGGTGTGCAGCGGGCCGGGGATCGCCTCGGTGTCGACCTCGCCCTTGTCCCAGTAGCGCCGCTTCGGCTCGAAGAAGATCACCGGGTCGTCGCTCTGGACGGCCTGCTGGAGCATCCAGTAGGCGTCGGAGGCGTTGGACGGGGAGACCACCTTGAGGCCCGCGACGTGCGCGAAGAGCGCCTCGGGGGACTCGGAGTGGTGCTCGACCGCGCCGATGCCCCCGCCGTAGGGGATACGGACGACGACGGGCAGCTTGACCTTGCCGAGCGCGCGGGCGTGCATCTTCGCGAGCTGCGTGACGATCTGGTCGTACGCCGGGAAGACGAAGCCGTCGAACTGGATCTCCACGATCGGGCGGTAGCCGCGCAGGGCCAGGCCGATCGCGGTGCCGACGATGCCGGACTCGGCGAGCGGGGTGTCGATGACCCGGTCCTCGCCGAAGTCCTTCTGCAGCCCGTCGGTGATACGGAAGACGCCGCCGAGCTTGCCGACGTCCTCGCCCATGATCAGGACCTTGGGGTCGGTCTCCAGGGCCTTGCGCAGCGACTCGTTGAGCGCCTTCGCGAGCGGGAGTTTCTGTACCGCCATGACTAGTTGCCCTCCTCGACGAACGACGCCTGGTAGGCGGCGAACTGCGCGCGCTCCTCGTCGACGAGCGCGTGCCCGTCCGCGTACACGTGGTCGAACATCGCCATGTCGTCGGGGTCGGGCATGGCCCGTACCGCCTCGCGCACCCGCTTGGCGAGCACGTCGCTCTCCTCGTCCAGCGCGGCGAAGAAGGCCGCGTCGGCGTGGCCCTCGTTCTCCAGGTACGTCCGCAGGCGCTGGATCGGGTCCTTGGCCTCCCAGGCGGCACGGTCCTCGTCGTGCCGGTACCGGGTCGGGTCGTCGGAGGTGGTGTGGGCGCCCATGCGGTAGGTGAACGCCTCGACCAGGGTCGGGCCCTCGCCCCGGCGGGCTCGCTCCAGCGCGGAGCGGGTGACCGCGAGGCAGGCGAGGACGTCGTTGCCGTCGACGCGGATGCCGGGGAAGCCGTAGCCCTGCGCACGCTGGTAGAGCGGGACGCGGGTCTGGCGCTCGGTCGGCTCGGAGATCGCCCACTGGTTGTTCTGGCAGAAGAACACCACCGGCGCGTTGTAGACCGCGGAGAAGGTGAAGGACTCGGCGACGTCGCCCTGGCTGGACGCGCCGTCGCCGAAGTACGCGATCACGGCCGAGTCGGCGCCGTCCTTGGCCACGCCCATCGCGTAGCCGGTGGCGTGCAGCGTCTGCGAGCCGATGACGATCGTGTACAGGTGGAAGTTGTTGCTGTTCGGGTCCCAGCCTCCGTGGTTGACACCGCGGAACATGCCCAGCAGGTTCGTCGGGTCGACCCCGCGGCACCAGGCGACGCCGTGCTCGCGGTAGGTCGGGAAGACGTAGTCGTCGTCGCGCAGGGCGCGTCCCGAACCGATCTGGGCGGCCTCCTGGCCCAGCAGCGAGGCCCACAGGCCCAGCTCGCCCTGGCGCTGCAGGGCGGTGGCCTCGGCGTCGAACCGGCGTGTGAGGACCATGTCGCGGTACAGCCCGCGCAGTTCCTCGGCGCTCAGGTCGATGTCGAAATCCGGGTGCTGGACGCGCTCACCCTCGGGCGTCAGCAGCTGTACGAGCTGGGGCTCGGAACTCTGTGGCTTCTTCGCGGCGCTGACGCGCTTGCTGCTGCGTCGCGGTTTGCGCGCGGCAGTGCTCTCCACGGTCACGTGCGTGCTCCTCCGTCGGTCCGGCCCCCGGGGTCCGCCGGTGTGGCCAGTGCGGCTCGCCCGTGTCCGGACCGGTGCACGGGGTGGGTGCGACGCGGCCGGATTCGGGCGTGACAGGTGCCCCGGCGAACGTCCTGTCAAAGGCACGTTACCCAGTGCGCAGCATTACTGCGAAACCCCATTTGACCTGCGATTTTGCTTGGATTTCCAAGTAAATCGAGGAAATGCGGGAACGCCACTGGTCAGGGCCGTGCGGACCGCCGGAACGAAGGCACGTTATCCCGCACACCCCGGGCACGGGAAGAGTCAACATGTGAGACGCCCCAGGTACACGAAGGGGGAAAAGTCCCCATATTCCTTCCCGACGACCACGAGGGAGTGAGTCCCGGCATCCACGGACCTCTTTCGGCCACACCGGGAACCAAGGTCCTGAGCGAGGCCGGTTCGACGGAGAATTCCCAGGTCAGGATCCCCGCCACCGCTCCGGGTGCGGCGATTGGCGACATGCGGCTGCCGGACGAAAGCGATGTGGCGGTGTGCCGCGAGTCCGTTCGCAGAACGAGAACATCAAAAGTCCGACGCGCGTTCGTTCGCCGAGGACGAAGGCTCTTTCGACGCGATCACGGCCGCGCTCGGGAGCATGCGTCATCGCCGTACCCACCCGGGCGTGTCACCCGTCCGGGCTAATGACGAGCCGCTGGGGCCCGTCCGGCGCCCGGACGCACAGGATCGACGGCCGGGCATCGACCCGGTCCACCGGCGCGTCGACCCGCGGTTTCGGCACGCGTGCTCGGGGTCGGCGGCTTCCGAAGAGCAACCGGCGCGACACGCAGCGTGATCTAACATCTGGCGGGTGCCGCGCTCATCTGCTACCGCTGTGCCCCCCGTCGACGCCCTTCTGCGCCGCTACGACACCGTGGGCGAACCGCTCTCCTGCCGTCCCGTCGCCCAGGGCCTCCTCAATCGCGGCTACCGCCTCTCCACCACCCGCGGCGCCTACTTCCTCAAGCACCACCTCGACGGAGACCAGGCCGCCATCGCCCGTCAGCACAAGGCCACCCGCAGGCTCCAGGCGCTCGGCGTCCCGGTCGCGCCGCCCCTGGAGGACGCCGGCGGGGGCACGGTGGCCGTGATCGGCGGCCGCTGTTACGCCCTGCACCCCTGGGTCGACGGCCGGCACCGCGACGGCGCCCAGCTCAGCACCGCCCAGTCCCGGCGGCTCGGCGCTCTGCTGGGGGTGGTGCACACGTGTCTGGCCCAGGTCATGGACGGCGCGGCGAGCCGGAGGACCGCGTACGACAGCGCCGACCCGAAGGAGACGTTCGCGCTCGTCGACGAGCTGCTGGAGCTGGCCCGCGGCAGCCGCCCGCGCGACTCGTTCGACACCCTGGCCGAGCACCGGCTGCTCCAGCGCCGGGCGCTGCTGGCCCAGTACGCGGACCGCAGGCCGCCACCGGGCGGCGGGGGCGGCTGGGTCCACGGCGACTTCCACCCGCTGAACCTGCTGTACCGGGGCGCCGAGCCCGCCGCGATCGTCGACTGGGACCGCCTCGGCGTCCAGCCGCGGGCCGAGGAGGCGGTACGGGCCGCCGCGATCTTCTTCGTCCAGCCCGCCGGGCAGCTGGAGTTGGCGAAGGTCCGGGCGTACGCGCGGGCCTACCGGCGCGCGGCGGGCGCGGACGCGGCCGAACTGGCCGCGGCGGTCCACCGGGTGTGGTGGGAGCGGCTCAACGACTTCTGGATACTGCGCTGGCGCTACCAGCTCCACGACCGAAGGGCCGACCCGCAGTTTCCTGCGGCGTCGGCCCTGGCGGTCTGGTGGACGCGGGAGTACGAGGCGGTGTGTGACGCCTTCGCCGGGTGACCCCTCGTGCGGCGGTCTCAGCCGCCTTCGGTCCCCGAGGTGTCCCCGTTCCCGCCGTCCGTGCCACCCGCCGGGTCGGTGGGGACGTCCGTCGGGTCCGTCGGGATGTCGGTCGGGTCGCCCGTCGGGGCGTCGGTGGGATCGTCCGTGGGGCCGTCGGTCGGGTCACCGGTCGTCGGGTCGCCGGAGGGCGTATACGGGGTGCTCGGCGTGTACGACGGGATGTCGGACGGCGTCCAGGACGGCTGCTGGTTGCCCCCGGTCGTGGTGTCCGGGTCCTCGGTCGGTTCCGTCTCCTCGTCGGACGGCGTCGGCGTCTCCTCCGGCGTGGACGGTGTCTGCGTGACCGACGGCGTGGTGTCGGGGTTCTTGCCGGAGCTGTTCCCCTTGTTGAGCGCGAACGCGATGCCGGCGACCACCGCGACGACCGCGAGCGCGGCCAGCAGCCACACCTTGCCGCGGCCGCTGCGCCGGCCGCCGTGGTGCATGCCGTCGTAGCCGCCGTCGTGCGGGTTCGGCGGCGGCAGGATCGGGCCCTGGGAGGTCTCGCCGTGCACCGGGTGCACCGCGGTCGGTCCGGTCATGCCGCCGGGCGGGGTGTTCCCGGGGTCGTACAGGTCGACCGGGCCGGTGTTCCAGACGCCCGTGTGGCCGCCCTGCTGCTGGAGCATCTGCAGGGCGTACTGGACGAGTCCGCGCATCTCCTCGGCGCTCTGGAACCGGTCGTCCGGGTCCTTCGCGAGCGAGCGCATCACCAGGCCGTCGAGCTCCGGCGGTACCGCGTCCAGGACCTGCGACGGCGGGACCGGGATGTCCTGCACGTGCTGGTAGACGACCGAGAGCGGCGTCTCACCGGTGAACGGGGGCCGCAGCGCGAGCAGTTCGTAGAGCAGGCAGCCCGTGGCGTACAGGTCGGAACGGTGGTCGACGGCCTTGCCCAGCGCCTGCTCGGGGGAGAGGTACTGCGGCGTGCCCATGACCATGCCGGTCTGCGTCATCGTCGACTGCGCGCCGTGCAGGGCGCGGGCGATGCCGAAGTCCATCACCTTCACCGCGCCGGAGTTGGTGATGATGACGTTGGCGGGCTTGATGTCGCGGTGCACGATGCCGTGCTGGTGCGAGTAGGCGAGGGCCTCCAGCACGCCGGAGACGATGATCAACGCCTGTTCGGGCGGCGGGGCTTCGGCGTTGACCAGCAGATCGCGGATCGTGCGGCCCTCGACGAGCTCCATCACGATGTAGGGCACGGTCTGGCTGCCGACGACGTCCTCGCCGGAGTCGTAGACCGCCACCACGGCATGGTGGTTGAGGCCGGCGACCGACTGCGCCTCGCGCGTGAAACGGGCCTTGGAGACGGGGTCCTCGGCGAGGTCGGCGCGCAGCAGCTTGACGGCGACGGTACGGCCGAGCCGTACGTCCTCCGCCGCGAACACCTCGGCCATGCCGCCGCGGCCGAGACGGTGCGTCAGCCGGTAACGGCCGTCACCGACCAGTCCGCCGATGCCCCAGTCCGCCGACTCCGGCACTCCGCCGCCGTCTGCTTCGGGTTCGGGTGCCATCAGTCCTCGCCGTCGTATCTGTCCGCTTGCGTGATGTGCGTGCGGGCCGCTGTCCTCAGGGTGCTTGTGCCACGCCACGCTACAGCCTTCGGACGACAGGCCGGTTTCGAAGGAGACCGGCCATCAAAGCCGCAGTCCACCGGCCCACGCAAATTCCATGCTGTTCCTGTAACGCTTCCGAGACGCTTGTTGTGCGTACCGTCACGGAACGGGCCCCCGGCTTGACGTGTCGTTGCCCTCGGGCAGACTTGGCCCGTAAATCCGGATCAGCCGCGGCCACCGCGCGCACAGGGGGAAGCACGAGATGAGCCAGGACGGCGCACAGGGCCGCTACGCGGGCGGTTCCGTAGCGGGCGGCCGGTACCAGCTTCGCGACCTGCTCGGCGAAGGCGGCATGGCGTCCGTGTATCTGGCGTACGACTCCGCGCTGGACCGCCAGGTCGCGATCAAGACGCTCCACACGGAGCTCGGCCGGGAGCAGTCCTTCCGCGAGCGCTTCCGCCGCGAGGCGCAGGCCGTCGCCAAGCTGTCCCACACCAACATCGTCTCGGTGTTCGACACGGGCGAGGACGAGCTGGACGGCTCCCTCATGCCCTACATCGTCATGGAGTACGTGGAGGGCCGGCCGCTCGGCTCGGTCCTCGCCGCGGACATCCAGCAGTACGGGGCGATGCCCGCCGACAAGGCACTCAAGGTCACCGCCGACGTGCTGGCCGCGCTGGAGGCCAGCCACGAGATGGGCCTGGTTCACCGCGACATCAAGCCCGGCAACGTGATGATGACCAAGCGCGGTGTGGTCAAGGTCATGGACTTCGGCATCGCCCGCGCCATGCAGTCGGGCGTCACCTCCATGACGCAGACCGGCATGGTCGTCGGCACACCCCAGTACCTGTCGCCCGAGCAGGCCCTCGGCCGCGGCGTGGACGCCCGCTCCGACCTGTACTCGGTCGGCATCATGCTCTTCCAGCTGCTGACCGGACGGCTGCCCTTCGACGCGGACTCGCCGCTCGCCATCGCGTACGCGCACGTGCAGGAGGAGCCCGTCGCCCCGTCGGCGATCAACCGCTCCCTCACGCCGGCGATGGACGCGCTCGTCAGCCGGGCGCTGAAGAAGAACCCGAACGAGCGTTTCCCGAGCGCGGCCGCGATGCGCGACGAGTGCGCCAGGGTCGCGAGCGCCGGCATGACCGGTGCTCCCGTGATCATCGGCGGCGCGCCGGCGAACAGCGGTTCGGGTGTCGGCTCCGCCGTCTTCCCGCCGCTGGACCAGTCGACGCCCGCCCCGCAGAGCGTCCAGACGCCGTACCAGCCGGGCCCGTACGGTCCGCCCACCCCGGCCCCGGCGCCCACGCCGCACTACGGCTACCCGACCCCGGCTCCGGCGTACCAGACGCAGCCTCCGGCGGCCTCCACGCCGCCGCCGTACACCATGTCGCCGGCGTCGGCGCCCCCGTCGGGCGGCGGGCGGCGGAACATGCCGGTGATCGTGGGCGCCGCCGCGGTGGCGCTCCTCGCCGTCGGCGGCCTGGTCACGGCGATCGCGCTGAGCGGCGACGACTCGGGGCCGGAGGCGAGCGGGGGCGGCGACCCGTCGACGAGCACGTCGCAGACGGCTGGTTACAAGGGCCCCGAGCGCAACCGGACCATCGACAAGACGAAGTGCTCGGACGCCCAGGAGGGCTATGACGACCCGTCGAAGGTCCAGGCGCCCGACTTCGTCTACAAGGACATCCTGTCGGTGAAGGAGTGCGCCGACACCCAGGGCTGGAAGATCAACGTCGAGAAGGTCCCCAGCGCCCAGTGGGGCAAGGACATCGTGATCACCCAGTTCCCGCTGGCCGACACCGAGGTGTCCGAGGACAACGCCACCTTCACTCTCCAGGTCTCCACCGGCTATCCGGACTGATCCGCCCGGGCGGCTTCGGGGGGCTTCGGGGGGCAGCACCTGATACGCCGTTCGGCCGAGGCCCGGTACACCGTGCGTGCACCGGGCCTCGGCCGTCGCATCCAGGCGGCGCCGCTCGACGAGCCGCCCAAGATGCCGGATGTGTTCCCCCATGTGACGCTGAGTCCGTTCTCGATCAGTCGGCGACTCGGTGCCCCGTCACGGGAGGCCCTCCGGTGATTCCACAACTCCGCGCCCGGTGCGCGATCACCGTCGCATCGCTCGCGCTGACGACCCTCCCCCTCGCACCGGCCGCGCACGCCGAGCCGTCCGCGCCCCCCGGGCCCCTGCCCGTCGTGAGGGCCTCACCCTCGCCCTCGACCTCCTTCGCCGGGCGGCAGGCCGGCCAGGGCCGGCCGCGGCCCGGGCGGCAGCAGCCGACGGCGACCGGGAGCGCGAGCCCGTCCCTGGACCCCTCGCGCAGCGCCATCACGCCTGGCGCCTCCGAGCCCGCGCGGCGCCCGCCCCAGCCCTCCCGCTCCGCGGCGCCGTCCCTCTCCGCACCGGCGCAGGTGCCCCGAACGGCGGACGCGTGGGACGATCCCCCTCCGGCGGACGACGGGGCGCCCCGAGGGGACGAGGAGGCCGGATCCGCGGGCGTGGGGTCGACCGCGGCGCCGCACTGGTCCCCGGCCGAGGCAGGTGACCAGGATCCTCATTCCGTCCCAGCGCCGGCCGCACACCAGATCTCCCCGCTGTCGTTGGGCGTCGGCATGGCTCTGATGGGCCTCGGGATCGGCTTCCTCGGCATCCGTCTGCGCCGCCGCTGACGCACCCGTCCTCCTCAAGACGGACCCGCACGTCCTTCGGAGGACGGTTGGCGGCAGCGAGCATACCCGGTATACATACTGAGTATGTCGATCCGCCACGGCCTTCTCGCCCTCCTGGAACCCGGCCCTCGCTACGGCTCCCAGCTCCGCTCCGAGTTCGAGTCGCGCACCGGTGCCACCTGGCCGCTGAACGTCGGCCAGGTCTACACGACCCTCGGCCGCCTCGAACGCGACGGCATGGTCGCCCAGGACGGCGAGGACGAGGCGGGTCACACGCTCTACGTCATCACCGACCAGGGCCGCGCCGAGCTCCGCCAGTGGTTCGCGGCGCCCGTGGACCGCAGCAGTCCGCCCCGTGACGAGCTCGCCATCAAGCTCGCCATGGCGGTCGGGACGCCCGGCGTGGACATCCGCTCCGTGATCCAGTCCCAGCGCCGTCACTCCGTGAAGGCGATGCAGGACTACACCCGGCTCAAGGCGCAGGCGCTGGCCGCGATCGAGAGCGGCGGCTCCCGCGAACGCGACGACGTGGCCTGGCTGCTGGTGCTGGAACAGCTGATCTTCCAGACCGAGGCGGAGGCCCGCTGGCTCGACCACTGCGAGATGAGGCTCACCAGGCTCTCAGCGGCGGCCCAGCAGGAATCGCCGCCGGCCGCGCCTCCCTCGCCGTCGTCCGCGCCGGACCGGAGGTCGGCCTCCGGCCGGCGCACCGGACCGGCGTAGCACCCGCTGCGGCTTCTTCGACGGGCAGGCGGCATCCCGTATGCCCCGGGCGTCCGCCCCGGCTGCCCTCCGGCCTCCCGAGGCCCCTTTCGCCTCTCGTACACCGCCCGTGTGTACTCACCCGCTCAAGGGGGAAACCACTCATGTCCCAACACCCGTCACCACAGCCACTCTCGTCCCGGCAGCCCGTGCTGCAACTCCAGCAGCTGACGCGCGTCCACGGCAGCGGAGCCACCGAGGTGCACGCCCTGCGCGGCATCAACCTCGACGTCTTCCCCGGTGAACTCGTCGCCGTCATGGGCCCGTCGGGATCCGGCAAGTCGACCCTCCTCACCATCGCGGGCGGGCTCGACACCCCCACGTCGGGGCGGGTGATCGTCGAGAACACGGACATCACCACCGCGGACCGCAAGACGCTCGCCGCCCTGCGCCGCCGCAGCATCGGGTACGTCTTCCAGGACTACAACCTCATCCCCGCCCTCACCGCCGCCGAGAACGTCGCCCTGCCGCGTGAACTCGACGGCGTCTCGGCCCGCAAGGCGCGCACCGAAGCCCTCACGGCCCTCGCGGAGATGGAACTCGGCCACCTCGCCGACCGCTTCCCCGACGAGATGTCCGGCGGTCAGCAGCAACGCGTCGCCATCGCCCGCGCCCTCGTGGGCGAGCGCCGGCTCGTGCTCGCAGACGAGCCCACGGGCGCCCTCGACTCCGAGACCGGAGAGTCCGTCCTCGCGCTGCTGCGGGCACGCTGCGACGCCGGCGCGGCCGGCATCCTGGTCACCCACGAGCCCCGGTTCGCCGCATGGGCCGACCGGGTCGTGTTCCTGCGGGACGGCGCGGTCGTCGACCAGACCGTCCGCAGTGAGGCGGACTCGCTGCTCTCGGGCCAGGCGGCCGAGCTGTGACGACCTGGTACCACTCCTGGCGGGCCGCGATCCGTATCGCGCGCCGCGACGCCTGGCGCTCCAAAGGGCGCAGCTTCCTTGTTCTCGCGATGATCGCGCTGCCCATCCTCGGGGTGAGCGCCGCCGATCTCACCGTGCGCAGCGCCGAGTTGTCGACCGAGCAGAGCCTGGCGCGACGGATCGGCGCCGCGGACGCACGGCTCTCCGACCCCGGCATGGGAGGCGTCCCGATCCTCCAGGCCCCGGACGGCAACACCTACGCTCCGGTCGAGGACTTCGACGACAAGCCGTTTCCCGAGGGCAGCACGGACATCGCCAAGGCCCTGCCCGCAGGCGCCAAGACGCTGACCGACACGACGGGTTACGCCAAGCTCCGCACGGCCCACGGTCTGCTGTCGGCGGAGATCCGTGAGCTGAAGGCCTCCGACCCGATGGCCCGGGGCATCATGCCGGTCGTCAGCGGCAGGCTGCCGCAGAAGTCCGACGAGGTCGCCACCACCACGCACTTCCTCGAGAGCAGCGGTCTGAAAGTCGGCTCGAAGCTGACCGCGCGCGGCCTCGACCGCGCGTACACGATCGTCGGTGCGTACGAGCTCCCCGACCAGCTGGACGCCGACCAGGTCAACGCCCTTCCCGGCGCTCTGATCCCCCCGCTCTCCGAGGCTCTGGAGGCGGCCGGGCTGCCGGGGCCCTCGGCCTCCACGACCCTTCTCGTCACCGCGCCCGGTGGTTTCACGTGGAACAAGGTCCAGGAGATCAACGCCAAGGGTGTGACGGTCCTTTCGCGCGCGGTGTCCCTGAACCCGCCCGCCGACTCCGAGGTGCCGCTGTTCCAGAAGGAGGACTGGGGCAAGTACGAGGAGAGCACCGCCGCCAAGGCCGCCGCGCTCGCCGCCGTGGCCACGGTCGTCGGTCTGGCCATGCTGGAGATCTGCCTGCTCGCCGGTCCCGCGTTCGCCGTGGGGGCACGCCGCTCGCGCCGTCAGCTGGGTCTCGTGGGAGCCAACGGCGGTGACCGCCGCCACATCCGGGCCATCGTCCTCGCGGGCGGTCTGGTGATCGGCGTCGCCGCGGCCGTCGTGGGGACCCTGCTCGGCCTGGTCCTGACCTTCGCCCTCCAGCCGGTGCTGGAGGACTACATAGGCCAGCGCTTCGGCAGCTTCGACATACGGCCCCTGGAACTCCTCGCGATCGCCCTGCTGGCCGTGCTGACCGGTCTGCTGGCCGCGATCGTCCCCGCGATCACGGCGTCCCGGCAGTCCGTCCTGGCCTCCCTCACCGGACGCCGCGGCGTGCGCAGGAGCAGCCGTGTGCTGCCCGTCGTCGGCCTGGCGGCGGTGATCCTCGGCGCCTCGATCGCGCTGTACGGGTCCACGATGACGGATCAGTTCGCCGTGGTGGCGGGCGGCAGCGCCATCGCCGAGCTGGGCGTGGTCGCGCTGACACCGGCCCTGGTCGGACTGTTCGGCCGGACCGGCCGTCTGCTGCCGCTCTCCCCGCGGCTCGCGCTGCGCGACGCCGTGCGCAACCGGGGACGTACGGCTCCCGCTGTCGCCGCGGTACTGGCCGCGGTCGCGGGCACGGTGGCCGTGGCGACGTACGCGGCGAGCGACGACAACCAGCGCAGGGCCGAGTACCAGGCGCAACTGCCGCACGGAGCCGTCTCGGTGATGATCGACGAGGCGGGCGGACGCGACGTCCCGGGCGTGCGTGCCACGGTGCAGAAACTGCTGCCCGTCAACGTGCGGGCCGATGTGGACCGCATCACCGTCGGCAAGAAGAACTGCTCGATGTACGAGCAGGGCGAGGGCTGCGGCCGCTACGAAGTGATCGTGCCCAAAGCCAACGAGTGCCCCCTGTGGGCGTCGGACTCGGTCAAGCCCGACGAGGACCCCGCCGCCAGGTTCAGCAAGGCCGAACGCCGCAAGCTCGCCGACGACTGGCGCTGCCAGGAATCCAACGGCTACGGGGTGCCGGCCGAGGGCGGGCTTCTCGTCGGCGACGAGAAACTGCTCAAGGTGCTCGGCATCGAGGATCCGGCCACCGAGAAGGCTCTGGCAGCCGGCCGGGTGGTCTCCTTCGACAAGCGCAACGTCAACGCCCAAGGCTCGGTCGACATCCGGCTGATCACCGACAGCGAGGCCGCCGACAGGGCCGTGGAGCAGGGCAAGGAGGCTCCCGGCGAGATCAGGAGCCTGCCCGTCCACCAGGCCACCGGCACGCCGGAGACCTACGGCGTCAGGCTCGTCGTGCCGCCGGCGGCGGCCAAGAAGGCCGGCTTCGACACCGTCCCGATCGGCGCCTACTTCTCGACCGACGAGATGCCCAGCACCGAACAGCGTCAGAAGCTCGACGACGAGCTGGCCAGGACGGGCGCGGACGTCAGCCTGCACATCGAGGAGGGCTACACCAGCGAGAACAGCATCGTGCTGCTGGCG
>NZ_JBFAOY010000052.1:0-33777 GCF_040675505.1 Streptomyces sp. NPDC049597
GGGGGGCTGGTGCCGCCGGCGGCCCCGCCGTCCCCCCCGGGTGCGGCCGCGCGGGCTGCTTCTGTTTACTCCTCGTTTTTCCGGGGGGGGGGGGGGGGGGCCCCCCCCCCCCCCCCCCCCTCACCGCATCCCGGTGTCGCTTGACGCAGGCAGCGGCAGTGAGTTGCATACGTTCTGTGATCGCGCACCGGGCTCCCTCCGCACCTCTTCGCACGACCCTTCGCGCCCGAGGAGTCACCTCGTGGACCCGGTGATCGTGGTCGGGGCGGGCCCGGTCGGCCTGGCCCTGTCCCTTGCCCTCGCGGTCCAGGGCGTGCCGTCCGTCGTCCTCGACCAGAGCAACGGCAAGGACGAGCCGCGGCCCGCCCGCACCGTCGTCCTGCGCGCGGACACCGCCGCCCTGGTGGAGCGGCTCGGCTGCGGCACCCTCCGTGACGAGGGCCTCCAATGGACGGGCTGGCGGTCGATGCGGCGCAAGCAGGAGGTACGGCACCTGCCTCTCGGCGACGAGCTCACGCCCGCTCCGCTGCACATCCCGCAGCACGCGCTCACCCGCGGCCTGCGGGACACGGTCGCGGAGCAGCGCCTCGTCCGGCTCGTCACCGACAGCCGCCTCGACTCGCTGGAGCAGGACAGCAGCGGCGTCACCGCGCACAGCCGCGGGCCCTCGGGCACGTGGTGGCGGGGCAGTCATCTCGTCGGCTGCGACGGCGCCAGGTCGACGGTCCGCAAGCTCCTCGGCATCCGATTCCCCGGTCGTACGGCGGTGGAACGCCATGCGGTGGCCGCCCTGCGCGTCGAACTCCCCTGGCCGGGTGAGGCGTTGCTGCACCGTCGGCCGCCGTGGCCGTCGGGAGGAGACGAGGTCGTCGCGCGCCCCCTGCCGGACGGCGTGTGGCGCCTGGACTGGCTGCTGCCGCCGCGCGGCGAACTGGTCACCCCCGAAGCGCTGGTGGCCCGGGTGCGGGACACCCTGGGGGGCTGGTGCGGCGGCACTCCCCCGTACGAGCTGATCGACACCGGCGTCCACACCCTCCACCACCGGCTGGCCCGCCGCTGGCGCGTCGACCGAGCCTTCCTCGCCGGCGACGCCGCGCATCTGCTCGGTGCGCTCGGCACGCAGGGGGTCGACGAGGGACTGCGGGACATCGACAACCTGGCCTGGAAGCTGGCGCACGCCTGGCACCACGGGGCCTCCGACACGCTGCTGGACAGCTACCAGGACGAGCGCCGCACCGCCGTCGCCGCACGGCTGCGCGCCGCCGACCAGTCGTTGCCGATACTGCGCAGCGGCAGCGGTCTGCGGACGTACCTGCCCGGAGCAGCACGCGGCCACGACTCGATGCTCACCGACGGCCACCTCGGCCAGGGCGCGCTCGGCGCGCCCCCCGTCTACGGCCACTCGGTGCTCACGCCCGAGCCGGCGGCCCCGTCTGCCTCGCTCGCCACGCAGGCGGGCGCACCCGTCGAGGACGTGCGGGTGACGGCGCCTGACGGCGCGGCCGCGCGGCTGCGGGACCGGCTGGGGCGGGGGCGCTTCCTCGTCGTTCTCGTCGCGCCGGGCACCGGAGTCTGGGACCGGCGGCACTGGGTGAGCGCCGGGGTGATGCCGAGGCTGGCGGAGGCCGTCGCCGGGCTTCCGGTCCCGGCGGAGCTGCTGGTGACCGAGAGCTACCCGGGCGCGGCGGCGCACACGGTGCTGCTCGTCCGGCCGGACGGACATCTGGCGGCCGCGTTCGCCGGTGTACGGCCCGCCGAGCTGTACGCGGCGGCGGACACGGTGCGCGGCGGCGCACCGCCCACGGCTCGCACCGGCCGTACAGCGGACCTCCATTGACCCTCCTGGATCCGCGTGGTGTACTCCGGAGCGTGACCGACACCGATGTGCGCCTGTGGCGGAGGGTCCATATGGACCTCGTCCGCTACGCGGGCTGCGTGTGTCGCCCGTCCTGCTGAATCGCCCTTCCCGCGCCGTGGCCTGCTGTGCCCGTGCGCTCTCTCAGCGAACTCCAGGACGGTATCCGTGTCCCACTCTGCTTCCGCAACCGCTGTCACCTCTTCTCCGCACCCGGCCGGCACCGCCGAACCAGGCGGGCCGACCGCCGCCGAACTGCTCGACTTCGTGCAGCGCGCCGCCGCCGACAAGGAACTGATCGCCTCCCTTCCCCGCGACCCCGAGGGCCGCACCTGGCTGCGGCTGGACGGCCCGCGCGGGAGCGAGGCCTGGTTGATCGGCTGGCCGCCCGGCACCGGCACCGGCTGGCACGACCACGCCGAGTCCCTGGGGGCGTTCGCCACCGCCGAGGGGCAGTTGACAGAGCACTCGCTGGCCGTCCGGCTCCCGGCGAGCGGCTGGAAGACGCTCGAACTGAACGACGGCGTGGACCGCGTGCGCCACCTGGGTCGGGGCCGGGCACGCGCCTTCGGACAGCACCATGTGCACGAGGTGCTCAACGAGTCGCCCACCGATCACGCAGTCTCGGTGCACGCGTACTATCCGCCGCTCCCGCTGATGCGGCGTTTCAGCCGGTCGGGCTCGGTGCTGCGGCTGGAGCAGGTCGAGCGTCCGGAGGACTGGCAGTGAGCGAACGCCCAGGGATCGACGAGCTGTTGGAGCGCGTCCGGGAAGGGCTGGTGCGCCTCGGGCCGCGGGAGGCATACGAGGCGGCCGAGGACGGAGCGCTCCTCGTGGACATCCGCTACCAGGCCCTGCGCGAGCGGGACGGGCTGATCCCGGGTGCGCTGGTCGTGGAACGCAATGAGCTGGAGTGGCGGCTCGACCCGCAGGGCAACCACCGCGCGCCGGAGGCGACGGGGCACGACCTGCGGATCGTGGTGATCTGCAACGAGGGCTACGCGTCCTCCCTCGCCGCGGCATCACTGCACCAGCTCGGCCTGCACCGCGCCACGGACCTGATCGGAGGCTTCCAGGCGTGGCGGGCGGCCGGCCTGCCGGTTACGACGTAGGTACGAGTCGGGAAAGACCGCCATAGATCCCTGGGCCACAGGTCCGTGGCGCGCACGGACCGAGCGGGCTCGGTCGGACGGGTCCAGGACGGGGCGGGTACCAGGCCACGGTGCCGCGGACGGGCCGTGACCAAGGGGCGGGGCCGGGCCGTCGCAGGCCGGAGCCGAAGGGCGCGGCCGGTCCCGCGCGTCGCCCGTCGGCTAGAACGCCGCCTCGTCCAGGTCCTCGGTGTCCTCGCCCTCTTCCTCCAGCGCCCGCTTGACCACCCTGAGCGCCATGCCCTCGGGATATCCCTTGCGGGCGAGCATCCCGGCGAGGCGCCGGAGGCGGCGGTCGCGGTCGAGGCCACGGGTGGCGCGCAGTTTGCGCTCGACCAGCTCCCGTGCCGTCGCCTCCTCCTGGTCCGCGTCGAGCCGGCCCACCGCCTCGTCGATCAGCGTGGCGTCGACGCCTTTGGTCCGCAGCTCACGGGCCAGCGCCCGGCGGGCGAGGCCACGGCCGTGGTGCCGCGACTCCACCCAGGCCCCGGCGAAGGCGGCGTCGTCGATCAGCCCCACGTCCTCGAAACGCGAGAGGACCTCCTCGGCCACCTCAGCCGGGATGTCCCGCTTGTGCAGCGCGTCCGCCAGCTGCTTGCGGGTGCGGGGCGTCCCGGTGAGCAGGCGCAGGCAGATCGCCCGCGCCCGCTCGCCAGGATCCTGGGGCGGCAGCGCCTGCTCGGCCCTCGACGAGTCGGCGCTGTCGCCCGGCCATTCGGTACGCCGGGCCATGGATCAGCCCTTGGCCGCCGCCGTCTTGGCCGACTTCGCCTTGGAAGCCGGTGCGGGGACCGACTTCGCCGCGTCCTCGGGTGCCGCCGCGCCTGCCGCGTCAGCGCCGGGCTCGGCCTCCGGCGCCTCCGGGCGGACACCGACGCCGAGCTTCTCCTTGATCTTCTTCTCGATCTCGTTGGCGAGGTCGGGATTGTCCTTCAGGAAGTTGCGCGCGTTTTCCTTGCCCTGTCCGAGCTGGTCGCCCTCGTACGTGTACCAGGCGCCCGCCTTGCGGACGAAGCCGTGCTCCACGCCCATGTCGATCAGGCCGCCCTCACGGCTGATGCCCTGGCCGTAGAGGATGTCGAACTCGGCCTGCTTGAACGGCGGCGCCACCTTGTTCTTGACGACCTTGCAGCGGGTGCGGTTGCCGACGGCCTCGGTGCCGTCCTTGAGCGTCTCGATACGGCGGATGTCGATACGCACCGACGCGTAGAACTTGAGCGCGCGGCCACCGGTCGTGGTCTCCGGCGAGCCGAACATCACGCCGATCTTCTCGCGGAGCTGGTTGATGAAGATGGCCGTCGTCTTGGACTGGTTGAGCGCGCTGGTGATCTTCCGGAGCGCCTGGCTCATCAGACGCGCCTGCAGGCCGACGTGCGAGTCGCCCATCTCGCCCTCGATCTCCGCCCGGGGCACCAGGGCTGCCACCGAGTCGATGACGATCAGGTCGAGCGCGCCGGAGCGCACGAGCATGTCGACGATCTCCAGCGCCTGCTCGCCGTTGTCCGGCTGGGACAGGATCAGGTTGTCGATGTCGACGCCGAGCTTCTTCGCGTACTCCGGGTCGAGGGCGTGCTCCGCGTCCACGAAGGCCACGGTGCCGCCGGCCTTCTGGGCGTTGGCCACCGCGTGGAGGGTCAGGGTCGTCTTACCGGAGGACTCGGGGCCGTAGACCTCCACCACACGGCCGCGGGGAAGGCCGCCGACGCCGAGGGCGACGTCGAGCGCGGTCGACCCGGTGGGGATGACCTCGATGGGCTCGTTCGGCCGCTCGCCCAGACGCATCACGGCGCCCTTGCCGAATTGCCGTTCAATCTGTGCGAGCGCGGCGTCGAGCGCCTTCTCGCGGTCGGTTCCTGCCATGGGTTCCACCCGATTTGCTTGAGTCGATCGCTTCACGTCAAAGACGCTAACCCCTGCCACTGACAATGGGCCCCGCCGTCCCTCCGGCCTGTGGATAACTCCCGGGATTCCGCCGGGATCCGGGCCGGAACCCCATAAGAATGGATGTTCGATTTTGGTGTCAAGCGCGCCACACCGGCCCCCACGACCCGGCGCGGCGGTACAGCACCAGGGTCCTCCGGTCATCCGGCGTGGACAAAGACGCCGGTGGAAGAGGCCGCGCCACGGCGGGCCGGTGCCGGCGTCGCCGCCGGCCGGACGGCACGCCGCAGGTCACGCCTCCGGCGTGCTTCCCGGGCCGGACGCCTCCGTGTCCCGTGCCGCCCCGTGGTGCCGGAGCGCGCCGCGCACCCGGGCGAGCGCCCGGCTCGCGCGTGGCCGGTGGTGTCCGTGCACACGCGGGTCGTCGGTCACGTCGTACCGCCGCACGTAGGCCCCGAGGAACGCCTGGAGCGTCGCGACCGCGGGGATCGCGATCAGCGCGCCGACCGCCCCCAGCAGCGCCGTCCCCGCCACCACCGATCCGAAGGCGACCGCCGGGTGGATGTCCACCGTCCTGGCCGTCAGCTTGGGCTGCAGCACGTAGTTCTCGAACTGCTGGTACACCAGGACGAACCCGAGCACCCACAGGGCGTACCAGGGGTCCTCGGTGAACGCGATCAGCATCGGCAGCGCGCCCGCGAGATAGGTGCCGATGGTCGGGATGAACTGCGAGACGAGACCGACCCACACCGCGAGCGCGGGAGCGTACGGCACTCCCAGGATCTCCAGCAGGACGAAGTGCGCGGCGCCGGAGATCAGCGCCATCAGTCCGCGCGAGTAGAGGTATCCGCCGGTCTTGTCGACGGCGATCTCCCAGGCGCGCAGCACCTCGGCCTGCTTGGCCGGCGGAAGCACCGAGCACAGTGCACGGCGCAGCCGCGGCCCGTCGGCCGCGAAGTAGAACGAGAACAGGAAGATCGTCAGCAGCTTGAACAGGCCGCCCAGCACGGTCGCCGAGACGTCGAGCACTCCGCTGGCGCTGTTCTGCACGTACTTCCGCAGCCAGTCGGAACGCAGCAGGCTGTCCTGCACCTCGACCCGGGACAGCTCGGTGTTGAAGATGCCGTTGATCCAGCGGATGACGGAGTCGAGGTACTTGGGGAAGTCCTCGACCATGTCGATGATCTGCCCGGCGAGCATCGAGCCGAGCAGAACGACGAAGCCGACTCCCACCACCAGCACCGCGATGAAGACCAGAAACGTGGCGAGCCCGCGCCGCATGCCGCGCGCGGCCATGCGTCCCACCGCCGGCTCCACGGCGAGCGCCAGGAAGAACGCGATCAGGATGTTGATCAGCAGCCCGATGAGCTGGTGGAAGGCCCAGCTGCCGATCTGGAAGCAGGCGTAGAGCGCGAGCGCGAGCACCATGGCGCGCGGCAGCCAGCGCGGCATGCGGACGGGAGCGCCGTTCCTGCCGGCAGCGGTCGGCGGGGGCGTGCCCGGCGGAGTGGCGGGGGCGGCGGTGGTCTCCCGCGCGGTCTCGTCCGCAGCGGTCTCGTCCTGGGCGTTGCTGTCGGTCCGGTCCACCAGACAAGTGTCCCGTACGCCGGTGACAAGGGGCGGGCCGCCCGGTGTCTCAGCGCTTGTCGTCGGGGATGTCCATCGCGGCGCAGACCCCGCGCCACACGTCCTTCGCCTCCCAGCCCGCGGCCAGCGCCTCATGGACCGTGCGGCCGCCGAGTTCGGCCATGACGTGATCGCGCGCGAACGAGTCGGCGTAGGCCGCGCCGAAGTGGTCGGCCATCCGCTCCCAGAAAATCGTCAACCGCATGACCCCAGTATCCCGCCCCTGAGAGTGCAGCCCCGCCCGTCGGGCTTGTCTGGAGACCGTTCCGCCCTACCGTCGGAACATGGCTGGAACCGGAGCAACCCATGAGGCCCCTCTCGCGTCTCCTCTCGCCCGCGCCGAGCACTTCATCTGGCTGACCGCCCGTGTCCTCGAACAGCGGCGGTTCGCATACCACTTCCTCGGCGGCGGCTCGGACGCGGTCGAGACGGCTCTCGCCGCGTACCTCAACGAGGACGGCGGCTACGGCCACGCGCTCGAACCCGACCTGCGCGGCCCTGTCAGCCAGCCCCTGCACACGGCGCACGCCCTTCGGGTGCTGGACTCCATCGGCCGCTGCGGCGGTCTGCGCGTGGAGCGGATCTGCCGCTACTTCACGCAGGTGTCGACACCGGACGGCGCGCTGCCCGCCATCCACCCGTCCCAGCGCGGATATCCGGCGGCGCCGTTCCTCCCGATCGTCGACGACCCTCCCAGCGAACTCCTGGCGACCGGTCCGGTCGTGGGCCTGCTGCACCGCAATCAGGTGTGGCACGCCTGGCTGTTCCGGGCCACGGACTTCTGCTGGGCGGCCGTCGACGCCCTGGACAAGTCCCATCCGTACGAGGTCGAGGCGGCGGTCGCCTTCCTGGACAGCGCTCCCGACCGCCCGCGCGCCGAGGCCGCCGCCGACCGGCTCGGCCGGATGGCCCGCGAACAGCGACTGGTCGCCCTCGATCCCCGCCGGCTCGACGACCAGCCGGTGGCGCCGGGCTACGCGCCCGGCGAGCACCACTTCCCGCACCACTACGCGCCCACGCCGGCCTCACTGGCCCGCCGCTGGTTCACGGACGACGAGATGGCCCTCTCCCTGGAGCACCTGGCGGCGCAGCAGGAGCCGGACGGCGGATGGCCGATCACCTACCGCGCGTGGGCCCCGGGGACGGCTCTGGAGGCGCGGCCGCTGGCGACCGTCGAGGCGTTGCGGACCCTCCAGGCGTACGGGCGCCCCATCGGCTGACCCGCCGGACCCGGCCGAGCGGCCGGGCCCGGCGGGCCGGCGGCTCGGCCGGTGCGCGCACGCGCGGGTGCGTCGACGGCCACGCGCGCGTGGCCGCTCAGCCTCCGAGCGCCCGTACGCCCGCCGTGACCGCCACGGCCGCTCCGACGACGACCAGGAAGGGGGCGCGCAGTACGAGGGCGACGGCTGCGGCGACCAGACCGGCCGCCCGTGCGTCGAGCACGAGGGTGTCGCCGACGCTGAAGGTCTGCTGTGCGGTGAGCGCGGCCAGCAGGGCTACGGGCAGCAGCGCGGCCAGCCGCTGCACGAGAGGACGTTCCAGGGTGTCGGCGGGCACCAGGAGGCCGACGAGTTTGACGAGGTAGCAGCCGACGGCGGTCACCGCGATCGCGATCCAGACGCTCAACGGTCCTCTCCCTTCCCACGGGCCGTACGCGCCGTCCCGTCGGTCTCTCCTTCGTCGTGTCCGCGGACCGCGACCCGGTCCGCCCGGCCGATCGCACGGCCCTTGAGCCACAGCACGGCCGGCGCGGCCATTGCCGCCACCAGCACCGGCACTCCGGCGGGCAGCACGGGCAGGAATCCGAGTCCGAGTACGACCGCGAGCCCGGCCACCGCGCGCTCGGTGGCCGTGCGCAGCATGGGCGCCAGCAGGGCGAGGAAGACGGCGGGCCCGGCCGCGTCCAGTCCCCACGCGTCGGTGTCGCCGATGGCCTCGGCGCCCAGCGCCCCGAGGAGCGTGGTCAGGTTCCACAGCACGTAGAGGGTGAGCCCCGTGACCGTGAAGCCGATGCGCACACTGCGCCGCGTGGGCTGGGCGAGGGCGACGGCGGTGGTCTCGTCGATGACCCAGTGGGCCGCCGCCGGCCGCAGGAAGCGGGGCAGGGCGAGCAGCTGGGACAGCCTCAGCCCGTAGAAGGCGTTGCGCACGCCGAGGAAGAAGGCGCCCGCGGCGGCGGCGAACGGGTTGCCGCCCGCGGCGATGGCGCCGACGAGTGCGAACTGCGAGGCGCCGGTGAACACCAGCAGACTGAGCGCGCAGGTCTGCAGGAGAGTGAGACCGGATCCCGCCGACGTCACGCCGAAGGCGAATCCGGACAGGCCGACGGCGACTCCGACGCCGAGTGCGTCCCGGACGACGGCCGAGTCCGGTTTGGTCGCTTCCTGCGGCCCGGACCCCGGTGCCGCGGTCGCGGGTATCTCTGGGTGAGCTGTCTGTTCTGCCACGTCAGGGACGTTACGCGGGCTTCCGGTGAGGCGTCTTGTACGTTCTTGCGCGTTCGCGCCGGTAGGCCCCCGGAGGCACGCCCACGATCCGGCTGAAGTGACGGTTGAGATGCGGCTGGTCGGTGAAGCCGACGGTGACGGCCGCCTCGGCCGGTGCCGTGCCCGCGTCCAGCAGATGGCGGGCGCGACGCACGCGCGCGTCCGTCAGCCAGGTGTGCGGCGGCAGCCCGTACGCGGACTTGAAGGCGCGCAGGAGCGCGAAGGGACTGGTGCCGAGTTCCTGCGCGAGTTCCTCCAGGGACGGAGGCTCGGCCATCCGCTCCTCCAGGAGCTGTCTGGCGAGCTCCGCGGTGCGGGCCCCGGCGGTGAGCGGCGCGCGGGCGGGCAGCGCGCGGCCGTGGCGGCGCAGCAGCCGGGCGACCACGATGCGCAGCACGCTGTCGGCGGCGAGCGCGTTGCCCTGTTCGGCGGCGCAGTGCACCTCGTGCACCAGGCGGGCGGTGTCCGGGTCCTCGACGATCGTCTCCGCGAAGCCGGCCGTGCCGCGCAGGCTGGTCACCTCCTCGGCGATCGTCGCCACCAGCTCGGACGACGGGTAGAGGGTCGAGTACACCCACCCCTCGGGGACCCCCGCCTTCGCCGAGTGCGGCACCTCAGGGTTGATCATCACCACGGTGCCGGGCCTGGCACTGATCGTGCCGTCCGGCATGAGCACGTCCTCGATGCCGCGGCGAACGGCGCCCAGGACGAAGCCCTCGTGCGTGTGCCGGGTGAAGGAGTGCCGCACATAGCGGGCCTGCAGCAGATCCAGACCCGGTACGCCGGGATACCGCCAGTGCCGCGCCCACTCGTCCTTCCGGTCCGGTGCCGCGTCGGTCTCCATACAGCGATTCTGCGCCGCCGGACCCGCCCGTGACCTCCCCGTCCAGGTCCTGGACACGGGTTGTCAGTGGTCGGGTGCACGATGGGGGGCATGGCCAGGACTGCGCTCGACTCCTTCTCCCCCGCGACCCGAGGCTGGTTCACGGGGGCGTTCAGCGCGCCCACCGCCGCGCAGGAGGGGGCCTGGCGAGCCATCGCGGAGGGCTCGGACGTCCTGGTCGTGGCACCGACCGGCTCGGGCAAGACACTGGCCGCCTTCCTCGCCGCCCTCGACCGGCTCACGTCCACACCGCCGCCCGCGGAGACGAAGAAGCGCTGCCGCGTGCTGTACGTGTCTCCGCTCAAGGCCCTCGCGGTCGACGTCGAGCGCAATCTGCGCAGTCCGCTCACAGGGATCCGCCACGAGGCGGTGCGGCTGGGCCTGCCGGAGCCCGAGGTGCGGGTCGGCATCCGTTCCGGTGACACCCCGGCCGCCGAGCGCCGGTCGCTGGTCTCACGGCCGCCGGACATCCTGATCACCACGCCCGAGTCGCTGTTCCTGATGCTCACGTCCTCCGCGCGGGAGGCCCTGTCGGGTGTCGAGACGGTCATCCTGGACGAGGTGCATGCCGTGGCGGGCACCAAGCGCGGCGCGCACCTCGCCGTGTCCCTGGAGCGGCTCGACACTCTGCTGCCGCGCCCCGCTCGCCGGATCGGCCTGTCAGCGACGGTGCGCCCGGTCGACGAGGTCGCCCGTTACCTGTCGCCGCAGCGCAGGGTTGAGATCGTCCAGCCGCCCTCCGGCAAGGAGTTCGACCTCTCGGTGGTCGTCCCCGTCGAGGACCTCGGCGAGCTCGGGGGCTCGCCCGCGGCCGACGCGTCCGAGGGGCCCGGGGAGAGGCCCTCGATCTGGCCGCACGTCGAGGAGCGGATCGCCGACCTCGTCCAGGCCCACCGCTCCACGATCGTCTTCGCCAACTCCCGTCGTCTGGCGGAGCGTCTGTGCAACCGGCTCAACGAGATCGCCTACGAGCGTGCGACGGGCGCCCCTCTCCCGGAGGACGGGCCTCCGGCAGAGATCATGGCGCAGTCCGGGGCGGCCCAGGGCGCCCCGCCGCTCCTGGCCCGCGCCCACCACGGCTCGGTCTCCAAGGAGCAGCGGGCCCTGGTCGAGGAGGACCTCAAGGCGGGGCGGCTGCCCGCCGTGGTCGCCACCTCCAGCCTGGAGCTGGGCATCGACATGGGCGCGGTCGACCTGGTGGTCCAGGTCGAGTCACCGCCCTCGGTCGCCTCCGGCCTCCAGCGCGTCGGCCGCGCGGGACACCAGGTGGGCGCCGTCTCCACGGGTGTCGTCTTCCCCAAGTACCGCGGCGACCTGGTGCAGGCGGCCGTGGTCACGGAGCGGATGCGCACCGGCTCCATCGAATCGCTGCGTGTCCCGGCCAATCCCCTGGACGTGCTGGCCCAGCAGCTGGTGGCCATGGTCGCCATGGACACGTGGCAGTTCGACGACCTGCTGGCGCTGGTCCGCCGTGCCGCGCCGTTCGCCTCGCTGCCCGAGTCGGCGTTCACCGCGGTCCTCGACATGCTCGCCGGGCGCTATCCCTCGGACGCGTTCGCCGAGCTGCGCCCGCGCGTGGTGTGGGACCGCGTGGCGGGCACGGTGACCGGCCGGCCGGGCGCGCAGCGGCTCGCCGTCACCTCCGGAGGCACCATCCCGGACCGTGGCCTCTTCGGCGTCTTCCTCGCCGGTGCCGACCCGAAGAAGGGCGGCGGCAGGGTGGGAGAGCTCGACGAGGAGATGGTGTACGAGTCCCGGGTGGGCGACGTCTTCACCCTGGGCACCACGTCGTGGCGGATCGAGGACATCACCAGGGACCGAGTACTGGTCTCGCCCGCCCCCGGCGTCCCCGGCCGCCTCCCCTTCTGGAAGGGCGACCAGCTCGGCCGCCCGCTGGAGCTGGGCCGCGCGGTCGGCGCGTTCCTGCGCGAGGTCGGCGGGCTGGCGCCCGACGACGCCCGGCTGCGGCTGGTGGCCGCGGGGCTGGACGCCTGGGCGGCGGACAATGTGCTGGCGTATCTCGACGAGCAGCGACGGGCGTGCGGCCATGTCCCCGACGACCGCACGATCCTCGTGGAGCGCTTCCGGGACGAGCTGGGCGACTGGCGCGTGGTGATCCACTCACCGTTCGGCGCGCAGGTCCACGCGCCCTGGGCGCTGGCCCTGGGCGCCCGCCTCGCCGAGCGGTACGGCATGGACGCGCAGGTCATGCACGCCGACGACGGCATCGTGCTGCGTCTGCCCGACGCCGACCTGATGGGACTCGACCTGCTCGATCAGGACCCGGTCCATGTGGACACGGCGTACGACAGCGAGCAGGCACCGGTGGGAGCCGCGGACACGGTCTTCGACAAGGGCGAGATCAGTCAGATCGTGACCGACCAGGTGGGCGGCTCGGCCCTGTTCGCCTCGCGGTTCCGGGAGTGCGCGGCCCGCGCGCTGCTGCTGCCGCGGCGCAATCCGGGCAAGCGCACGCCGCTGTGGCAGCAGCGCCAGCGTGCGGCTCAACTGCTCCAGGTGGCGAGCGAGTTCGGTTCGTTCCCGATCGTCCTCGAAGCGGTCCGCGAATGCCTCCAGGACGTGTTCGACGTCCCGGGTCTCGCCGAGCTCATGGGCGACATCGAGTCCCGCCGGGTCCGCCTGGTCGAGGTCACCACCCCCGAGCCGTCACCGTTCGCCCGCTCCCTGCTCTTCGGCTACGTGGCGCAGTTCCTCTACGAGGGCGACTCCCCGCTCGCCGAGAGGCGCGCGGCGGCCCTCTCGCTGGACTCCCGGCTCCTGGCCGAGCTGCTGGGGCAAGCCGAGCTGCGGGAACTGCTCGACGCGGACGTCCTGACGGAGCTGGAGCGGGAACTGCAGTGGCTGACGGACGACCGGCGGGTCAAGGACGCCGAGGGCGTCGCCGATCTCCTGCGCGTTCTCGGGCCCCTCACCGATGCGGAGCTGGCCGAGCGCGGTGGCGATCCGGCCTGGCCGCAGGAGTTGGCGGCCGCACGCCGCGCCATCCGCGTCCGTGTCGCGGGCGCCGACCACTGGGCCGCGGTGGAGGACGCGGGCCGGCTGCGCGACGCCCTGGGCACCGCGCTGCCCGTGGGCGTCCCCGAGGCTTTCACCGAGCCGGTCAAGGACCCCCTCGGCGACCTCCTCGCCCGATTCGCGCGGACGCACGGGCCGTTCACCTCCGCCCAGGCGGCGGCCCGCTTCGGACTGGGGCCGGCCGTCACGGAGGGCGGCCTGGCGCGTCTCGCCGCGTCGGGGCGCGTCGTCCAGGGCGAGTTCCATCCCTCGGGCATCGGCCAGGAATGGTGCGACGCGGCCGTGCTGCGCCGTCTGCGCCGCCGCTCCCTGGCCGCGCTCCGGCACGAGCTGGAGCCGGTCCCGCCCGCCGCCCTCGCCGCGTTCCTCCCTCAGTGGCAGCACATGGGCAGCAACCGGCTGCGCGGCATCGACGGGCTGGCCCGCGCCGTCGAGCAGCTGCAGGGCGCCGCCGTGCCCGCCTCCGCGCTGGAGAAACTCGTCCTCCCGTCCCGCGTGTCCCACTACAGCACCACGCTCCTCGACGAACTGACCACCACGGGCGAGGTGGTGTGGGCGGGCGCCGGCGCCCTGCCCGGCAAGGACGGCTGGGTCTCCCTCTATCTCGCCGACGCCGCCCCGCTCCTGCTTCCGCCGCCGCACCCGCTGGAGCTGACGGCCCTGCACGAGTCGGTGCTCGGCGCCCTGTCCGGCGGGTACGGACTGTTCTTCCGCCAGATCGCCGACCAGGTCCGGGCCACCACCCACCCCGACGCCACCGATCCGCAACTGGCCGACGCCGTCTGGGACCTGGCCTGGTCCGGCCGGCTCACCAACGACACCCTCGCGCCCCTGCGCGCCCTGCTCGGCTCGGGCCGCACGGCGGGTTCGACGGCCCACCGCGCCAAGCGCACGGTCCCGCGCGGCCGCTACGGCACCCTGACGGCGACGGCCCGCCCCACCTCCCGCTCCGGCCCGCCGACCGTGAGCGGCCGCTGGTCGCTGCTGCCGGCCGCCGAGCCCGAGCCGACGCACCGGGCGCACGCTCTCGCCCGCACCCTGCTCGACCGCCATGGAGTGGTGACCCGCGGCGCGGTGGCCGCCGAGGGCGTGGAGGGCGGCTTCTCCGCGACGTACCGCATCCTGTCGGCCTTCGAGGACAGCGGGCAGGCCCGCCGTGGTTACGTCGTCGAGGGCCTCGGAGCCGCGCAGTTCGCGATGGACGGCGCGGTCGACCGGCTGCGCGCCGCCTCCGCCGCGCGGGACCGGGAAGAGGGGCAGGCGGCCCCGCGCGCGGTCGTGCTGGCCGCCGCCGACCCGGCGAACGCGTACGGGGCGGCGCTGCCCTGGCCCGAGCCGCCCGAGGGCGCCGGGCACAAGCCGGGCCGCAAGGCCGGCTCCCTCGTCGTCCTGGTGGACGGCGAGCTGACGCTCTACATGGAGCGCGGCGGCAAGACGCTGCTCTCCTGGGTGTCGGACCCGGACTCTCCCGCTCTGCACGCGGCCGCCGCCGCCCTGGCCTCGGCAGCCCGTGAGGGGGCGCTGGGCACGGTGACCGTGCAGCGCGCCAACGGCTCTCCGGCCCTCACCTCATCCCTGGGCCGCGTCCTGGAGGCCGCCGGGTTCCACGCCACACCGAGGGGCCTGCGCCTGCGCCCGTGACCACGCACCGGACCACGTCCGGACCGGCACCCGCGACCCACGCACCCGGCTCCCCTGCCGACCGGCACCCGCGGCCGCGCACCCGGCTCCCCTCCCGACCGGCACCCGCGACCCACGCACCGGCGTACCGTCCGCGGGCAGGCCCGGCGGCGACGGCCCACTCCCCCGCCGTCGCGCATCATGGATGCCATGCCCGAAGGAGACACCGTCTGGCTGGCCGCCCACCGCCTGCACAGCGCGCTGGCCGACCGCGTGCTGACCAGATCCGATCTGCGGGTGCCCCGGTTCGCCACGGCGGACCTCACCGGCCGGACCGTCCTGGACGTCACCCCGCGCGGCAAACACCTCCTCACCCGCATCGAAGGCGGCCTCACGCTGCACTCGCATCTGCGGATGGACGGTTCCTGGCAGGTCTACGGAACCGGTGAACGCTGGCGCGGCGGCCCCGCGCACCAGATCCGGGCCATCCTCGGCAACGAGGCGTACACGGCGGTCGGTTACCGCCTGCCCGTCCTGGAGCTGCTCCGTACGGCCGACGAAGAGCAGGCCGTGGGCCATCTCGGCCCCGACCTCCTCGGCCCCGACTGGGACCCGGACACAGCGGTGGCCAACCTCCTCGCCGATCCGGCCCGCCCTCTCGGCGAAGCCCTTCTGGACCAGCGCAATCTCGCCGGCATCGGCAATGTCTACAAGTCCGAGCTGGCGTTCCTGGCCCGCGTGACGCCTTGGCTCCCCGTCGGCGAGCTGCCCGCCGACACGCTCGCCCGGCTCGTGGTCACCGCCCAGCGGCTCCTCGACGCCAACAAGTCGCGTCCGGAACGGATCACCACGGGCCGCCGCGGCCCGGGGCAACGGCTGTACGTCTACGGCCGGGAGGGCCGTCCCTGTCCGCGCTGCGGCGCCCCGGTGCGCAAGGCGGACCAGGGAGACGGCAGCCGCGAGCGCCCCACCTACTGGTGTCCGGGCTGTCAGGCGGGTCCAACTGCTTGACGGCCCGCCAGGCGCATCGTGCGGTCCGCTCGGCGCGGCCCAGGCGGGGCTCCTCGTCTGCAGCGCGGCCAAGGGAGCAGTCGTTCAGCCGCCAGCGCCCTCGCCTCCCTGCCCGCGCCGCACGCCGTCCGCGTCGACATGGCGGCCCCGGGCCACGTATGGGCACCAGCTGACGACCCGTCACGAGGCGGATGACCAGCAGCCATCGATGCGGCGCTCACCCTGATGCCGCCGCCGCGCCGCGTCGGTGAATCGGAGGACATCGCGCCCGCAGCGCCCATCTTGCGTCCGACGCCTCGTCGTTCACGACCGGTCGGATATTCCGTCCGAACGGCGGCGTCGCGACGCCCTGGTGACGCCGCGGGACGCCGAGACATGGACGGGCAGCAGGCTCAGCCCCCAACCGCCGGCCGCCACCGCCCCTTCGAGGACCCCGGCGTGCTCCGGCACCAGAGCCAGCCGCAGGACGGCCCACCACCACACCGCGCCCGCCACGAGCCCGAGCAGCGCGACGGGCACGAGAACCGCTGTGCGTATCGCCATGCCGCCTCCTCCGCGCCACGCTAGCGGGACGGGCGCGATCGCCGGGAGGGCGCACGGGTGCCGGCACCCGGCGCTCGAACGACCGCGTCCGCCGGGCCGACCGGCCCCGGGAGCCGCCCAAGCCCCTCACCCCATGCGCTCATCCGCGAGGGCCGTCGGCGCGACATCGCGAACTCTCCGAGCCCCGCCGCCCGTTACACGGACTCCGCCTGGAACATCCAGGCGTGCTTCTCGAGGTCGGCCGTCAGACCGATCAGGATGTCCTGGCTCACGGGGTCCGGCTTCTCCGTCGCGTCGATGCGTTCGCGCATCCGGCCGATGACCGCGCCCAGCGCGTCGACCATGGTCCGCACCGCGTCCACGTCCTTGATCCAGCCGTCCGGCACGGATCCGATCGCGCTCTGCGCGGCCACCGTCGCGGCCCGCCCGTCCGGCGTCACACCGATCGCAGACGAGCGCTCGGCCACCGTGTCGGAGTGCTGACGCGCGGTGTCGACGACCTCGTCGAGCTGCAGGTGGACCGACCTGAAGCGCGGCCCGACCACGTTCCAGTGGACCTGCTTGGCCACCAGGGCCAGATCGACCAGGTCGACCAGCGCACCTTTCAGCGCCTCGCCGACCGTCTTGAGATCCGCCTCGGACAGAGGGCTCTTCACGACAGACATGCGTGTCCTCCCAGGGGTACGCGACTACGCTCCACGATCGCACAACTACACAAAAGGGTCATTCGGGGGCATCAAGAAGGCCCCGAGCAGTACTCGCGTACCACTCGGGGCCTGCCTCAAACCCAGTCGTGCAGTGCCTTACGGATCAGGCGGCGACGACGTCGACCGCTTCCGTGGGCGCCTTGATCGTCACCCGCTCCGTCGGCACTCCTGCCACCGACGTCACGGAGACGGAATTGAGCATCGGGCGTACCGGCGCGGGCACCGGCTCGGTGGCGGCTGCCGACTCGGCCAGTTCGGCCAGAGACAGCTCGTCGCTCACCTCACGCATGAGCTCGGACATCCGTACGTCAAGCGCGTCGCAGATGGCGGAGAGCAGCTCGGAGGATGCCTCCTTCTGCCCCCGCTCCACCTCGGAGAGATAGCCGAGCGAGACTCGGGCGGACGAGGAGACTTCGCGCAGAGTACGGCCCTGGCGCTGGCGCTGCCGACGCAGCACGTCACCCAGCAGGCGACGGAGCAGAATCATCGGTGGCTCCCTCCTCGGACCGCGTAGCCGCATCCTTCTCGCCCCACCGTACCGCCTCGCGCTGCGGCCGTGCGGGGAGCGATGTCGTGTTCACTCAGGGCTGCAAACATCAAGTCCCCCCGTTCTGTTCCGTATCCTGTGTGCGCGCATTTCCGTGAAGTTCGTCAGAGAGCAGGTCGAGCACTCTGCGTACACTCTCTCTACGGATTTCCTCCCGATCGCCGTTCAACCGCAAAGCGGCCACTTTCCCGGCTCCTGAAGGTCCCGAAACGGCAACATAGACCGTGCCGACCGGCTGTCCGTCCTGCGGTTCGGGGCCGGCGACACCGGTGGTGGCGATGCCCCAGACGGCGTCCATACGGCCCCGTACACCGGCCGCCATCTGGGCCGCGACCTCCGCGTCGACCGCACCGCGCTCAGCCAGAAGGGTCCCGTCCACGCCCAGCAGATCCCTCTTCAGGGTGGTGGCATAGGCCGTCACGGACCCCCGGAAGGACTGGGAGGCTCCTGGCACCTCTGTCAGCTGTGCGGCCACCAGACCGCCTGTGAGGGACTCGGCGACGGCCAGCGTCTCGCCACGCTCCGCAAGCAGCGCCAGCACGCGAGCCGCCGTGTTCACCGTTCCGCGCCCTCGGTCTCGGTCCGCTCCGCGCGGGCCGCGCGCTCCCGCGCGAGCCCCTTGCGCCTCAGGACGATCGCCTGTCGCACGTAGTCCAGACCGGTGAGCACCGTCAGAGCGACCGCGAGCGCCATCACCCAGAAGCGCAGGGTCGCCAGCGGGCCGGTCAGCGCCAGCACGTACATGCCGACGGCGGTGCCCTGCGCGAGCGTCTTCATCTTGCCGCCGCGACTGGCCGGAATGACCCCGTGCCGGATCACCCAGAACCGCATGAGCGTGATGCCGAGCTCGCGGAAGAGGATGACGCCGGTCACCCACCACGGAAGGTCACCGAGAGCCGACAGGCAGATCAGCCCGGCCGCCATGATCGCCTTGTCGGCGATGGGATCGGCGATCTTCCCGAAGTCGGTGACCAGGTTGTACGTCCGAGCCAGATGGCCGTCGAAGATGTCCGTGATCATGGCGACGGCGAACGCCGCCCAGGCCCACGCACGCCAGGCGGGATCGTAACCGCCGTCCTGGAGCATCAGCACCACGAACCCCGGCACCAGCACCAGGCGCACCATGGTCAGGATGTTGGCGATGTTCCACAGGCTGGCCTGGTTGACGGCCGCAGCGCCCAGCTTGCCGCCGGGCGCCGGCCTTCCGGTGCCGCCCGCAGCGGATGCAGGCACTCCGGTCATCTGCCCGCCTCCTCGCCCAGACACTGCGCGACCAGGTCGACGCCCTCCGTACCGACGACCTTCGCCTCGACCATCCGGCCGGGCACCAGGCCCTCGGGGGAGGTGAACAGCACCTGACCGTCCGTTTCCGGCGCCTGGTGCGCGGCGCGCCCCACGGCGCCGTCCTCGTCGTCCACGCTTTCGACGAGCACTTCAAGGGTCTCACCCATGCGCTCCTCGGCGCGCTGCGCCGTGAGCTCCTCCGCGAGTCTGGACAGGTGCTCGAGGCGCTCGGCGATGACCTCCGCATCGAGCTTGTTGTCGTAGGAGACGGCCTCGGTGCCCTCCTCGTCGCTGTAGCCGAAGACGCCGATGGCGTCGAGGCGGGCAGCACCCAGGAAGCGTTCCAGCTCGGCGAAGTCGGCCTCGCTCTCGCCCGGGAAGCCGACGATGAAGTTGGACCGTACACCCGCCTGGGGGGCCTTGGACCGGATGGTCTCCAGCAGCTCCCAGAAGCGCTCCGTGTCGCCGAACCGGCGCATGGCGCGCAGCACGCCGGGGGCGGAGTGCTGGAAGGACAGGTCGAAGTAGGGGGCGACCTTGGGCGTCGAGGTGAGCACGTCGATCAGGCCGGGGCGCATCTCGGCGGGCTGCAGGTAGCTGACGCGCACGCGCTCGATGCCGTCGACGGCGGCCAGCTCGGGCAGGAGCGTCTCGAGGAGACGGATGTCGCCGAGGTCCTTGCCGTACGAGGTGTTGTTCTCGGAGACCAGCATGATCTCCTTGACGCCCTGCTCGGCCAGCCAGCGCGTCTCGCCGAGCACATCGCTCGGGCGGCGGGAGATGAAGGAGCCGCGGAAGGACGGGATGGCGCAGAAGGTGCACCGGCGGTCACAGCCGGAAGCCAGCTTCACGGAGGCGACCGGGCTGGTGCCGAGGCGGCGGCGCAGCGGCGCCCGCGGGCCCGACACCGGCGCGACGCCCTCGGGGAGGTCCTCGGGCGCCGGGGCGACGTCCCCGTGGCCGGGCAGGGCCACCTCGGTGGCCTGGTGGCGCTCCACGGGGCTCAGCGGCAGCAGTTTCCGCCGGTCGCGCGGGGTGTGCGCCTCCACGCTGCCGCCGCTCAGGATGGTCTGGAGGCGGCTGGAGATGTCGGCGTAGTCGTCGAAGCCGAGCACACCGTCTGCCTCGGGCAGTGCGTCGGCGAGCTCCTTGCCGTACCGCTCGGCCATGCAGCCGACCGCGACGACGGCCTGGGTACGGCCATGATCCTTCAGATCATTGGCCTCCAGCAGGGCGTCGACGGAGTCCTTCTTGGCGGCCTCGACGAATCCGCAGGTGTTGACGACGGCGACATCCGCGTCGGAGGCTTCCTCGACGAGCTCCCAGCCGTCCGCTGCCAAGCGGCCTGCGAGCTCCTCCGAGTCCACCTCGTTACGGGCGCAGCCAAGAGTGACGAGAGCGACGGTACGGCGTTCGGGCATGGACTCAAGACTACTTTGTCCCGGCCCGCGCCCCTGCCGCGAGGGTTCTCCGTACCGTCGGCTTCCCGTCGTCCGCCCGTGGGCCGGGCGCCCCCGGGCCGGTCAGCCCGCCGCGGGGTCGCCCTTGGTGTAGGACAGCCGCTCGACGCCGCCCATCTCGAAGTCGTCCTCGACCTTCTTGCCGTTGACGAACAGCTCGATCGCGCCCGCATTGCCGAGGATCAGATCGACGCGTTCGTCGTCCTGGAAGGTCTTGGACTCGCCCTTGAGCAGGGTGCCGTCGAAGAGCAGCTTGCCGTTGTGCGACTTGGCGGAGATCCAGCTCTTGTCGTGGGTGGCGGAGAGCTTCACCGTGACCTTGTCCTTGGGCACCGCCGCGATGGCGCTGTCCGAGGGGTCGGGCTTGGGGTCGGCCGGCTTGGTCCCGTCGGCCTTCGTCGGGGTGGGCTTGGCCTCGGCCGCCGGACCCTCCGCGACCTGGGTGTTCTGGCTCTCGCCGTCGCTGAAGAGTGTGAAGCCGGCGAAGCCGACCACGACGACGATGGCGGCGACCATGGCCGCGGTCCAGTTGGGCCGTCGCCGCTCGGGACGGATGCGTTCGGCTTCGAACAGCGGTGCGGCGGACGTCGGCGAAGGACGGCCGCCGTGCTCGGCGTCGTACTGCTCGACCAGCGGTTCCGGATCGAGCCCGACGGCGCGCGCGAGCGTGCGGACATGGCCGCGCGCGTACACGTCGCCGCCGCAGCGGCTGAAGTCGTCCTCCTCGATCGCGTGCACGATGGGGATGCGCACCCGGGTGGAGGAGCTGACCTCGTCGACGGTCAGGCCGGCGCCGATACGCGCCTGCTGCAGGGTGTGACCGATCGACGGCCGGGCGTCTTCGACAGAAGGCCGGTTGTCTTCGGGGGAGTTGCCGATGGACACGGGGGCGCCTTTCGAGCGTGTAGCCACCTGCTGGAGGTTCAGTCTATGGGTGGTACGAAAGGGTGGGGCAACCGGGCGGTGGGACTTTGTACGCCATCGGAATGGCCGCACTTCCCAGGGGCGGAACACGGTTCTGTCCCTCCCTCCAACTTGACGTACGACCAAGGGAAACGGTTGCTCCCGGAACCCTTATGAAGGAGTCTCTCCCCGGATCACGGCGAGCACTCCATCCAATTCGTCCGGTTTCACGAGAACGTCACGCGCCTTGGACCCCTCGCTGGGGCCGACGATGTTGCGCGACTCCATGAGGTCCATCAGCCGGCCGGCCTTCGCGAAGCCGACGCGCAGCTTGCGCTGGAGCATCGACGTGGAGCCGAACTGCGTGGAGACGACCAGCTCAGCGGCCTGGCACAGCAGGTCGAGGTCGTCGCCGATGTCCTCGTCGATCTCCTTCTTCTGCTTCGTGCCGACCACGACGTCGTCGCGGAAGACGGGGGACATCTGGTCCTTGCAGTGCTGTACAACGGCCGCGACCTCTTCCTCTGTGACGAAGGCGCCCTGCATACGGGTCGGCTTGCCGGCCCCCATCGGCAGGAACAGCCCGTCACCCTTGCCGATGAGCTTCTCCGCTCCCGGCTGGTCGAGGATGACCCGGCTGTCCGCGAGTGAGGAGGTCGCGAACGCGAGCCGTGAGGGCACGTTCGCCTTGATCAGGCCGGTGACGACGTCGACCGACGGCCGCTGGGTCGCCAGTACCAGATGGATGCCTGCCGCGCGCGCCAGCTGCGTGATGCGCACGATGGCGTCCTCGACGTCCCTCGGGGCGACCATCATCAGGTCCGCGAGTTCGTCCACGATCACCAGCAGGTACGGGTACGGCTGGAGCTCGCGCTCGCTGCCCTCGGGCGGCTTGACCTTGCCGTCGCGCACGGCCTTGTTGAAGTCGTCGATGTGCCGGTACCCGTAGGCCGCGAGGTCGTCGTAGCGCAGATCCATCTCGCGCACCACCCACTGCAGGGCCTCGGCGGCCCGCTTGGGGTTGGTGATGATCGGCGTGATCAGGTGCGGGATGCCCTCGTACGCGGTCAGCTCCACCCGCTTGGGATCGACGAGCACCATCCGGACGTCCTCCGGGGTCGCTCTTATCATCACCGAGGTGATCAGGCAGTTGATGCACGACGACTTGCCGGAGCCGGTGGCGCCGGCGACCAGGACGTGCGGCATCTTGGCGAGGTTGGCCATCACGTAGCCGCCCTCGACGTCCTTGCCGAGAGCCACGAGCATCGGGTGGTCGTCCTCGGCAGCGTCCGCGAGACGCAGCACGTCGCCGAGGTTGACCATCTCGCGGTCGGTGTTGGGGATCTCGATGCCGACCGCGGACTTGCCGGGGATCGGCGAGATGATCCGCACGTCGGGGCTCGCGACCGCGTACGCGATGTTCTTGGTCAGGGCCGTGATGCGCTCGACCTTCACGGCCGGGCCGAGCTCCACCTCGTAGCGGGTGACCGTCGGGCCACGCGTGAAGCCGGTGACGGCCGCGTCGACCTTGAATTCCATGAAGACGTTGGTCAGCGATGCGACGACCGCGTCGTTGGCGGCACTGCGCGTCTTGCCCGGGCCGCCGCGCTCCAGCAGATCCAGCGAGGGCAGCGCGTAGGTGATGTCGCCCGACAACTGCAGCTGCTCTGCGCGCGGCGGCAGGGGCTGGGACGCGTCGGGCGCCGGCTTCGTCAGGTCGGGTACGGAGCCCTCGGCCGCCGGCTTCTGCGGCTTCGGCCCGGCGTCCTCGGGCTCGCGGGCGGTGGGCACCGGCGAGGCGGCCCGCCGGCGCTCGGCCGTGACGTCGCGCGTGAGGTCGGCGACGAGAGGGGAGGGCGGCATGCCGTTCAGCACGGCTCCGTCGAGAGCGGCGGCCGCTGCCGCGGCGACGTCCACGGCGTCCATCTCGCGCCCCATGGCGGGCTGCACGGACGGCCGGCGCGGTCGTCTGCGCCGTTCGAGCGCCTCCTGCTCGGCGTGGTCGGGGTCGTGGGCGTCGTCCTCGTCCCGGCGCGCGGCGGAGCGACGCGGACGGCCGGGCAGGGACTCACGCCACTGCTCGTCGTAGCGCTGGTCGTCGCCGCTGTCCTCACCGGGCTCGGGCGCGGCATCGACCAGGCCGAGCTTGGAGCCGAGCAGGCGCAGCCGCTGGGGGATGGCGTTGACGGGAGTCGCGGTCACGACGAGCAGGCCGAAGACGGTGAGCAGCACCAGCAGCGGGACCGCCAGCACCTCGCCCATCATGAAGATCAGCGGCTTGGACGCGGCCCAGCCGATCAGGCCGCCGGCGTCCTGCATGGCGTCGCTGCCGTCCCCGCGGCCGGGCGATCCGCAGGCGATGTGTACCTGGCCGAGCACGCCGACGACGAGCGCGGACAGACCGATCACGATCCGGCCGTTGGCGTCGGGCTTCTCGGGATACAGGATCAGACGCACGCCGATCGCGCCGAGCAGCAGGGGGACGAGCAGATCGAGGCGTCCGAAGGCACCCGTCACCAGCATCTCGACGAGATCGCCGACCGGTCCGCGCAGATTCGACCAGGTGCCGGCGGCGACGATGAGCGCGAGAGCCAGGAGCAGCAGCGCGAGGCCGTCCTTGCGGTGCGCCGGGTCAAGTCCCTTGGCACCGCGCCCTATCCCGCGGAACATCGCGCCCACCGCGTGCGCGAGGCCGAGCCAGAGGGCGCGCGCGAGCCGGTACACGCCCCCGGTGGGGGACGGTGCGGGCTTCGGCGCAGCCGTCTTGCGGGCCGCGGCCTTCTTCGCCGGTGCCCTTTTCGCGGGTGCGGACTTCTTCGCAGCGGTCTTCTTGGCGGGCGCCGCCTTCTTCGCCGCGCCGGTCGTACGGCCGGCGCGCGGCTTCGCGGTGCCCGCCGTGCCCTGGGAACCCTTGCCGGACGTACGTGAGGCCATGGTGGTGAGGTTACCGGTGTTGACGGCAGCGGACACGTGTGCCCACCGCTTCACCCTTTCGTGTCGCGCCTGGAGCGGCAGCGAACTGACGCTTCGTCAACGGCCCGTGGCTCTGCGACGCCGCCCGTGAAGAATCAGCTCTGGGACGGCAGCGTCGGCGCGCCCCCGCCGGTGCCGGGCTCCAGCGCGTCGAGCGCGCGGCGCAGACCCGTGAGCTTGCGCTCGAGATGGGCGGCGGTCGCCACCGCCGCGGCATCGGCGGAGTCGTCGTCGAGCTGCTTGGACAGCGCCTCGGCCTGCTCCTCAACTGCCGCGAGCCTCGCCGAGAGTTCCGCGAGGAGGCCGGCCGGCTCGCGGCTGCCGCCCGACTCGGCCTGGCCGGCGCCCTCCAGCTGGAGCCGCAGCAGCGCCGCCTGCTCGCGCAGTTGGCAGTTCTTCATGTAGAGCTCGACGAACACCGACACCTTGGCACGCAGCACCCAGGGGTCGAACGGCTTGGAGATGTAGTCGACGGCACCCGCGGCGTACCCACGGAAGGTGTGGTGGGGGCCGTGATTGATCGCGGTGAGGAAGATGATCGGGATGTCACGGGTCCGCTCACGCCGCTTGATGTGTGCGGCGGTCTCGAAACCGTCCATTCCCGGCATCTGGACATCCAGCAGGATGACCGCGAAGTCGTCCGTCAGCAGCGCCTTGAGCGCTTCCTCCCCTGACGATGCCCGCACCAGCGTCTGATCGAGCGCGGAGAGGATGGCCTCCAGCGCGAGCAGATTCTCCGGCCGGTCATCGACCAGGAGGATCTTGGCCTTCTGCACCATGCCCCGTCCTCCTCGCCCCGGCATGGGGTCTCTCCGGCTCGAAGAGCCGGAGGACGCACCGGGCGCCGCCCCAGGGGACGACTCCCTTGCGTCGCCCGTCCTTGTGCCGGTCATGGTAGCCGCACCCCGCCCGTCGCCACACCCTGTCACCGTGATGTCACTGTGCACGTACCGAAAACGTGGGGGGAGACCGGATAGTTCCCCGTAAGTCCCAGCCCCACACGCTTTCGAACGCAACCGATCAGCAACAACCTGTGATTCGGGCGGGACCCGCTCACCTGGCGTTCATCCACTGCTCCATCACGGAGAGGAGATGGTCGGGATCGACCGGCTTCGTCACATAATCAGACGCTCCGGACTCGATCGCCTTCTCCCGGTCCCCCTTCATCGCCTTCGCCGTCAGCGCGATGATCGGCAGACCCGCGAACTGCGGCATCCTGCGGATCGCCGTCGTCGTCGCGTACCCGTCCATCTCCGGCATCATGATGTCCATCAGTACGACCGTCACATCATCGTGCTGCTCCAGGACTTCGATGCCCTCACGGCCGTTCTCCGCGTACAGCACGGACAGGCCGTGCTGCTCCAGCACGCTCGTCAGCGCGAAGACGTTGCGGATGTCGTCGTCGACGATCAGCACCTTCTCGCCGTCGAACGCGAACACCCGCCGCTCCTCGGCGCCCTCCTGCCCGGCCCTCGCGTCGCTCCACGGCTGCGCCTCCCCGGACTGCGCCTGCTGCCCGCTCATCGCGTTCAGAGCCTTGCGGCGCCGGCGCAGCAGCGCCGCCGGGCCCAGGGGAGGTCCGACCGGAGCGGTCCGCGCCGGTACGCCGGAGTCCGCCGCTTCCGTGTCCTCGTCCTGGGCCCCGCCCGTCCCGGGCTCGAGATGGGGGTACCCGTTCGGCGGCAACTCGGTCGGCTGCAGCGGCAGGTACAGCGTGAACGTGGAGCCCCGGCCCGGCTCGCTCGCCGCGTGGATCTCGCCGCCGAGCAGCCGCGCGATCTCCCGGCTGATCGACAGCCCCAGACCCGTACCGCCGTACTTCCGGCTGGTCGTGCCGTCCGCCTGCTTGAACGCCTCGAAGATCACCCGCATCTTGCCCGCCGCGATCCCGATGCCCGTGTCCGTCACCGAGAAGGCGATCAGATCCGCGTCCGCGTCGCGCAGCGAGCCGGCCTCCAGCAACTGCTCCCTGATCGACTGCGGCACATCGGCGCCGGCCGGCCGGATCACCAGCTCGACGGCGCCGCTGTCGGTGAACTTCACCGCGTTCGACAGGAGATTGCGCAGCACCTGGAGCAGCCGCTGCTCGTCCGTGTGCAGCGTCGCCGGCAGCTCCGGGGAGACCCGGACCGAGAAGTCGAGCCCCTTCTCCGCCGTCAGCGGCCGGAACGTCGCCTCGACGTAGTCGACGAGCTGGACCAGCGCGATGCGCGTGGGGCTGACGTCCATCTTGCCCGCCTCGACCTTCGACAGGTCGAGGATGTCGTTGATCAGCTGCAGCAGATCGGAACCGGCGCCGTGGATCGTCTCCGCGAACTCCACCTGCTTCGGCGAAAGATTCGCGTCCGCGTTGTCCGCGAGCAACTTCGCGAGGATCAGCAGCGAGTTGAGCGGCGTGCGCAGCTCGTGCGACATGTTCGCGAGGAACTCCGACTTGTAGCGCATGGAGACCGCGAGCTGCTCCGCCCGCTCCTCCAGCACCTGCCGCGCCTCCTCGATCTCGGTGTTCTTCACCTCGATGTCGCGGTTCTGCTGCGCCAGCAGCTCGGCCTTCTCCTCCAGCTCGGCGTTGGACGCCTGGAGCGCCTTCTGCCGGTTCTCCAGCTCCGCGGAGCGCTCGCGCAGCTGCTCCGTGAGCTCCTGCGACTGCTTCAGCAGCACCTCGGTCTTGGTGTTGACGCTGATCGTGTTGACGCTCGTGGCGATCATCTCGGCGATCTGGTTCAGGAAGTCCCGCTGGATCTGCGTGAACGGCTGGAACGACGCCAGCTCGATGACGCCGAGGACCTTCCCCTCGAACAGCACCGGAAGGACGATCACATAGGCAGGGGACGCCTCACCGAGCCCCGATGAGATCTTCAGATAGCCCGGCGGCACATTGACCTGGATCGTCCGCTTCTCCTCCGCCGCCGTACCGATCAGGGTCTCCCCCGGCCGGAACGACGTCGGCATCAGCCCGGCCGAGTAGCCGTAACTGCCACGCATGACCAGCTCGTACGACTCCCCGCCGTCCGGCACCTCCTGGCCGTTGCCCGTCGGCATCGCCAGGAAGAACGCGCCGTGCTGCGCCGAGACGACCGGGGTGAGCTCGCTCATGATCAGCGAGGCCACGTCGTCCAGGTCGCGCCTGCCCTGCATCAGACCGGAGATACGGGCCAGGTTGCCCTTCAGCCAGTCCTGCTCCTCGTTGGCGAGGGTGGTGTCGCGCAGATTCGCGATCATCGTGTTGATGTTGTCCTGGAGGACCTGGATCTCGCCCGCCGCGTCCACGTCGATCTTCAGGTTCAGATCGCCGCGGGTCACCGCCGTGGCGACGGCCGCGATGGCGCGCACCTGCCGGGTCAGGTTCCCGGCCATCTCGTTCACCGACTCGGTCAGGTCGCGCCAGGTGCCGTCGACGTCCCGCACCCGCGCCTGACCGCCCAACTGCCCGTCGGTGCCCACCTCACGGGCCACGCGCGTGACCTCCTCGGCGAACGACGACAGCTGGTCGACCATCGTGTTGATCGTCGTCTTCAGCTCCAGGATCTCGCCCCGCGCATCGATGTCGATCTTGCGCGTGAGATCGCCCTTCGCGATGGCGGTGGTGACCGTGGCGATCTGCCGCACCTGGCCGGTGAGGTTGGAGGCCATGGAGTTCACCGACTCGGTGAGGTCCTTCCAGGTGCCGGAGACGCCCGGCACGTGCGCCTGACCGCCCAGCCGCCCGTCCGTGCCCACCTCGCGGGCCACCCGGGTCACCTCGTCGGCGAAGGACGACAGCGTCCGCACCATCGTGTTGACCGTGTCCGCGAGCTCGGCCACCTCACCGCGTGCCTCGACCGTCACCTTCTTGGTCAGGTCACCGTTGGCGACCGCCGAGGAGACCCGGGCGATGTTGCGCACCTGGTTGGTCAGGTTGTTGGCCATCAGGTTGACGTTGTCGCTCAGGTCCTTCCAGATGCCGGTGACACCGCGCACCCGCGCCTGGCCGCCCAGCACACCTTCCGTACCCACCTCGCGGGCGACCCGCGTCACCTCGTCCGCGAAGTCCGACAGCTGGTCGACCATCGTGTTGACCGTCGTCACCAGTTCCAGGATCTCGCCCTTGGCGTCGACGGTGATCTTCTTCGACAGGTCGCCCTTGGCGACCGCCGTCGTGACCTCGGCGATGTTGCGCACCTGGCTCGTCAGGTTGTTCGCCATGAAGTTGACGGACTGCGTGAGGTCCTTCCAGGTGCCGGAGACGCCCTGCACCTCCGCCTGGCCGCCGAGGATGCCCTCGGTGCCCACCTCGCGGGCCACCCGGGTCACCTGCTCCGCGAAGTTGGAGAGCTGGTCGACCATCGTGTTGAGCGTGTTCTTCAGCTCCAGGATCTCGCCGCGCGCGTCCACGTCGATCTTCTGCGACAGATCACCGCGCGCCACCGCCGTCGCGACCTGGGCGATGTTGCGGACCTGGCCGGTGAGGTTCTCGGCCATGCCGTTCACGGAATCCGTCAGATCGCGCCATACGCCGGCCACGCCGGGCACCTGCGCCTGGCCGCCCAGCCGCCCGTCGGTGCCCACCTCGCGGGCCACCCGGGTCACCTGCTCCGCGAACGCGGAGAGCTGGTCGACCATCGTGTTGATGGTGTTCTTCAGCTCCAGGATCTCGCCGCGCGCGTCCACGTCGATCTTCTGCGACAGATCGCCGCGCGCCACCGCCGTCGTCACCTGGGCGATCTGGCGCACCTGGGACGTCAGGTTGCCGGCCATGAAGTTGACGGAGTCCGTCAGCTCCTTCCACGTACCGCTGACGCCGTCCACACGGGCCTGACCACCGAGCCGGCCCTCCGTGCCCACGTCCCGGGCCATCCGCGTGACCTGGTCGGCGAACGAGGACAGCTGCGCCACCATGGTGTTCACGGTGTTCTTCAGCTCGAGCATCTCGCCCGCGACGTCGACCGTGACCTTCTGCGACAGATCACCGTTGGCCACCGCCGTCGTCACCTGAGCGATGTCCCTCACCTGCCCGGTGAGGTTACGGAACGCGGTGTTCACCGAATCGGTGAGGTCCTTCCACGTGCCCGCGGCACCCGGCACCTCGGCCTGACCGCCCAGCCGGCCCTCGACGCCGACCTCCCGGGCCACCCGGGTCACCTCGGAACCGAACGACTGGAGCTGGTCCACCATCGTGTTCACGGTGTTCTTCAGCTCGAGCATCTCGCCCGCGACGTCGACCGTGACCTTCTGCGACAGATCACCGTTGGCCACCGCCGTCGTCACCTGAGCGATGTCCCTCACCTGGGTGGTCAGGTTGCGGAAGACGGTGTTCACCGAATCGGTGAGATCCTTCCACGTGCCCGCCGCACCCGGCACCTGCGCCTGACCGCCCAGCAGTCCCTCCGCGCCGACCTCACTGGCCACACGCGTGACCTCGTCCGCGAACGTCCGCAGCGTCTCGGTCATCTGGTTGATCGTCTCGGCGAGCTGCGCCACCTCGCCGCGCGCGCTGACCGTGACCTTCTGCGACAGGTCACCGTTGGCGACCGCCGTGGTCACCTCGGCGATGCCCCGCACCTGTGACGTCAGGTTGCCGGCCATCGTGTTCACCGAATCGGTGAGGTCCTTCCACACGCCGGCCACACCCGGAACGGTCGCCTGACCGCCCAGCTCGCCCTCCGTGCCCACCTCGCGGGCGACCCGCGTCACCTCGGAGGAGAAGGACTGGAGCTGGTCCACCATCGTGTTGACGGTGTTCTTCAACTCCAGCATCTCGCCCGCCACATGGACGGTCACCTTCTGCGACAGATCGCCCTTGGCGACGGCCGTCGTGACCAGCGCGATGTCCCGCACCTGAGCGGTGAGCCGGTACGCCATGGTGTTGACGGAATCCGTGAGGTCCTTCCACGAACCAGACATTCCGCGCACCTGCGCCTGGCCGCCGAGCTTGCCCTCGGTGCCCACTTCCAGTGCGACCCGCGTCACTTCGTCGGTGAACGCCGACAGCTGGTCCACCAGGCTGTTCACCGTACGAGCGACCTTCAGGAACTCGCCCCGCAGCGGGCGCACCGTGCCGTCCTGGCCGTCGGTCGACTGCGAACGCAGCTCCATGCGCTGGTCCAGATCGCCCTCGGCGACCGCCGACAGCACCCGGCCGACCTCGGAGACGGGCCGCGCCAGGTCGTCCACCAGCTCGTTGGAGGCGTCGATGGCCGCTGCCCAGGAGCCCTCGCAGGCCCCGGTCTCCAGCCGCTCTGTGAGTTTTCCCTCGCGACCGACCATCCTGCGGACGCGCGCGATCTCCCCGGTGAGATGCAGATTGCGGTCGGCGACCTCGTTGAAGACCGCCGTGATCTCGGCCATGACGCCGTCGCCGGACACCGTCAGGCGACGCCGGAAGTTCCCGTCGCGCATCGCCACCAGAGCCGACATCAGTCGGTTCAGAGCCGCTGTGTCGACTTCGGTTGTCCCATTGTTCCGGGACCGTCCGCCTTTCGCGCGCGCATCCTTGCCACGCGCCGCCACGCCAGACTCCACCGTGTCCCTCCCGCAGGGGTTGACCGTACTGCCCGGGCCTACTCAAGAGCCTGCCCAGTGTTTCACCATGCCGGAACCAGGCCATAACAGTTCGGCAGCTTCGCATAGCGTCCCCACCCCTGGAGGGCGGAAACAGCCGCAACCGGCATCCGCTCGGACAGCGAAGGTAAGTAACCTGGCATCCGGCTGTCCAACCGCCCCGGGCCGCCCGGCGGGGGCGGTGAGGTGCATCTACGACCACCGGGCACGGGGAGGGGCAAGCCGATCATGGCAGAGCCGGGCGTCGAGACGCGTACGAGGAGTTCTGTGATCACCGCGCGGGCGGCCGCCAGCTTCGACCCCGTCGGGCGGTCCGTAGCGACCGCCCGAGCCTTTGTCCGTGACACCCTCCAGGGCTGGGGGTACTCGGACGTCGTCGACGACGCCGTGGTCCTCACCAGTGAGCTCGTCACCAACGCCGTGATCCACGCGGGCACCTCGGCAGACGTCCTGTGCCTGCGCAGCGAGGACGGCGTCCGGATCGAGGTCGCCGACCGCTACCCGGAGCGGGAGATCCCGATCCAGGGCAGCCGCCGTCAGTTCGGCAGCCCCGACCGGGAGAACGGCCGCGGCCTGCTGCTGTGCGCGGCCCTCGCCTCCCGATGGGGCGTCGAGTACACGCCCACCCACAAACAGGTCTGGTTCCAACTCGACCTGCCGCAGCGCCCGGTGGGCACCCGGTCCGCCGGTCCCGCCCTGCCCACGGCCGTACTCCCCGTCGCCGACGAACGGGTGCGCGTGGCCGTGACCCAGATCGACCGCAGCGGGTCGATCGTCGTATGGAACGAGGACGCCGAGCGCCTCTTCGGCTATCCGTCGGAACAGGTCATCGGCAAACCGCTCACCGACTTCGCGGCCTGGCCGCACACCCCCGGCATCGGCACGGGCATCGCCGAGGCGCTGCAACTCTCCCGCTGGGAAGGCAGCTACGGCATCCGCGGATCGGACGGCCGCGTCGTTCCCGTTTACGCCTCCCACCTCCGGGTACGCGACACAAACGGTGAACCGTCCACGGTCTGTCTCCTCGTACGCGACGACGAGCGGGCCATTCTGCAGACACCTCAGCGCACTCCGAGCTCCGACCACGGCGCCGAGAACCGCACGAGCGACCCGTTCGAGGTCTTCATCGGCTCGCCCGCCCCCGACGATCTCGACGGCCTGCTCCAGCGCACCGTCGAACGGGCCCGGGACATGCTCGACGGCGACGCCGCCTTCCTGCTCCTCGCCACCGACGACGAGACCGAGCTCGAAGTACGCGCCACCACCGGGCTCCCCTCGGCACGCCAGCGCTTCGCCCGCGTCCCGGTCGAGGCCGGCACGGGCCGCTACGGCTCGGCGCGCATGCCGGCGGTCCACGAGGACCTCACCGCCGTTCCCGGCGCCGTCCCCCTCCTCAACTCCACCGGCATGCGCTCGGTCGTCACCGTCCCGCTCAAGGTCGAGGGCCGGCTCACCGGCTCCCTCGGCGTCGCCGCCGAGTCCGCGGCCCGCTACACCAACGAGGAGGCGCTGCGCCTGCAGTTCGCCGCCGACCGCATCGCCCTGGCCGTCGAGTCGGCCCGGCTCGGCGAACTGGAACGGCTGCGCCGCGGCTCCCTGTCCTTCCTCGTCGAGGCGTCCGACCTGCTCGCCGGCACTCTGGACCGCGACCAGACACTGGCTCTGATGGCCCAGATGACGGTCCCCACCCTCGCGACCTGGTGCGCGGTCTACACGATCGCGGACCAGGCGTCGGAGCCCTACCTCAGCTTTGTGCTCCATGAGGACGAGGACCGTATCGACGGTCTCAAGGCCCTCCTGTCGCGGATCGATCCCCCGGACCCCGTACCGACACCGGGCGCCCGCGTGTGGACCGCGCCGGCCGAGACCGCACAGCGCGCCGCTCTGCTCGCCTCCAAGCGCGAACTGGGCCTCGGTTCCACTCCGCCGGTCTCCTCGGGCATCGGCACGACGCTGGCGACGGCCGCGGCCGTCGGTGGCGAGACCGTCGTTCTCCCCCTTGTCGCCAGGAACCGCGTCATCGGCATGCTCACGCTCGGCAAGCCGTCCGACGACCACTTCCGCCAGGAGATCCTGGAGCTCGCCGAGGACCTCTCCCGCCGGGCGGCTCTCGCCCTCGACAACGCCCGCCTCTACTCCGAGCGCATGGCGATCAGCCAGTCCCTGCAGCGCAGTCTGCTGCCGCCCGAACTGCCGCAGATCCCGGGCGTCGAGGTCGAGGTCATCTACCGCGCCGCCGGCGAGGGCAACGAGGTGGGGGGTGACTTCTACGACCTCTTCCCGATCCGCGACGGCGCCTACGGCTTCGCCATCGGCGACGTCTGCGGCACGGGCCCGGAGGCCGCGGCCGTCACCGGCCTGGCTCGCCACGCCCTGCGGCTGCTGGCCCGTGAGGGCTTCGGCGGCGCGGCGGTGCTGGAGCGGCTCAACGCCGCCATCCTCGACGAGGGCGCCCGCAGCCGGTTCCTCACGCTGCTGTACGGGGAACTGTGGCCGCAGGAGGACGGCAGCGCCGTCCTCAAGGTCGTGTGCGCCGGCCACCCGCTGCCCCTGCGTCTGCGACAGGACGGCACCGTGGAGCCGGCGGCCGAGCCCCAGCCGCTGCTCGGCGTGATGGAGGACCTGGAGCTCTACGAGCAGGTCGTGACGCTCGATCCGGGCGACGTCCTGCTGTGTGTCACGGACGGGGTGACCGAGCGCCGCGAGGGCACACGCATGCTGGGCGACGACGGCCTCGCCGACGTGTTCACGACGTGCACCGGCCTGACAGCCGGCGCGGTGGCGGCCCGCGTGCTCAGGGCGGTCGAACGCTTCGCCGCTGAACCGGCATCGGACGACATGGCGATCCTGGCGATGCGCGTCCACGAGCCGCACCAGGACTGAGCGAACGCAGAAGGCCCCTCGCCGTCAGGCGAGGGGCCTTCTTATTGCCGAGCCCCCAAACGGAATCGAACCGTTGACCTTCTCCTTACCATGGAGACGCTCTGCCGACTGAGCTATAGGGGCCTGTTGCCTGCGCGGTGTTCCCCGCGGCAACGAGATGAAGCATAGCCCATCCGTACGGGCGTTTCCAAAACGTGTGAGCGCCTTCGTGCCGAGCCGGCGAGCCGTACGCCGGGGCAGCAGCGGAACGCAGGAAAGCCTCAACCCCCGGACATTGTCCGGGGGTTGAGGCTCAATGATTGTTCGGCGGCGTCCTACTCTCCCACAGGGTCCCCCCTGCAGTACCATCGGCGCTGAAAGGCTTAGCTTCCGGGTTCGGAATGTAACC
>NZ_JBFAOY010000053.1:0-28544 GCF_040675505.1 Streptomyces sp. NPDC049597
AGGCAGCAGAGTGCCGAATCCCGAACCTCAGCACCTCAGGAACCCTGCACGTTCATCCGTACGCGGCCATGCACGTTCACGTGTACGCCGACACCCGGGCTTCCGGGTGGGCGCCAGGCCCACGTTCTTGACCTGGAAGGCGGCCAGGGCGGCCGGGGAGAACTCCCGCAGCAGGGACCGGAGCTGGTTGGCCAGCTGCTGGCGGTTCCAGACAGCGTCTTGCTGGGCCCGGGCCAGGACAGCGATCGCCTGGATGAGCTCGGAGTCGCGGGCAGCGGACGGTGGTGGTCCGCGTCCGTGCGCAGGACGTTTGCCAGGGCGAGGGCGTCCGCGTGGTCCGACTTGGTCCGTGTCACCGTCCGTCGCTCACGATAACGAGCGACCGCCATGGGGTTGATGGCATAGACGGGACGGCCGGTGGCTCGCAGGCAGGCCACCAGCAGGCCCCGGGAGGTCTCGATCGCGACGGGGATCGGATCCCCGGGCTCGTCCCCGGCCTCGGCGAGAAGTTGCTGCAGGGTCTCCAGCCCGGCGAGGTCGTCGCTGATCCGTTGTTTGGCGACGAGGTCGCCCCGCTCGTTGACCAGGGCGACGTCGTGGTGGTCCTCCGCCCAGTCGATGCCGCAGACTTGATCGTCTTCGGCGGGTATCCGCGGTCAGAGCAAGCGGTCGTCCCGGTGACGGCTGAGGGCACGGCCGAACCGTTCCGAGATCGCGGGCATGAGGCTTTCTCCTTCCGCAGGCCGATCCAGGCCGAACACATAGCCGGGGAAGTCCAGTTCCTTCTTCACGGCCCAGATCGCTTCGTGCTCCTGGGGCGGAAGAACCCGCGCCAGGTCCCCCACGGCCTCGAAATAGTAGGCCGCGTACTCACGCTCGAGGTGACCCGCAACTCGGGTGCGGCTTTCGGCACGGGCCAGACATTCACCGCTGTGTTCACTGCGATTGCGGTCGCGGTTATCGTGGTCATCGTGCGTGCCGCGCGCAAGCTTCACAGCCTCCCGTGGGCTGTCGCACTGGGCCTGTTGCTTGGGAGCGCGCTCGGTAATCTCACTGACCGGATCTTCCAGGCGCCGGGGGTCTTCCGCGGCCACGTCGTCGACTTCATCTCCGTTGAGTACTTCGCAGTGTTCAACTTTGCGATTCAGCCATTGTCTGCGGCGATGCCCTGGTGGTCCTCCTCTCCTTCCTGGGCTCTGGCCTGGACGGCGCGGCGGATCCAGGGAGCAAGGGCCGGCCGTAGAGTCTGCCGTTGGAACACCGGATGCTGCTCGTGGCGGCGTACCTGCGTGCGACCTGACCTGCTGAAGCCAGCGCTGCTTGTGCGTCGAAGTCCGCGGCTGACCACAATCATCAACCATCTCGGTCCCATGCTCGCACGTCGGCCTTGCAAGCGATTCTGCCAGGACGCCCTTGTTCATCGCGGACGGAACCCTTGTAGCCACCCCGCACCATGCGGTGGCCGTGAGTCGAAGAACCATCGGTACTGCGCGTCATCGATGCCCCCTCGTCGTGGTCGGCCGACCCGGTCCTGTTAACCGCGCGGAGTGCGAGGCGTGAGAGGAATCCGGCGCCAAGGCCGCCGTCGGCAATGCCATGACGATTGCCGAGGCTCGGTCCGTCACGACAAACAGCCGGATGGGAGAAACACCACGCCTCGGGCGTCAGCTTGGATCGACCGGACGCCGCGTCCTTCTGCGCCGGCCCGCACTGATCAATCTCACCGCTTACAGGGCAGGGGTCGTATGAGCTCGTACCAACCGAGTGTGACCTCTCAACTCCTGTCAAGCGCTGGGTGACCGGGGACTACGCAGGCGCCAGCCTGATCGAGGAACTGCACGGCCATGGTCCCCACAGATCAAGCTCGAACCATGTTTGCCACCCACATGGCAGGTCGACTCTCCATCATTATCGTTCGTACTCCACCCAACTGAGTTCATCTGGAGGTGAGATGAATCGGCACGCAAGTATGCTGTTAGCCTTTCTCCTTCTCGCTGCATCGCTTTCCTGGCTGCCGTCAGCCAGTGCTGCTGATGCGTCCCGAGTGCTGTTGCTGGGGAACCCGGAGTTGTCCGTCCGGGGAGGACAGGACCTGACCCTGGCGATGCGATTCGACGCCGCGCCAATGGATGACGACTACGAAGTCTTCGTCCACTTCGTCGATGCCGACGGGGAGCACCAATCAGCCCTGAACGCGGACCACTCGCCGCCTCAGCCAACCTCCGCGTGGAGCGGCGCGGTCAGCTACGACCACACCATCTCCGTTCCCCCGGGCACCCCGGCGGGACAGTACTCCGTACGCGTGGGCCTCTACCAAAACCACTCACCGTGGGACCGGGTACCCCTCGCACAAGGAGAAGGTGTGACCGTCGACGACCAACTTCGCTACACCGTCGGCAGGTTCACTGTGTCGACAGACTCAAGCTGCGAGGACTCTGGCCCCGCGGGACAGGACCCCGGAAACTTCAGTCCGACCTTCTCCGAAGAATTCAACAGCGGGCTCGACACCAGCGTCTGGAACGATCACATCTGGTATGAGAGCTCAAACCCGACAACCAACTATAAGGTTGAGGGCGGGGCGCTCAAGATCTGGCCTCAGCGCGACGCTTCCGGGAGATTCTTCAACCGCACCATAGACACCGACGGAAAGTACTACCAGCGGTACGGGTTCTTCGAGATGGAGGCCAAACTTCCGATCGGAAAGGGAGCATGGCCTGCGTTCTGGCTGTTCAACCACATCGACGACCGTCGACCTGAGATCGATGTCATGGAAGCGTACCCGGGTGGCGGCCCGGACAGTGGATGGAGCGACAGCAACCTGCACCCCACGGCATTCGCCGCGACCGTCTGGCCGCACGGCGCCTCCAACGACGCGGCCGGGCACCGTACCCTTCAGACCGCTGACCTGTCGCAAGGCTTCCACAAGTATGGGGTCAAGTGGGAGCCGAACAAGCTGACCTTCTACTTCGACGGCCAGGAGTTCTACTCTCTCGACGTCGCCATGTCAGATCCGATGTACATCATCCTGGATCTCTGGTTCGGAAGCGCGAGTGGCGATCCTGACGACTCGACCCCGACCGGAGAAAGCAACGCCTTTGAGGTGAACTACGTCAGGGCATGGCAGTTCCGGTAGGCGCAGTACTCCACCTTCACCCACGCCGCGGCCCGGGCCGGAACCGTCTCCGTCGCCTTCGTCGTCGACACCTCCACCGGCTTACGGCGACGCCTACGACAATGCCGTGATGGAGTCCACGATCGGCCTGTTCAAGAGCCACGTCGTACCGGACAGGGGGATCCTGCCGCCCTGTGTCGCGCGCTCAGCCGCATACCCGGTCCCGCCAGTAGAGGAATGTGCCGACGGGATCGGGGACAAGGTCCCAGGGCTGACTGGTCATGTGGCGGCCGATGCGACGGAAGACGAGGGCGGCCTGATCCCTGCGGTGGGTGCGGGTCAGGGCGAAGGCGAGCAGATTGAGGTCGGCGAGCGCCTCGGCGTGCGGCGGGGCGCCGGCGTGGAACCACTTGGCCAGGGCGGTGTCGATCTCCGCGGCGGCCTGCGGCTCATTCCAGTGAGCGGCGACTCGCACGACGCTCGTAGAGCGCAGGCCTTCCCGGTGTGCGACGAGTTCGGCGCGGGCAGCGAGTGGCAGCAGGGCGATGGGCGAGCCGTGGGGGGCCCGAGCCGCGCTGTGACGGGCGAAGTCGAGCATCTCGGCCAGCGTTCCGTGCCCGCGCGGGGAGAGATGGCGCAGCAGCCGGTGGTAGGCGGTCCGGTTCCACGGGTCGCGGTTGACGGCCTCGGTCCACAGGGGGACGAGCGCATGGGACGGGGCTCTGCAGGCGTACATCAGGTCCAGCAGAGCCAGCCAGGGTGTGGGGTCCTCCGGCGTGGCCTCCGCCGCCCGCATGCAGTCGTTGTACGCCTCCGAGGACTCCGCCCGGATCGCCCCGTCCGCCCGCGCCACCCGTGCGTACGCCCGCACAACGAGGGCATCGGGGTCCTTCGGGCGGTCCGCAATCCACCGGGTGGTGACCAACGGCGGCAGGGCGGGGGCCAGTACGGAGACCCGGTGCACTCGCCGGTCCCAGTCCCGGCCGGTCGCGCGCAACAGCTTCGCGACGGGCTCCCACGGCGGGCGGCTCGCACCGGCCCCGAGGCCGTGTAGCTGCTTGGCGGGGCGCAGCTCCGTCAGCGTCCGGCGCAGCTCACGGTCGTCGAGCTCGGGGCCCGTGATCACGGGTCTTCGGCGTTGCGGCATCTGGTCGCTTCCAGTAGAGGCACGGCTGACGAGTGGGCGGCTCGTGCGCGGCTGAGAAGCGGAGCGGGCGTCGGCAGTCAGGGCCAGGACGGTGGCGCCCGCCCCGCGGTTCGGGGGCGATGTCCGGGCGGGATGGTGGTCCCGGCCGGCTCTGGGGCTGCGGTTCGGTCTTGGGGTTTGTCCCGACCTTCGCGGGTTCGGTGAGTTGTGTTCGGCCGTGACGTCGGTGGCAGCCGGATGATGGGGCGGGTCGCGAGCAGTGTGTCGGCGGCCAGGGGTGCAGCGGTGCAGCCAGGGCCCCGTCGGCAGGGGCGGGGCTCCGGTCTCCCCCGGACGAAGATCCGGGGGAGACCGGAGCCTTGCGGGGCGGGAGACGCCTCAGCAGCAGCGGCTGGGGGTGTCCTGCTCGCGGTGTTCTGTGCGTATCCGCTCGTACTCGCGGCGGGTGGGCAGTGGCGCATGGGGATGGTGGCGGCGGTGGCGTTCGCAGTAGCGGTCGTACTCGGCCTCGCCGGTCAGTTCCCGCGCGTACCAGAGCGCGGCGCCCAGTGCCTTCCGGACGGTTCTCATGAGCCCGCCCCCACCAGGGACTCGCTGCTGCGCTGCTCCGGCACGTCGATACGGGATGCGACGTACGGCGCCTCGGTCGTCGGTAGCGGCTCGGTGGAGCGGACGGCGCGGACGCACACCACGGCGCAGTTGACCAGGACCGTGAGGACCAGCAGCAGGAAGACGGCCATGATCACACCGTCGACGGTGTTGTTGAGCACGATGGTGTGCATGTCGTCCATGTTCTTGGCGCCCGGCAGCAGTCGGCCGTCCTCGATGGCCTGCGCGTACTTCTCCCGCAGGGCGAAGAAGCCGATCGCCGGGTTGTCGGAGAAGATCTTCTGCCAGCCGGCGGTGAAGGTGACGGCCACGTCCCAGGCCAGCGGGATGCCGGTGACCCAGGCCCAGCGCAGTTTGCCGTGCTTGATCAACAGCGTCGTGGTGACGGCCAGGGCGACCGCGGCCAGCAGCTGGTTGGCGATGCCGAAGAGCGGGAACAACTGCTTGATGCCGCCGAGCGGGTCGGTGACGCCGGCGTAGAGGAAGTAGCCCCACGCGCCCACGACGATGGCGCTGGTGATCCAGATGCCCGGCTTCCAGGTGACCCGGCCGATCGGCTTCCAGACGTTGCCCAGCATGTCCTGGAGCATGAACCGGCCGACCCGGGTGCCGGCGTCCACCGTGGTGAGGATGAACAGCGCCTCGAACATGATCGCGAAGTGGTACCAGAACGCCTTCATCCCCGCCCCGCCGAACACGCCGGCGAAGATCTCCGCCATGCCCACGGCCAGGGTGGGCGCGCCACCGGTCCGCCCGACCAGCGTCTCCTCCTCGACGGCCTTGGCCGCCGCGGCGAGTTGGTCCGGGGTGATGGTGAAGCCCAGGTTCTTCACCGCCTCGGAGGCGCTCTCCACGGTCGGGCCGAGCAGCGCGGCCGGGGAGTTCATCGCGTAGAAGAGACCCGGCTCCAGCACGCAGGCGGCGATCAAGGCCATGACGGCGACGAAGGACTCCGTGAGCATGGAGCCGTAGCCGATCACCCGGACCTGGGACTCCTTCTGGATCAGCTTCGGCGTGGTGCCGGAGGAGATCAGGGCGTGGAAGCCGGACAGGGCACCGCAGGCGATGGTGATGAAGAGGAACGGGAACATCGACCCGGCGAACACCGGACCGGCTCCTGTGGAGGCGAACTCGGTCACCGGCTCGGCCTTGAGCACGGGGGCGGCGATCACCACGCCGACGGCCATCAGGGCGATGGTGCCGACCTTCATGAAGGTCGACAGGTAATCGCGGGGGGCCAGCAGCATCCACACCGGGAGCACGGAGGCGACGAAACCGTAACCGACCAGGCAGAAGACCAGGGTCTCCGGGCTCCAGATGAAGTAGCCGGCCAGCGAGGAGTCCGCGACCCAGCCGCCGCCGAGGATGGCGAGCAGCAGCAGCACCACACCGATGACACTGGTCTCCACGACCCGGCCGGGCCGCAGGTAGCGCAGGTAGAAGCCCATGAAGAGGGCGATGGGGATGGTCATGGTGACCGAGAAGGTGCCCCAGGCGGACTCCGCCAGCGCGTTGACGACGACCATGGCCAGGACCGCGAGCAGAATGATCATGATGGCGAAAACGCCGATCAGCGCGGCGGCACCGCCGACCTTGCCGATTTCGTCCCGGGCCATCTGTCCCAGGCTCTTGCCGTCCCGGCGCATGGACAGGAACAGGACGATCATGTCCTGCACCGCGCCCGCCAAGATCACGCCCACGATGATCCAGACGGTGCTCGGCAGATACCCCATCTGCGCGGCCAGGACCGGGCCCACCAGAGGGCCGGCACCCGCGATGGCCGCAAAGTGGTGGCCGAACAGCACCCGCTTGTCGGTGGGGTGGTAGTCGACCCCGTCCTCCAGCCGCTCCGCCGGAGTGGCACGCGTGTCATCGACCTCCAGAACCCGGCGGGCGATGAACCGCGAATAGAAGCGGTACGCGATCGCATACGAGCCCAGGGCTGCCACCACCAGCCAGACGGCCGAGATCTCCTCGCCCCTGGACAGGGCCAGCACGCCCCACCCGATCGCCCCGGCCACGGCGATAGTGCTCCAGAGCAGGATGTTGCGCGGGGTCAAGCGGTTGGCCCGATTCTGTGACCGGGGGGCTTCGGGCAGGGCGGATTTTGACATGGCGGCTCCTCACCTCTGGTGTGTTCGGTGATGACGTGCTGTGTTGCTGATCAGGGCCCGGGACGGCGATGCCCCACGCCAGCTGGTCCCAGTAGAAGAACGGCACTCCTGCCAGCCTCGGGCGTGCACCGCCGTACCGGCGAGGAGCAGCACGGCTGCCGTGACGCGCCGCAGCCGGTGTGGGACGAGCGGTGTCATGCCGTGTACTCCTGTCGCGCCATCGCTGGGTTCTCCAAAGAGTTGCCGAACCACGGCGACCGGTTGACAGCGAATATCCAGAATGTTTCCCGCAGATTTGTGTCATCCAAATCGACCATCCGCGCAACCGGCTTGATCCGCTTTGGCGGACATCCGATGATCAACTGAAGGAAGCGGTCTGTGATGATGGAGGTGTCTGATGCCTCATCACAACGAACCGCTTCCGGATGCCATCCTCGCTGATTACCGCTGTGTCCCGCCACGTCGACCACGAGGCGGGCACCATCCCTCATGACCCCGACCGCCTGCTGGACCTTGCCGACGTCCTCGACGCACTGCCCGATCCGCGCCGTCGGCAGGGCCGCCGTTACCGGTTCGGCCCGGTCCTCGCTCTGTGCCCGATCGCCGTGCTCGCCGGCACCACTACCCTCGCCGCCATCGCACGGCATGGCGCCTACCTGCCCGGCGAGGTCCGTCACCGCCTGGGGCTGCGGGCCGCGCACCGCAAGCGACCACGTTCGGCCGACTCCTGGCACGTCTGGACGGCGCTGCGGTTGACGCGGCGGTGGGTGCGTGGCTTGCAGGACACTGCACCCGCCCCAACCGGGCGAAGGACTGTGCGCGATCGCCTCGACGGGAAGAGCCTGCGCGGATCGCGCACCGCGGCGACGAGGGCGGTGCACTTGCTGGAGGCCGTCACCCACGGCGAACGTGCGACGCTGAACCAGCGGCAGGTCGCCGGGAAGAAGGGCGAGATCAGCGAGTTCAAGCCCCTTCTCGCTCCGCTCGACCTGGACGGCCGCACCGTCGCGTTCGATGCACACCCAGCACGCGCACGTGCAGTTTCTGGTCGAGGAGAAGAAGGCCGACTACATCGCGATCGTGAAGGCCAAACACTCCCAAGCTGCAGGGCTTCCTCAAGTCGCTGATCCCCCTCGGCAACGCCACCCGCGAGAGGGGGCACGGCCGTGACGAGATCCGCCGCCTCAAAGCCGTCCAGGTTCCACGCCGGCTGCGGCTCCCGCACGCCGCCCAGGCGATCAAGGTCACCCGCCGTCGGCGCGACCTGAACAGCGGGAAGAGCCAGTTGAGCCCGTCTGTGCCGTCACCAGCCACGACGCGTTCTCCGCGACCGACGCCCAGCTCTCCCGAGCCGTGCGCGAGCACTGGCACGTCAAGGCACCTCACCACGTCCGGGACATCACCCTCGCCGAGGACGCCTCCGGGATCCGCACGGGGAACACGACCCGCGCGATGGCCGCTTTCCGTAACCTCGCGATCGCCCTCGCCCGCGTACCGGCTGGGCCAACACCGCCCACGCCACCGACTACTACTGATCTTTTCGTTAGTTCGGTGGGTGTGGTGGTCTCGCAGCGGCGCCCAGGCGTTGCGCCGACGCACGGCTACCGGTCGCCCGCCCAAGCTGGACGATGCCCAGGTCGAAAGGGTGAGGGCCGAGTTGGAGCGAGGCGCCCAAGCGCTTGGGTTCGAGGCCGACCTGTGGACCCTGGACCGAGTCGGCTTGGTCGTCGAACGCGTCACGGGCGTGTCGCTGTCGAGGGCCTCGGTTTGGCGACTTTGACCGGCCGACTCGGATGGAGCCTGCAGCGGCCCGAACGACGAGCGGTCGAGCGGAACGAGTCCGAGTTCGCCCGCTGGATCACCCACGAGTGGCCGCGCGTCAAAAGGGGGCGGTGAAAACACGTGCCTGGATCGTGTTCCTCGACGAATCAGGCGTCTCCTTGCTTCCGCAGGTCCGCCGCACCTACTCACTCCCGGGCCGCTCACCTCTCCTGCGGCACCGGTTGAACTGGAAGCGCGCCTCGATGGCGGCGGCACCGGGCTACCACTCCACCGACCCCGATCGAGGTCCCCGTCTCTGTTTCCATCTCAGACCCGGCAGCTACGACACCACTGCCCTCATCGAGGTCCTGGAACAGATCAAGGTCTTCTACCGCGGCGAGAGGGTGATCCTCGTGGTGGGACGACCTGTCCGCCCACTGGAGCCGGGAGATGCGCGCCTGGGTCGCCGAACAGGACTGGCTCACCCTCGAGCGATTACCCGCCTACGCACCCGAGCTGAACCCGTGGAACTGCTGTGGTCGTCACTCAAGAAGCGCGAACTCGCCAACCTCGCCGGCGACCACCTCGCCGGCGTCGCCGATGCCACCGAACAAGGCATCCACCGCATCAACCACAATCCAACACTGCCATGGTCCTTCCACCCACATCGGCCTACTGAGGTTTTCAGCGTGGGGTCGGCGGGTTGATGGTCAGGCCTGTGGCGGTGAGGCAGCCGTCGATCAGGTGGGGTCGGAGCTGGATCCGGCGTAACTCGCGGCGGAGTTTGCGGTCGAGGTCGTCGGGTGTGCCGAAAGCGGTGTTGGCCATCGCTCCGCGCACCAGCGACCAGACGGCCTCGACGGGATTCAGATCAGGTGCATAGGGCGGGAGGCGGACGGTGGTGAGCCAGTCGTGCTCGGCCTCGTACCGCTTCAGCCCGGCCGCCAGGTGGGTGTTGAGATTGTCCCAGACCACCACGATCGGGCCGCCGAGCTGGATATGCGCGCGGACCAGGAGGTCGCGGTAGTCCTGCCAGGAGAAGCTCTTGCGTGCACCCTTGAGCAGGAGATGGGCACCGGGCCGGTGGATGAGACGACTCTTCTCACCGGGTTTGTGGCAGCACAGCGCGGCGACCGAAGTCCGGCGGCGGGACCTGCCACGCACGCGAATCACGGGAGTGTGTCCGCGCCGGCCCCAGGTGCGGGCGCGGGGCGGCGTCATCGAGAATCCGGCTTCGTCCTCGAAGAGGATCCAGGCTCCGCATGCCGCCGCGAGCCTTTTACCCCGGGCCACACCTCCCTCTTCCACAGCTCCACCGCGTGCTCGTCCCGCTCCAAGGCTCTGCGAGCGGGTGCCTGCCAGGACCAGCCGTGCCGGTTCAACAGCCGCCACACCGTCGCCACCGACAGACTCACCCTCAGACGCCGGCGGATCACCGCCTGGACCCGGGCCACAGTCCAGCGTTCATCCTCGAAGCCATGCGCCGACGGGCCCTTGCCGAGTTCCTCCTCGAGCACGGCGAACTGGGCATCGGTGACAGTCGGGTAGTTGGCCGGGCCCGCGGAGCGCAGGGCCTCCATGCCGCCCTCGCGCCAGGCACGACGCCAGCGTTCCACCGACCGCACACTCACCCGCAGATCCTTCGCGATCACCGCGGTCTTCTCACCCGCCGCGAACCGCTCGCCGGCCTGGAGCCGGATCCCCTCACGAAACGCCCGACGCTCAGCGGTCAGGCCCCCACCCTCCGGATATCTCACCTCACCGGCATACCGCAGGGATCATGAACCGTCACCACCCGACGACAACCCGAATCCTCAGTAGACACTCCCTTTCTTGGAGACGAAGTGCAGGTGGAAGCTGGTGTCCATCGGGCCCGTCTGGTTCCGGCAGACGACGGAGAGATGGCCCGGCCGGTCCGGGTCGGGCACCCACGCACGGCAGAGGGCGGTGGAGCCGTTGGCCGTGGCGACAAGGCTCGCGTAGCCGATGTCGGGCTCCTGGTTGGCGATGTCGACGGTGTACTGGCCGGTGGCATGGCGCTGTACGGCGACGGCCCCGGTCGTGACCGGTCCAGGGTCGTGGGCAGCACTGCCGGGCAGCACCACACGAGAGTTGGTGGAGATCCAGGGCGCGGTGAGGTACGCCTCGCCGACGCCGGACGCTCCCGCCAGGTTGACGCCACGGGTGTATCCGACATGGATCCGGGTGCCGCCCGGAGCCATGCCTCCGGTGACCGCGTCCCGGCAGGTCACCGAGATCTGCCGTACCGGACCCGCGTCCCCGGGGATCAGCGCCCGCCCCGTCATTCCGCACACCACGTCGGGGATCCGGCCGGTAGCGGCCTCGGCGATGGGGGCGAGGGCCGTGACGGCGAACGACTCGGGTGCCGTGCCCGGCAGATAGGGCAGGTCGACGATGTATTGGCCCGGCGACGGGTGAGTGTAGGCGACACGCGCGGCACTGCCCGTGTTCTGCGGTTCAGCCACCCGCCAGTCGGAGGACACGGCACCGGGCGCAGTCGCTGCGGTCACCAGCGCCCCGTGCGCCGCGCCGCGAGCGTTGTACGCGATGGTGAAGCGGCGGTCGGCTGGACGCCCTGCACTGTCGAAGCAGGCCACGTCGATCTGCAGACCCGGATGACGGCTGGGGGTGATGCCGTCGAAGGGCATGCAGTTGCCGTCGGTCATTGCCCGCACATGAAGTCCGGCTGTCGGTGCGGTGCCAAGGTCGGGTCCTGAGAAGAAGACGGAGTACCGCCCCGTGGCGTCGTGGCGCACATGCGCCGGCATGTCGAGGGGGACGCTGCTGTGGAAGGCCGGCGATGACAGGTCTGTGTACGTGCCCGCGGGCTCGTTGCCCGCCACGACGGCGAAGACCGACACACGCGGAGGGGCCGGCGATCCCGCCGCAGCGGCCGGAGCAGGGAGGGACACGAGCGCGCTCGCCGCGACGCTCGCGGCGACGGCGAGGTGAGCCGGCGAGCGCCGGAGCCTGCTGAAGAAGTGCATCGGTGGATGAATCCTTGTCTGGTCTGTCGAAGGTGGTGGGGCCTGTCGTGACGGCCGGCCCGGTGCCGCGCACCCGGCGAATCACGAAGTCCTCGCCATGGAAGCGACAAGCACGGCCTGTGAGAATCCGAAGCCGCGTGTCTAACCATCGCTGTCCGCGGAGGTCACGGCGACGGCCCGGCCCCGGCCCACCCGGACAGGCACACGCCTCGGACCTGCGGCCACGCGACTCCGCGCGATGCGCCTGGACGCCTGAGTTTCCCCGATCCGCATGTGGACCAGTCAGAGTAACGACTGCTCAATTCCGTATGCGGTCCGGACCGGCCGGACGATGCTGTGGCGCAGCTGGCAGCAAGGCCGGCACGGCCAAGGGTCCTCTAGAACTGACGGATGCTAATGACAGGTGGGTCTCTCATATCTCGGAGACCTGCATGACCGAACGCGAGCTTTCAAGGCATGCCAAGCACCGGCCGCCGGTGCTGCGCCATGTGGAAGAGGTGAGCGGCAGTGTTGCCGCCACCTGCCGCTCTACGGCATCAGCCGTCAGTGCCGTTACATCTGGCTGCGGCGTTACGAGGCCGAGGGCTTGACGGGCTGGAGGACCGCTCGACCGCGTTGACGGGCCGGGACGCCGGCTCGATCGCCAGGAGCGGCCTGCCGCAGCCGCTGGATCACCCGGCACACCGTCGCCGGCGAGCAGCCGAACAGCGGCGCGAGCTGCCGCATGGTGAGGTTCGTCCGGCAGTAGACGGCCACCACAAGCACCCGGTCGGCCAGCGGCAGGCACCACGGCCGAACCACCACCGGGCCCGATCCGCCCCGCTTCCGAACGACCTTCAGCGGCCGCTCGAACTGCCGCATCCGCAACCCTGTGAACGTCTCCACCCGCAACGGCTCAGCCTTCAACACCCCGCCTATACAGGCAAAATGACCATCCCGCAGCCTTCTGCAACACGCTTTGGGCACCCGCGCACGGCTCGAATTCTGTAGTCGGTCCTGTTCCCGCATGGCTACGGCGAACGGACATGTGGCGATGGGTGACGTTCGGGTCCGGGGCCGACGCGCGGCTGCCGTACGCCGGCCCCGGGAACTCTGTGCGGCGCTCGGTCCGGGCATGCGGACCGGAGGCCGCTCGTACCGATTCGGTGCTGACGCCCGTGATGTCAGTGATGGCAGATGGCCCGGTCACGGGGGCCGGGCCGTCCGCCATCACTCGGCGAGTACTGCTGGGATCCCATCAAGGGCCGGTCGGCGCGGAGTTATCGTGTGAGGAAGTCGAGGAGGATCTGTCGGCTGGTCTGGGAGGTAAGGCTGCCGTAGGCGTCGTCGAAGGCGTGTTCGGCGAACGGCAGTTTCTTGACCGTCGTGTCGACGCCGTTGGCGCGTAGGGCGTCGGCGAGGTCGTCGATCGTGGTGGGGGAGGCGCTGCGGTCGCGGTCGCCGACAACGAGGAGGGTGGGCTGGAGCCCTGCGGTGACATGAGTGGTGGGCGAGACTGCGTGGTAGCGGTCCGGGTGCTGTTCGGGCGTGCCGCCGGTGAACAGTTCGGCGGCCTGTCGCGTGCCGGCGACGTCGCGTTGCCACATGTCGGTGACGTCGGTGCCGGGGTAGAACCCGACGACGGAGTGCGGGGGCTTGGGGGTCCGGCCGTCGGTGGCCTTGATGGTGCCGTTCTTCAGGCGCCAGGCGGTGTCCAGGGCGAGGGTTCCGCCGGCGGACATGCCGCCCAGGGAGATTCGGTTGGGGTCGATGCCGTAGTGGCCGGCGCGGTCCTCGGTCCAGCGAAGTGCGGTGACGAGGTCCTGGGGGGCTTTGTTCCAGGTGGGCCGGTCGGAGCGGGCGAGGCGGTAGTCGATGGCGATCGCGACGATGCCGTGGTCGGCCAGCCACCGGGCGGTGCCGCGCAGGTCGCTCTTGTTGAAGGTGTGGAAGCCACCGGCGTGCGCGAGCACGATCGCCGGGACCCTGCCCGAGCGGGTCTGTGCGGCTTCGGGAAGGTAGAGGTCGGCCTTCAGCTTCTCCCCGTCGCGCTTGGCGTAGGTGGGGGAGTCGTCGGGGACGGCACCCGGGTAGGCGAGCTGCGTGATGACCTCGCCGAAAGAGACTCGGGTGTGCTCCTTGCCGGCGGTGGCGTACTGGACCGCGCCGATAGCCAGGGCGAAAGCGGCCGACACAGCGGTGAGCGCGGTCAGCGTCCGACCCCAGCGGACAAGACCGCTACGCCATGCCAGCACACCGAGGCCGAGCCCGACGAGAGCGAGCAGCGCGATGTGGAACGGGTACTGGCCTCCCAGGACCGGCCCGATGACGCCGACTTTCGGGATCGCTGGTATCCAGGCGCCCAGCACGATCGCTCCGGCGAGGAAGGCGATCAGCGAGGCGATCAGCGCCAGGACGACGGGGAGGATCCAACGTACGGGCCCGGGGCGTGCTTGACGGCGGGCCGACCGGGCGGCCGGGACAGAGGGCTGGGGCGTGGACATGTTGGCGCTCCGTGAGGTGGGATCACCGGCGGCCGGATCAGGCCTTGCCGGACATGGCACCAGCGTCCCGGCCGGACCTCCTGGCCGGCGTCCCCCCACCGAGCCAAACCGCCGCCTGGCTCCCCAGGGGTACGCGCGATCACCGCGGTTTGGAGCCGGGCACCACCAGCCCGCTTTCGTAGGCGAGGATGGCTGCCTGAGTGCGGTCCCGAAGCTGCATCTTGCTCAAGATGCGGCCGATGTGGGTCTTGACCGTCTCCTCGGCGACCACGAGTTTCCGCGCGATCTCCGCGTTGGACAGGCCGAATGCGACCTGAACCAGGACCTCGTTCTCCCGCGGCGTGAGACTTTCGATCCGCGCCCCGGGCGTGGGCCGGGGACCGGATGTGGCGCGGGCGAACTCGTTGATCAGCCGCATGGTCATGTCTGGGGCGAGCAGGGCGTCACCGCGCGCGACGATCCGCACCGCCCCCGCGAGCTGATCACCGGAGGCGTCCTTGAGCAGGAAACCCGCGGCGCCGGCACGCAGCGCCTCGTACACGTACTCGTCCAGGTTGAACGTGGTCAGGATCAAGATCCTGGTAGCCGCCTCGGGGCGTGTGGTGATGCGGCGGGTGGCCTCGATGCCGTCCAGGTTCGGCATCCGGATGTCCATGACGACCACGTCCGGCCCGAGCTTCTCGGTGAGTGCGACGGCCTGCTCGCCGTCCTCGGCACACGCGACGACCTCGAGGTCTGACTGGGCACCGAGCATGACCGAGAACGCGTCACGGACCATGGCCTGGTCGTCGGCGATCAGCACGCGGATTGTCACGGAGGCGACTCCTTGCTGGTGGGTGGGGCGGGGACAGGGAGCACAGCATGGACCTCCCAGCCGCCGTCGGGCGCGGGGCCGACGGCAAGCTCGCCGCCCAGCATCGTGGCACGCTCGCGCATGCCGGTCAGGCCGTGCCCTGCGCCGGGTGACGGTCCGGACGCCACAGGCACGGGAGTGTTGGTGACGCTCAGCGTCAGCGTGTCGTGACCGTACCCGATCCGCACGACGACCTCGGCGCCGGACGCGTGCCGCAGGGAATTGCTCAGTGCCTCCTGAACGATCCGGTACGCGGACAACTCCACCCCCGGTGGCAGGGCCCGCGCCGTCCCCCGGACCTGCAAGGTGACGGTCAGCCCCGCGGCGCGGACCGAGTCCAGAAGGTCGTCGAGTCGAACCAGGGAGGGCTGCGGTGCGGTGCCGGCCGCGCCATCGCCGGTAACCTCAAAGCGCAGCACGCCCAACAGGCGGCGCAGCTCCGTCAGAGCCTCCAGCGCGCTCGCGCGGATCGACGCGAACTCGTTGACGAGTTCCGCGGGCGGATCCGGCACACGGTAGCGGGCAGCGTCGGCCTGAACGGAGATCAGGGACATGTGATGGGCGACCACATCGTGCAGCTCACGGGCGATTCGGGCTCGTTCCTCCAGCACGGTCCGCGCGGCCCGCTCGTGGGCGGTCGCAACGAACTGCTCAGCCAGCCGGGCACGATCCTCACGCCGTCCCCGCCTGATCGACCCCAAGACCGGCCCCACAACGAGCAACACGGTGCCAAAGGCGGTCACGGGCCAGTCCCCGACCGCCGTCCCGGACAGCTTCAGAACCAGCATGAGCAGGGCGGTGACAGCGGTCGCCACAGCCGCCGGGAAAGGACGCACCCGCAGCGACAGCAGAAACAGCACCACGGCCTGCACCGCCCACACCCACAGCCAGTTGTCGTGGGTGGGCGGATGCCCCACCACGACAACGACCGTCATGGCCATCGCGAGCCACCACGCCGGCGCCGGCCACCGCAACGCCACCACCACGGTGACGGCGTGCACCGCAGCCAGCACCTGTGCGGTGAGATCCGCGCCGGTCCCGCCCAACGCCGCAGCGAGCAGAAACACCGAGACCTGCGGCAGCCGGCTCAAGCGGCGGGGCCAGGACAGCGGCGGCAACGGCCGGGCCCTCGCAGTCAGCAGATCCGCCCGAAACCCCGACCTGTACGGCACGAATCCGCTAACACTCTCCTTTATTAGGACATTTTTGGGCACAGCAGGCATCCTCCGATGTCGGCGCGTGGCAATGCCCCACGACGGTAGACAGCGAACCTTCTGGGCACATCCCCCCACGGAGCTCACGGTCGCATGGCTCCCCGGAGCCACATGCGCCGCTGGACGCGGGGCTGCCGGTCCTTGCGTACTTCGGCGGCGAGTTGTCGGCGAGGTCGCGGCGGGGGCGTTTGAACTGGCCCTGCAGGTAGCGCTCCACGGTCCCCTGTGAGACACCCAACCGCTCAGCGACGCGCCAGGTCGATCCTGCTCCGCCTTGACAAGGAATCGCACGTGGACTTGGTGCTGGTGGCCGGTTGAAATTCCCCGGCCACAACGCTACCTGGCGTGAACGCCCCACCCGGGAAGGATGGGGCGGCAGATCGCCAAGCACTCTAGCTAGGAGTCCGCTTGGGCGTGGGTGACTCGCCGTCATCGCCATCCCCAACGGCGGCCGTACTGGTCCGGCAGGCTGCCCCAGCCCCAGTACGGCACCGGCCGGGAAGGGGTCTCTCCGAGCTCATCCAGCGCAACATCCTGTGCCGCCGCGGTGTGTCATCCCGGGGCAGGGGCCGCCCGGTAGCCGCGGAAATAATCCACAGTGAATCGCTTGGGATAAGAGCTGGCGACCTGTCGGCCTTCAGGAAACTCGTAAATGCTGAGCATGAATTGCATAGGATAACTGGGAGACTGGTTCGAAACCTTTACCAGCTTGTCGTCGACGAAGAAGGCGACGTGGTCCGGAGTCCATTCCACGGCATATGTATGATACTCGCGTGCATCGATGGCGAGGTGCTCCGCGGCCCACTCTTCGTGAATGGTTGGATCGCTCCATGGGTGGAGTCCCATGCCAACGGCTGTCGTGTCCGGAGTCAATTCACGGCCGAAGATCTCAAAGATGCATATCTCCGCGGAATGCTCCGGCACATCCTCATAACCGATCATCCAAAGAGCTACCATGCAGTGCGGGTCAGCGGTCGCCTTCGCCCGCATCTCGAAGAACCCGTACTGAGGGGTGTAGAGCTTGAGGGGGTCCTGCGCCTCGCGCACGCGGAGGGACGGCTTGAAATGCATTTGTCCGATTGGACTCCCGATGGGGCCCGCGAACAAACCGGTCTGCAAGGAAGAAACCCTGATGTCACCGTCGAACTCAGGACACCATGGCTTCTGTTCTTCTTCGATGAGCAGATTCAAAGCGCCCTGCTCAATATGATACCTGGCGCGCGCTGCTTCGCGAGAACTCCAGTGCGGCAAATAGTACGGCAGCCACCGGGAACTATCCAGGTCATCGCCGTGGAAGGATTCGTCGAATTCCAGAATGTAACCCTGCTTGCCGACAGGGTTGATGACAGGCTTTCCTTCTGTCATTGCACTCTCCGTATTTCCATGGGTAGTCGATAATGGCGAGTCTGCGCAGAGAATGCACCGTATTGTGTGTCAACGACCCTGCGTGATCTGACACGGGAACTGGCGCAGCGGCTCCACATGGTGTGATGCCACCGCTCGGCGCGCCGTCCAGTGGCCGTCGATCAACGGCCCTCAGGGGTGCGCTGCGCCGCATGAGCATCCCGGGACCGGCGCCGTGCCGGATCGATCCCGTCCGGTCCACCAGCCGATAGGCCAAGAGTGATCACGCCGTCGACGCAGCAATCCTTCGGTGGCGTACCTGACGGTGCATCGAATCGCGACGTGCGAGGGCTGTGTGTGCCAGTGGATCACCGGGCGTACCGCAACGCCAATCCCTGGTCGTCGCTTCTGTGTGGGAGTGGTCCATGGGTACGCAGCCTGCCGGACGGGAAGCCGTAAGAGTACTGGCAGGGCTGCCAGGGTGCGGGAAGTTTCTGCCTGATGGAGCTGTGATGTGCAACGTGGTCGCCCTGGTCGGCGGCAGAGCGGCAGCATTCGAGCTCGGTGTGGTCTGTCAGGTCTTCGGGCTGGACCGCTCCGACGATGGCCTGCCGGTCTATGACTTCGCGGTCTGCGCACCGCGTCCGGGCCTCGTGGCCACCACGTCGGGGTTTCCATCCATGTCGAGTACGGGCTCGAACGGATGGCCAATGCCGACCTGGTGACCGTGCCGGCCTGGCCGGATCTCGACCGGCCTGTGCTGCCATCGATTGCTGAGGCGCTACGCCACGCGGTCGTCCGCGGTGCCCGAGTGCTGTCCGTGTGCACGGGTGCCTTCCCGCTCGCCATGGCCGGCCTGCTCGACGGGCGGCGAGCCGCAACACACTGGCAGTTCGCCGACCAGCTTGCTGAGCAGCATCCAAGTGTCCGGGTGGAGCGTGATGTCCTCTATGCCGAGGATGGGCCCATTCTCACCAGTGCCGGGGCCGCCGCAGGGATCGACGCCTGCCTGCACATCGTGCGCCGCGAGTATGGCGCCGCGACTGCCAACGCACTGGCCCGCCGTATGGTTGTACCGGCACACCGATCTGGCGGTCAGGCGCAGTACGTCGAAATGCCGGTCCCCAAAGTCAGCACCGGCTACGAGCTTTCCGACCTGCTGGACTGGATGCAGGCACACCTCGACCGCCCTCTGACAGTGGACATGCTGGCCTCCCGGACACGAATGTCGCCACGTACCTTCGCCAGGAGACTCAAGGCAGCCACTGGCACCACGCCGCACCGCTGGCTGCTCGACCAGCGTCTGCACCGAGCAGAGCAACTCTTGGAGAGCAGCGATCTGCCGGTGGAAGCCGTAGCCACTCGGTCGGGCTTCGGCAGCGCCGACGCCCTGCGCCATTACTTCACCGCACGTCGCGGAGTGGGTCCCCTCGCGCACCGGCGCTCTTTCGAGTCCAGCCGAGAGCGTCGCCCGGGAGCGGAGCATGCAGCGCCATGAAATGGCGAAGGCGATGGTCCGCCGCGCGATCGCGGAGAAAGTCCCGTTCGGCTGGGTGCCCCCGGATGCCGCCTGCCGCTACAGCAAGGTCTGGCGGCGCGAGTGCGAGCAGGCCGACGTCTGCCAGTCATGGCCACAGGCACGACACCGTCGATTGCCGAGGTGACCAGCCTGCTCGCCCGGGCGACAGCCGACGCTGAACCGCAGTGTATGAGTACTGGCCAACGGTTCTGTTCGGTCTGCTGGTGGTTCCGTGCCCGGTGAGTCCCGAAGGCCCCGAGCCGCCCTCCCGGCGGCTCGGGCCCCGGTCCATGGGCCGTCGACGCGGTACGGGCCCTGGACCAGTGCGACCGGATGCGAAGAATCGACCTGACGGTGCTTCAGCCCACGGAGAAGCGAGGCCGTGCTCTCCTCCGTCCTCGGCGGAAGTGTCGAGCGCCGGTCGAGCCTTGAGCTGCACCGGTGCCGGGGAAGACGCCTTGGGACGCGCCTGGTGGCTGGTCGCCAAGGGCGACCTGGTGGCCGGACGTGAGGTCCTGTGCCAGGCCGCCGCCCGGGCCAGAAACGCCGATACAGCAGCTCGGAGGTGCTCCTGCTGACCGAGGCGGCACGGCTCGGCGGCGCTCGGCAGGTCTGTGAACGCCTCGCCGAGCTGGCTGCCTGCTGCGACGGGGCCTTTGCCGGCGCGCGGGCCGACCTGGTCGCCGCCATGGCCGCCCGAGACGCCGAAGCGTTGCTCGCGGTAGCCGAGCGGCTGCACGCCATCGGGGCCCACCTGTCGGCGGCCGAGGCGGCGGCCGACGCGGCCTGAATTCTTCGCGGCAGCGGCTCAGCGCGGGCGGCCACGGCGGCGGAGGCACGGGCGAGCCGGCTCACCCGGCACTGCCAGGGTGCCGTCACCCCGCTGCTGTCGCTCACCTCCGCGCCCACGCCCCTGACAAGGAGCGAATTGGAGGTCGCACTTCTCGCCGCGTCCGGGCTGTCCAGCAAGGAGATAGCCAATCGGCTGACGCTCTCCGTACGCACATTGGACAACCATCTGCGCCGGGTCTTCACCAAACGGGGCATCACCACCCGCCGAACGAGCTGCCCGACGTACTCAGACGGGAGTGAGGCCCCGGGCTCCGGACGAGACCCACGGGCCCACTCACCGGACTGTCCTGGTCCCGAGCCGAAGGGGCCGTACGCGGGGGCCGGTGTTTGTTGCCCACCGCAAGCCAGGGCCTGGCAAGCAGCCGTGTTGTCACCAAGATCCCTGCACGTGGTGGAGGATATTCAGGCCGTTGATGGGCCACTCCCGCGCAGAGCAGTGCGGCATCAAGCGCGGCGGCCCATGCTCAACTGACGCCCCCGGGTACGGGCGTACCGGCCCGGGGTGATGCCCACGACCCGCTTGAAGTGCCGGGTGAGGTGGGACTGGTCGTAGAAGCCGACGGCGGTCGCTACCTCGCCCGGCGGCCGTCCGTCGAGGAGCAGACGGCGGGCCAAGTCGACACGGCGGGATGTCACGTACTGATGGGGTGCGATGCCGAAGGCGGCGCTGAAAGCACGGACGAGATGCGTGGGGTGGGCGTGGACCAGGCGCGCGGCCTCTTCCAGGGTGATCACTTCGAGCAATCGCTCGTCGAGGAGGTCACGCAGGTTCTGGGCGACGCCGCGGTCGGGCCCCGCGCTGCCGACGGCCAGCCTGGGGCGCAGGTGCTCGCGCAGGCGCTCGCCGATGAGGGCCAGACGGCTCTCGGCCTCGAACTCGTCTCCTCGGATGGCGAGGGCTGTGTGCAGCTGTCCGACGCGTCTGCGCAGGACGGGATCGGTGAGGTCCGGGCCGTCCACCGCCGGCCCGATGAAGCTCTCGTCCAGCTGCGTCATGTCGAGGTAGAGCACGCGCTTGCGGAAGCCGTGAGGGGTGGCAGGTGAGCCGTTGTGTGGGATCTGCGGCGGGAGCAGGCTGACGGTGTCGTTCGGGGTGCCGCGCTCGTGGCGATCCAGGTCGTAGCGGACCGCGCCATCGTCGACAATCAGCAGGGTCCAGGCGTCGTGGACGTGCATGGGGTACGCGTGCTCGGTGAAGTGGGCGTGGAAGACCTCCACGACGCCCGCGACCGGCGGGCGCCAAGCAGAGATTTCCCGCGGAGCCATCACGCAAAGAACGTACAAGATGGAGAAGGCATGCTTCCTCGAGTCTCGAAGCATGAGAACCAAGGATGAGACCGAGGCCGGGTCCGGGGTCGAGACCGGTGCAGGGTATGAGAACGTGCCTGTCCGCTTCGACACGAAGATCGCCGTACTGCTACGCGACGACCTGGAGCCCTGGCAGCGGCTGAATGTAACCGCCTTCGTGGTCAGCGGGCTCGGCACGGCGTCACCCGAGGTGATCGGCGAGCCGTACGCGGACGCCGACGACACTGTGTATCTGCCGATGTTCCGCCAGCCCGTGCTGATCTTCGAGGGGACGAAGTAGACGCTCACCGCCGCGCACGGTCGGGCGCTGTCCCGCTCGCTTCCGAGGGCCGTGTTCACCTCGGACCTGTTCAGCACAGGCAACGACCGGGACAACCGGGCGGCTGTACGGGCCGTGGGCGCGGACCAGCTCGATCTGGTGGGGATGGCCGTCTACGGGCCGCGCAACGCGGTGGACAAGGTCCTCAAGGGCGCGCGGATGCACCCGTGAGCAAGGCAGCCTCACCGCAGCGACCTCGCCTACTGCATCGACTCATCGACTGCTGTCGATCTCGACCCGACGCTGGAGCTGTCGCCGCTTACGAGCGGCGGGGTTTCGCAGTCGCGGGGCGAGGCGGCGGTGGTGCATGAGCCTGCTGAAAGTCCGCTCGACGACCCAGCGCCGCGGGATGACCGTCAAGCCCTTCTGGGCTGGTCGCGTCGTACTTCCCTTCATCCCGCTGGCGCTTCGACGGGCATCCTCTACGAAAACGGAAGGCGGCATCATCTGGAGAACATCACCGTGGCCAACGCCGGAATCGGCATTCAATAGCGGCCGCGATCCGGGACTCGGAGTTCACCTACGATCCCAACGCCTTCACTGGGATCCCGCCCTGCCGTCACCTGCCCGACGCGTCGCGATCGTCGAACCCGCCGCAAGTCTCTGCGCCGACCCCGGGCATTCGCATAACCCCAGCCAACGGGTCACCCACCCCTCTCCGGCACAGGTCAGAGTCCAGGCCGGCTCTGTCCCTTGCGCCGTGATCAATGCTGAGGCGCCCGTGCACATCCTCGACACCCGCGACCACACCGTCGGCATGACCATTGCGTTCGAGATCACAAAACCCCAACTCGACGTCCACCCAGGTTTGGGGGGATCCATCGTTCCACCTGACCACGTCTTTCGACGAAGCCGTCCCGTCGACCACCACCACCCTCACATTCATCCGTACAACTGCCCGTATCTGGCGGGAAACACAGCGCACCACGATCTGACCCGACCGGCACCAACTACTCGTCCGCCGCAACCGCCGAATCGGTGAACTCGCCTCCTACCGCTGATAATCACCCCACCCGGCCCCTTGGCCACGCTGGCGGGATCTGTCGAACGAACGGAGTATCAGGGTGGTTGGTCACTGACGGGCTGAGGGGAAGCGGCGGTCGAAGGTGATGTCGAAGGTCCGACCACCTCAGCCCGAGGCTTCGCCCTGCCGCAGCCCCAACGCATGGGCGGGATACCAACATATGGGGTGTCGGCGGTCGGCCGCGGCCTCCCCCGGATCGGGATGGCGGCATGAATACCGTGATCTCTGCCGCCGTGACCGCCGGGAACTTCCCGAGGCGCTCACACGCCTGGGGTGAGCGGGCGGTCGGGGCCATCAGGCAGGAACGCCTGCCAGATGCCCAGGTCGACGAAGGCGCCGAGCTTCCTGCCCGCCCGGCGCATGACCCCGGTCCGCTCGAAACCGCACCTGGCGAGCATCCGGCCGGACGCCTCATTCGTCGTGGTCACAAAGCAGACGATGGTGGCGAAGTCACGCCGCCCGGCCTGGTCCAGCGCCCACCGGGTGAGCGCCGTGCCGCATCCGCGCCCCTGGGCGTGCGGGGCCAGGTAGACGGAGAGTTCCGCCAGCGGGTGGTAGCCGCCCCGGCGGGAGAACGCCGACAGCGCTGCATAGCCGCACGCCCGCCCATCGTCGTCGAGGTACACTCCGGCGCGGTAGCGCCCCTGGTGGTCGGCGAACCACTCACGGAAGTCCTCCGGGCTCTTCTCCTCGGTGTCGAGGGTAGCGTCGGTGTGCAGCACCGCGTGGTTGTAGACGGCGCGCAGGCCTTCCAGGTCACCGGGCTGCGCCGCGCGGATGCGGCCTCCGGCTCGGGGCGCGGGCCCGGCCGGGCGTGTCGTGGTCCTCATACGGCGATCCCTCCCTTCCTTTCCCCCGTCGTCGCCGCCGCGCCCGACAGGTGGGGGCGCAAGGCCTCCGGCGAGTCCGCGGCGAGGAGGCTGTAGCCGGTACGGCGCGAGATGTGCCGCGGGCTGGCATCGCTGGTGCGGGGGTAGGCGTCGGTGCGCTCGCCCCGGATCCTTGCGACGCCCGCGGGCAGCAGCGGCGGTGGTTCACCGTCGAAGAGGAACCTGATCCCGTACGCCGGCCACCGGCCCGCCCGTTCCGGGTGGTGCGCACCGCCGTACGGGGCGCCGACCCGGGACAGCACCATGGCCTCCTCCAGGTTCCACCCGTGGCGAAGCTCCACCAGCTCGCTGATCCGGTCTCCGGCGACGCGGTTGCCGACCTCGATCACCCGCAGGCCGCCCGCAGCGTCAGTCAGCCTGAACTCCGCATGCAGCACGGTGGACCGCACCCGGTAGGCATCGGCCACGGACTGCAGGACCGAGACCGCCTCCGCGTGCACCGCGGGCGCCAGGCCGTCGGCGCACATATGGGCGGTCTCGTCCGAGTAGGGCGGGGCACTGAGGAACTTGGTGGCGACGAACACCTCCCGTACCCGTCCCTCGCTCACAATGCAGTCGGCGCTGTACTCCGGGCCGTCGACGCACTCCTCCACCAGCGCGCTGCCCCGCAGCGGAAGGCCGGTGGCCCCGGAGCGGCGGTGTCCGAACACCCTGGGCAGCGCGGCCAGTACGTCGGCAGGGGTCTCGCAACGGGTGACGAAGAAGCTTGCCGCGCCGTCCACCGGTTTGACGATCACGGGGAACCGCACCGCGGTCCAGTCGAACTCCGACGCCTCCTGAGTCGACGAGAAGACGGCGTACACGATGGGCTGAGGCACCCCGTGGGCCGCGAAGGCCGCGCGCATGGCGTCCTTCTCGCGGTAGACCGCCAGCCGGTCCACCGGATTGTGGGGCAGGCCCAGCAGGGCCGCGATGCGGTCGGCCACCGGCACGGCCAGTTCCCCGCCCGGCACCACCCCGACGGGTGTGTACGGGGCGATCAGCGTGGCCAAATCCTCAGCGGGGGCTGCCAGACTGGGCACTTCCACCCGGCGGCAGCCGGCCGGCGCCTCCCTCGGCAGGCCCAGGAAGACCGGCTGGTGTCCGTGGGTCCTGCAGGCCGCGGCGTAGCGGTCCGCGGCGTGTCGGGCGACGGTGCCGACCACGACCACATGCGATGCGCTCATCGTGCTCCTTCCATGTCAGTGGTGTCGTTGAGGTCTTGGCGCGCCAGGAGAACCGGGTGGGCCTGGCGTGCCGGGCTGTGCGCGGCGGCCTGCCGCGCCGGCAGAGCGCGGCGGCGCTCAGTGCGGCGGTCAGCGACCACAGGCCGGCGTGCCAGGCCGGGGAGGGCAGCGCGGCCACGGCGGTGCCGACGTACTGCCCCGCGCCCATGCCCACGGTGTTGGTGGCGAAGGTGAAGAAGGCGACGTTCCTCGCCGTGCCGGTCCTGGCCCCGGCGGTCTCAGCCTTGAGCAGTTGCATCCCCACCGCCGGCACCACGATCTCCCCGAAGGTGTAGAGCACCACGGAACCGGCCAGCGCCGTCCATCCCGCCGGTGCGCAGCGCAGCACCAACAGCGCGGCCAGCAGCGCGGCGACACCGGCCGCCGACTGCCAGCGGTGGTCGGGCGCCAGCCGCCGTATGGCCCGCATCACCGGGAGGGAGCAGGCGATCAGCAGCACCGCGTTGGCCGTGAAGAACACCACGGTGAGCCGGTCGGCGGAGGGGTAGCGGTGGGAGAGGGTGAGCGGGATGTACGCAAGCGACTGGGCGTACAGCACATAGGCCAGCCCGCTCCCCAGGCAGACACGGGCCGCCGCCCGTGAGGTCGGCCGCAATCGCGCGACCTGGCCGGCGGGCGGCGGAGCCTCACGTGGCGGCGGGGAGGCCGCACCCGCCCGGGCCAGTGGAAGCAGGCAGCCTGCGAACAGCAGCGCCGCGGCTGTCAGCGCCAATCCGAATCCGCCCAGTCCGAGCAGCATCCCGCCCAACACGGGCCCCACGGCGCTCCCGATGCCGAAGAACGTACCGACGGCCGCGAACAGCACTCCGGTGTCCACCGTGGAACCGTTGGTGAGCAGATGCAGGCTCCGGGAGGCATTGCTGTACAAGTTCAGGCAGGCGCGCAGCAGCACTAGCCCGGCGAGGACCGCCACCGATTGCACCGCCACAGGCAGCGACGGCAGCACCGCCAGGGTGCCCGCGCCCGCGGCGAGCCCGGCCACCGACCACCGCGCGGTCAGCAACAGCCGGCCCCGGGAGTCACCTCCGGCCGCCGAGGCCAGCAGGGCCACCACACCGCCGACCACCGCCGAGAGCAGGAGTGCGACACCGATCGGCCCCGAACCGGGCGCGTACTTCGGGAGATGCACGGCCAGGAACGGGTTCAGCGTGAACAGCGCAGTGCTGGCTACCAGGGTGACCGCCAGCAGCCTACGGCTCTCCCGAGAGTATCGGGTCATCGGCTGCCGCTGACGGGAGGAAGACCTCATGGCAGCAGCCCGGCGGCACCCAGCGCGTCCGACATCCGGCCATGGCGGAGCGCCCCGCACTCCTGCAGGTAGCGCAGGGTGGCCGCGCCTGTGGCCGCCGTCTCCGCGCGCAGCCGCTCGGGGGGGTAGGACTCCTCGCACACCGTGTCGACCACCCGCCCGGAAAGGCCGTATCCGGTCAGCTCACGGCGCAGACCCGCCAGGTCTGGAGCGGTGAACTCGCTCATGAAGCGCGGCAGCAGCGGAGCCAGCAGATCCCGGTCGGAGGTCCCCAGTCCATCCCACAGTCGCGGCAGATACGCGGCGAAGAACCGGTGGTGGCGGCCCTCGTCCACGGCGTGGTCGGCGATCGCCGCACGGACGGTGTCCACGACCTCCTCGTCATGCGGGACCGCCGACAGGGTGGCGGAGATCATCGTCTCGGACACCACCACGAAGAGCTGGCGCGCCAAGGCCCGCGTCCTGCCGTCCGGCAGATCCGCCAGCACCTCCTCCAGCCGCCGGTCGATGCCCGCCCTCCAGCCGATGACCGGCGCCACGCCGGTGCCGTGCCGCACATCGGACATCAGTTCCACCGCCTCCAGTGCGTGGTAGCCCTCGTCCACATAGATGCGGTGGGCGCCGTGGACATCCTCGTCCCGGAGCTCCACCGGGACCTCCCGGTGCGCCAGGGCGAGGACAGCAGGGTTGACGACGTACTGTTCCAGCCGGATCGTCAACGCCATGAAGCGGTAGAAGTGCTGGATGTGCAGTTCCCTCCAGTGGGGCCCCTCCAGCCGCTCCCGCAGCAGCAGATGACCGGCGACCGGCACCTGGGAAGTGGAGAAGAACAGTCGGCCGGTGCCCTCCGCGCGGGGGTCCCACCGTCGCTGCGCGGCGGCGCGGACGGTCGCGGCCCGGTGCCAGCGGTCCCGCTCCATGGGTGTCACCGGGTGTCTCCCCCGCCGCGGCGGTAGGCACCCACGCCCTCGGAGGTCGGGAGGTCCAGCGCACGGTCGTAGTAGCGCTCCACAATCCGGGAGAACCCGGTGAACTGCTCCACATTGCGGGCGATGCGACCCGCGAAGTAGCCGTTGTCGGTGAGGTTCTCCAGCAGGACGTTGTGCGCCAGCAGCAGCCCTCCGGGCCGGAGCCAGGGCGTCACGGCGGCGGTGAGCGGCCCGTAGACGGCCTTGCCGCGCCGGTTGGCTGGCCCATGTGCGGCCGGACCCTCGGCGTCCAGGACCACCAGGTCGTACTCAGCCAGTTCGCGTTCCAGACGGGCTGCGGCGTCCTCGCAGGCGAACGTGCAGACATCCGAGTAACCCAGCCGCCGGAGGTTGTCCGCAGACAACTGGAGCACGTCGGCGTCGGGATCGATCAGGACCGCGGTGCCACCGGCCGCAGCGATCCCTGGTAGCGCCCATGCCGCCCAGTAGCCGTAGTAGGAGCCGATGAAGACGGTCCGGGCCGGAGCGGTGATCTCCGCCACCGCGAAGAGCAGGCGCGCCTCCTCCGGGAAGATGTACGTGAGGTGGCCGCCGTGGTCGAACTCGGCGTCCATACGGTCGCGAAAGCGCTCGAAGCGGTCCTTGTCATAGCCGGTCCCAGGCAACAGGCCCTCGGAGTGGAGCCGGACGAGCATACGATCGACGGCGGACTCGTCGTCGACGCACAGGCGGGTGGCGAGGTTGAGCTGGTCCTCGTTCAGCCCCCAATCCTCGGGTCGCTCCGCGGCCAGGGCACTCTGCAGCTCGGCGCGTCCGATGGACCCCGCCTGGAACTCCTTGAAGGCCGGTAGACCGGCCAGCCGGGAGCGGATCAGGGAATCGGCCGTGCCGGCGAACTTCTGGGGTGACTTCATGGTGCCTTCCTGCCAGCAAGCTGCTGCCGGCATGTACGAACAGAGTGGAGCGGATGGGGAGCGGCTGCCCTGGTGCGCAGTGGGGGGCGGAGCCCATGTGGCGGGCTGCGCCCGTGAGCCTCCGGGAAGGTGTCGGCGGTCAGCCGAAGGCAGGGCGCCGGGGGGCTTCGCGTCCGCGGGGCGCGAGAGGAGTGGTTCCCGGCTCGTGCGGTTCGCCTTTGTGGGGCAGCCGTGGTGATGCGTCAGGTTTCCGTCTCACGGCGGACCGGAGAGTGGGCGGTCTCGCAGCCCGGGAGACGGGCCACGACGACATGCCCGAGTCTGCGGCCGGAAGACGGCTGCGCCCAGAGCAATCGCTACTCAATCGAGGGCGGCCGGAATTGCGCCATCTGAAAGGAACTCATCGGCGAACCGACGTCCCGGTGGCCGCAGTTGCGGTCCACGCGTGACGCATACCCATTCCCATGACGGCGAATCCCGAGACGTGGGGGTCAAGCGACGCCATGCCGAGGGACCTTGGTATCTCCTCCGCTCCCCGCCCCCGGCCGACGGACCGGCCGGCCCCGCACGAGGTGCGCCTGACCGAGGCCGCGCACGCCGTCGGCGCGCTCGTCGCCGTCGACAACACGCTCGCCACCCCGCTCGGGCAGCGGCCGCTGGACCTCGGCG